>NZ_JPOG01000001.1:2217250-2534000 GCF_000733765.1 Algiphilus aromaticivorans DG1253 | reverse complement strand
CAGCGCGCGGGTGGTGCCGCCGGTGCCCGGACCCAGCTCGACGACGCAGCGTGCCTCGCCCAGTTCGCAGCTGGCGACGACGCGTCGTTCCAGGAAGCGGGAGCTGGGGATGACCGAGCCCACGACCTCGGGCTTGCGCAGGAAGCCTCGGAAGAAAGCGAGGCTGTGGCGTTCGTCGCGATCGCTGCGGGTCATTGCTTTACGTCTCCTAAGCTGCGGCGGTAGGTGCGGTGACGCCAGGCGGCAGCGCCCAAAAGCAGAAGGGAGAGAAAGCCGGCAGCGCCGCCACCGCCGCTGTCACTGCCTCCAGTGCCTCCGTTGGAGGGTTCGGGGCCGCCTGCTGCGGCGCCGCGTGCGTTCAGGCTGCGCGCGCCACTGGCAGCCGGGTCGAGAAAGGAACGCAAGGGGGTGCCCAGCGCGCCGGGACTGTCGAAGGCCACCGCGAGCCGCCCGTAGAAGTCCGGGCCCTGGATCTCTGGTTCTGCGCCGATGCCGATCAGCAGGCCGTCGGTGCTGCACTGCGAGCTGCCGCCCGAGAGCACGCCCAGCAGCTGCTGCTGCGGATTCCAGATGCCTGAGCCTGAGCTGCCCGGTTCGGTCACTCCGTCTGCCCAGTCCACGCGCCAGGCCTCGACTTCCTGGCTGCCGGTGCGCGTGCCGCCTCCTGAGATGGTCACTCGTCTGGCAGACAAAGGCTGCTCGAAGAGACTGATCTTCTTGAGATCACCCGATGGGTGGTGCACGCCCGAGCCGGAGGCGGCTCCTTTGCCGCTGGCATCCCAGCCGGCATAGCGTGCGTTGAAGTCGGCCGGTGGCGCACGATCGAGCCGGATCAGCGTGGTGTCGGAGCTC
This sequence comes from Algiphilus aromaticivorans DG1253, assembly GCF_000733765.1. Lineage (NCBI taxonomy): Bacteria > Pseudomonadati > Pseudomonadota > Gammaproteobacteria > Nevskiales > Algiphilaceae > Algiphilus > Algiphilus aromaticivorans. The sequence continues at coordinate 2,533,148 of NZ_JPOG01000001.1, read as the reverse complement.
CGGTGACGGAAGAGGAGCTCGGCGCCCTCAATGTCGTCATCCAGCGCGATGCGTCGCGTGCTGTCGCATTGCTCGGCCTGGAAGTTGAACACAGCGGTGACCGATTCCGCGGGAAAGCCGTCGGCGTCATCGTCGGCGCGGATGCCGCAGTGATCAGCGGTGATCACCAGCGGGTCGCCGTCGTCGCGCGTGTTGTTGAGCAGCACGCCGTTGCAGACCAGCTGGTTGCCGATGATCAGCAGTGTCGTGCTGCGGATGGAGCGCGGCCAGTCCGTGCCCAGCGGGCAGGCCACATCGTTGTGACAGCCGCCGGCGTCGCCCTGTGCTTTGGTGGCTGGCGCGGTGCCGTCGAGAGGGTGCAGGCCATAGTGCAGCTCGACGGCACCGAGCTGTACCTCGGAAGTCGTCGCGGCCGGCGCGCGCAGCTCCAGCTTGGCACTGTCGCCGTGCACCAGCGGAATCCAAAGCTGACCGCGGTCATTGCGGTCGTCGCTGGTATAGGGACCGCGTAGTTGCCCGTCCTTGCCCAGCAAGCGCAGCTCGGCGCCCTCAGGCAGCTGCGGCGCGTTCAGGCGCAGGCCGAGGAAGCTGGCGTCGGCGCTGTTCAGCGTCAGCGACCAGACCGCCGTGCCGTCGCCAGCGCTGTGCCAGTCCGATACCTGCACGCCCAGATCAAGCGGCACGGGGACACCGGCGTGCAGCACGGGCTGGATGGCGAGGCCGCTCGGCGTAATTTTTTCGCGAGCCCCATCCGCCGCCTCCGGGCGCGGAATATCGATGCTGAGAGCGGCTGCCGGTGCGGTGCCCAGGAGGCTGAGCACCGCGGTGAGCAGGGCAAGTGAACGCATGATCCTTCTCCGAGGATGCTTTGAAGCCACTATGCCGGAGCCGTGGCGCGGCTGCAGCGCCGGGTCAGGCCCTGCCTCAAGGCTTTTCCGGCCAGGTGACGTGGGCGTCGTCGAAGCTGTCGTAGTGCAGATGGTCGGGGTCGAGCCCGGCCGACAGCACGTGCTCCTTGGTCGCCGCCACCATCGCCGGTGGGCCGCTGACATAGACAGTGGTCTCGGCGACGGCCGATCCCAGCGCGGCGAGCTGTTCGTGCACCAGTCCGCGCGCGCCGGGCCAGTCGGCACCGGCGTCGCTGCAGACCGGCGTGAAGGAAAGGCCCGGATGCTTGGCCTGCCAGCGTGCAACCAGCGACTCCTGATAGAGATCGGCCGGCTCGCGCGCACCCCAGAAGAGATGCATGGGGCGTCGGTCACCTGCGCCTAGTGCGCCCTCGATGATGGCCTTGATGGGCGCGAAGCCGGTGCCGCCGGCGACCAACACCAGCGGCCGCCCGTCGTCGTGCAGATAGAAGGCGCCCAGTGGCCCCTCGAAGCGCAGCATGGCGCGCTCCGGCAGGCCTTCCGCCAGCAGCCGGCCGAAGCGGCCGTCAGGCGTGACCTTGACGTGCAGCTCCAGCGTCTCGCTGTTAGGCGGCGCGGCCAGCGAAAAACTGCGCCGGCCGCCGTCCTCCAGCAGGAAATCGATGTACTGGCCCGGCAGGAAGTCGAAGGTCTGCTCGCCGCGCGGCAGCTTGAGCATCACACGCAGCACATCCTCCGACAGCCAGTCGCGACTCTGCAGGCGCACCGGCCAGGTCGCGGGGCGCAGGCCGGTGGCGGTGGCCGGCGCGCGCCAGTCGAGCCGGATGTCCGAGCGTGCTCGCGCTTGGCAGAGCAGTACGTAGCCGGCGGTGCGCTCGGCGTCGGACAGCGCGCGTGCCTGATCGCCCTCCTGCACGCTGCCTTCGGCCAGGCGACAGCGGCAGGCCCCACAGCTGCCGCTGCTACAGCCGTAGGGCAGGGGCACGCCGGCGGCTAGGCCGGCCTCGAGTAGGCTCTGGTCGGGGGATGCGGAGAAGCTGCGCCCGCTGTCGCCCAAGTACACTTGGTGGGTCATGGATACGATCTGGATCATTGGCTGCGGCGACATCGGCCTGCGCGTGGCGCAGCGCCTGCACCAGCAGGGCCGCGAGGCTACCGGAGTCGTGCGCTCGGCACAAAGCGCGGAGCGCCTGCGTGCGGCCGGTGTCACGGCCGTGCGCGCCGATCTGGACAGCGAGCTGCCGCCGCTGGCCGGCACCGTCCTCTGGTTTGCGCCGCCGCCCCGCGACGGCGATAGCGATCCACGCGTGGCGCGCTTCGTCTCTGCCGCGCCGCCGGTGACGCGTTTCGTCTATCTGTCGACTTCCGGTGTCTACGGCGACTGCGGCGGTGCCTGGATCGACGAATCGGCGCCACTGCAGCCCAAGTCCGCACGCGCCCGCCGCCGCGTCGATGCCGAGCAGCGCCTCGGCGACTGGGCCGCGGCCGGCGGCGTGTCGCTTTCGGTCCTGCGCGTGCCCGGCATCTACGGGCCGGGCCGCCTGCCTGAAGCGCGGCTGCGCGAGGGCACGCCGGTGTTGTTGCCCGAGGAGGCGCCCTGGACCAATCGCATCCACGCCGATGATCTGGCTGCCGCGGCGCTGGCCATACTGGATGGAGGCCGCGGCGGTGGCGCTTACAATGTCGCCGACGGCAACCCGACGACGATGACGGACTACTTCTGCCGCTGCGCGCGATTGCTCGGCCTGCCGGAGCCACCGGCGCTGCCGGCGAGCGAGGCGCGGCAGGGCATGAGTTCGGCGATGTGGTCCTTCATGGAAGAGAGCAAGCGCCTGCGCGTCGATCGGCTGCGCGAGGAACTGGCATTCGACTGGCGTTACCCCGATCTCGACAGTGGCTTGCCTGCCTGTCTCTGAACCGAAGCGAGGAATCCCGCATGTCGCGACGTCTCCCCCTGCTGTGTCTGTTGCTTGTCTCGCTGATGGCCGCCTGCGGTGGTGCGGGTGACGTCGACGAGGGGCTGCAGGTCACCGAGCCACGCCTGATGCTGCCGCCGCCCGGTGCCGACAATGCTGCCGGCTACATGCGGCTGCACAATCGTGGCGATGCACCCGTTGTTTTGGGGGAATTCAGCTCGCCGCGCTACGGGCGGGTGGAGTTGCACGAGATGGAGCACGGCGACGACGGCATGATGCGCATGCGACGTCTCGATGGCCTGCGCATCGCTCCTGGCGAGACGGTGGTCTTGCAGCCGCACGGTCGGCACCTGATGCTGATGGCGCCGGAGGCGCAGCCGCAGGCCGGCGATACAGTGCCGCTGCGTATCGACTATCGCCTGGGTGAGGCGCAGCGCGAGCTGGAGTTGGCGCTGCCTGCCGAGGCGCGCTGAGCCGCTATCAGGCGCTGTCGCTGAGTCCTTCCAGCAGCATCGCCGCCAGAGCATCCGCACCACGCGTGACGGCTTCCACGTCGCCACTGCCCAGTCGCTCGGAGACGAGGCGGGCTGCTGACTGCAGCGCGCCGACGATGCCCAGTGCCTCGAAGTCGCGGTCGGTGTGCTCGCCCCGGTGGCGGGCATAGCGATCGAGCAGGTCGGCGTAGCTGTGCACCAGACGATCCATGTGTGCGCACCAGATATCGGGCGCGACGAAAGCGGCCTCGTCGAGGGCGCGCATGGCCATGTGCTGCTCGGCGCAGAAGGTGAAGTAGGCGTCGAAGCTGGCGCGCAGGCTCTCGACCAGGCTCAGGCTGCCGAAGCCGCGTAACAACGCTCGGCGCAACGCCCGGCTGGTAGCGTCCGCGGCGACTGCGTAGCACGCGTCCTTGGAGGCGAAATAGATATAGAAGGTGCCCTGGCCGATTCCGGCCCGGGTGGTTATGGCGCTGACCGAAGCGGCATGGAAGCCCTTCTCGCCGAATTCGGCGACGGCGGCGTCAAGCAGCCGCTGGCGGGTAGCCCGGCCACGGGCCGTGCTGGGAGCGTAGTGATTCCCTGGGGGAACCCCGTCGATGCGGGCGGTATCTTGGAAAGCGGCGGCCATCGGTTCTCACGGTCGTCGTGACGGCTGCACACGCAACCTGGACCGAGTGTCAGGCCGCAACCCCCCGTGCCGACAGCCATTGCCCGACAAGCGTGTCGATCTGGCGGTCAAGCGTGTCGATCCGGTCGCGTTCGAGGCGGGTTCGGGGCAGCACGTCGAGGATATGCGGCTGCCGGTCGAACCAGACGCCGCGCCGAGTTTCGGCGGCTTGCGCCGCCAGGGCCAGCCATACCATGCCGTCGGCGCCCTGCTTGGCGTTGCGCAGAAAGGGCCGCATAACGCGCCGGAAGCCGGGCAGCGCGCTTTGCACGCCTGGCGTGTCGGCCCAGCCGGGATGCACGGCGTGCACGGCCAGCTGTGGCCAGTCAGCGGCACGCAGCGCGCCGATCAGCGCCAGCGCGCGTTTGGCGCGACCGTAGGCGACGGCGCCGTCGTAGCGCCCGCGCGTGAACTGCAGGTCGTCGAGGTCCAGCGGCGTCAGGTACATGCCGCCGCTGACGACGTTGATGACGCGGCCGCCCTGCGCCATGGTCGGCGCCAGTCGCTGCATGATGAGCAGCGGGCTCAGCAGGTTGACCGCCAGTGCGCGCTCGAAGCCCTGCGCGCTTTTGCCGCGCTCGGCGAAGATGGCGCCGGCGTTGTTGATGAGCACGTCCGGTGTGTCGGCCTCGGCGAGGGTATCGGCGGCGCGGGCAGCGGCGTCGAGATCGAGCAGATCGGCCTCGATGATGCGCGGCCGGGCACCCGAGTCGACGCGCAATCGCTGGCTTAGTGCGCGCAGGCGGTCGCCGTGGCGCCCGATGATGCTCAGTCGCGCGCCGCGGCGGGCGAGCATCAGCGCCGCGGCCTCGCCCAGGCCGGAGGTGGCGCCGGTGATGGCGACGTGCAGCCCTTCGGCGCGCTCGGTGATCGGGGGTAGCTTGGCTGCGGCGAAGCCCTGGCGCGTGAAGCGTGCTGCCCCGGGCAACAACATGCGATCGGCGATGCGTCCGACGGGCCCGAGCCGTGGCGACGGTGGTGGCCGCAGAACCGCTTCCAGACGGCGGGCAGCCTGGCGCATGCGGTGCATGAGCCAGGGCCGCGCGAGCCGCTCGGCGAGACCGTCGCGCAACAGCAGTTCGACATGCCAGTGCAGGCGCGCGCCGTCGCCGTCTGGCTCGACACGGATCTCGTCGACCACCGTCGCCCCCTTGGCCTCGCCGCGCAGTGTCGCGGTATGCGGTGGAGCGAAGCGCAGCATCTCGTAGTGCATCGTCGTCTCGCGCAGCCCCGCGCGCAGGCGCAGCTCGAAGCGGGCGCCGCTGCCCAGGCCGCCTTCGGTGATCTTGACGGCCGAGCGCACGGAGGCGTCCCAGTCCACGAGATTGCGGAAGTCCGCGGCGTACCAGAGACACTCGCGCGCGGGGCGACCCGTGCGCAGCGTGAAGTCGGCGACGATCATCGTGCGCGGCTAGTGCTCGCTGCGCGTAGCGCGCGCGTGCGGCTGCCACGCTCGGGCGCATGCGTCTTCAACCTTGCGGTGGCGTCCTCAAGCGCGCGAGAAATGCGCGTCTGCGTGTGGATACGCGCCATCCGCGGCCAAGTGGCACGCTCGCCTTCGCGGATGTATGCGTCGATTTCCTCGGCCGTCGGGTTCGACAGCATGCGGATGAGCTGGCGCGGCGAATGCTTCGGAAAGACCGTAACGTCGCCGGAGTACTTCTGCCGCACGATGCCGTAGGCTTGGGCGAGCACGGCATTGCCGGCCCCAAGGTGCTTGCGCGTGACCTTCAGCGCGTTCTGCCCACTGCTGGCGGCTAGTTCGCGCAGCCAGGGCACGACGCCGCGCTGCAGCCGTTCACGCTCGCGCAGGAAGGGCACGACATGCGGGTTGGTCTGGCTGACGATGTAGTGGTTGACGTTATGCATCCGCGCCAGGCGCAGCATGGGCAGATCGGCGGAGAGCGTGCCGTCGACCCAGCGCTTGGCCGGCATGTAGGGCACCTCGTCGCCGTTGAAATCGCGCGCCCGGAGCATGACCGAGGGGAAGACGCCGGGAATGGCGCAGCTGGCGAGTACGGCGCTGTTGATCAGCACGTGCGGTGCGGTCAGATAGTTCAGCAGCCGGCCCTGCTGATTGACTTCGGCCGGCGAAACGGTAATGCCGAGCATGCGTCGGGTCGCGTCGAAAGCCTGCTCGAAGCTGGCTTCGCCAATGTTGCGCTGCAGGCACGATGCCAGCGCGTCGCCCTCCATGACGCTGCCGCCGGACAGCACGCCGCGCAGCGACACACGCTGGAAAGCGTCCAGGTGCACGCCGTCGCGCTGGAAGATTGCCGGCAGCTGCTCGTCGTCGCGTACGCAGGCCATTGCCGCGATGATCGACCCGGCCGAGCTGCCCGACAGCACGCGCGGCAAAAGCCCATTCTCGAACAGCGCCTTGACCACACCGAGATGGAACATGCCCAGTGAGGCGCCGCCGGAGAGCATCAGCCCCGAGCGCCCGAAGACGGTGCCGGTGCGCTTGAGGAAGCGCACCTTTTCGGCGAGCGGGAAGTCCGGAAAATCGCCCGCCGAGATGTAGTCGATGCAGCGCGCGACTTCCTCGACGTAGGACTCGATCAGGAACTTTGTGCCGCAGCGCGCCACACCGTGCAAGGCGGGATTGGCGATATTGCCGATATTGCCGTGCAGCCCCTCGTTCAGCGTGAAGGCGAGGTGGCGGACCGCGCCGGCCTGACGCAGAGCGCGCATCTCGGCCAGCCGCTCCTTGATGAGCAGATAGTCGTAATCGTCGGAAGTGTCGTCGGCGCGCCAGTCCTCGAGGCCCTCGAGGCGGTCCAGCTCGGCGGCGATCTCGCGCCAGCTGTCATAGCAGGGCGCGTTCTCCAGATCACGTTGGCGTTTGCGCAGTCGCTTGTCGGCCATGGGTCGGTCCCGCGGCAGCAAAAGGACAGTTTAGCGCGCTTCAGGGGATCTCCAGCGTCAGGCCGGGCCGGATGAGGCCTTGTTCATCCAGGGCGTTATGCGCCGCGATGCTGGCGATGCTGGTGCCGTGTTGGCGCGCGATGTCCCACAGCGTCTCGCCGCGTGTCACGCGATGGTGGCGTGGCCCGGAGGCCCCCGGGATACGCAGCTCGGCGCCCGGGCGCAGCACATCGCCGGTAGCCATGCTGTTGGCAGCGGCGATGGCGTGGGCAGAGCTGCCGTAGCGCACGGCGATGCCGGAGAGCGTGTCACCTCGGCTCACGACGTGTGTCGCGCCGCCGCCGCCGGGCACTCGAAGCGTCTGGCCCGCGCGCAGGCGATTGGCGTTGTCCAGTCCGTTAGTGTGCTGCAGCGCCGCAGCCGAGGTGCCGTAGCGGCGCGCGATTTCCGACAGCGTCTCGCCGCTGCGCACCGTGTGTTCAGCGCCGGTTGCGACCGCTGTACGCGTGCCGCCCGCGCCGCCGGGCGCCGGGATGCGCAATGACTGGCCGGCGCGCAGATGATGCACGCTGGTCAGTCCGTTCAGCCGCTGCAGATGCGCGGCCGAGGTGCCGAAACGGCGTGCGATCTCGGACAGGGTTTCGCCGCGCGCGACGCGATGGCGCAGGAAGGCTTTCCGCTGCGCGTTGTGCAGTTGCGCGTCGTCGAGCTGGGCATAGGCGGTGAGGAAAGCCGCGCTCTCGCCGGGCGCGACGCGGATGCGGTGGCCGGGAGGTACGTAGAGCTTGTCCGCGCGCACCAGATCGTCATAGGCCGGGTTGTGGCGCGCGAAAGTGTCCTCGTCCCAGCCGGACAGGCCTTGCAGCGTCGACCAGGCGACATAGTCCTCGGTCTCCACTGTGTCGAAGCGCGCCGGCGGCATCCGGTCGACGGGCTTGCCGTGCCATTTTTCGGGCTGCTGTTCGACGTCGAGTGCGGCCAGGAAGGAGGCGTAGAAGTTGCGCGAAGCGAAGCCGAAGCGTGGGCTCTCGTAGTCGCGCAGCAGACCGCCCAGAGAGTCATGGCCGGTTTCCTCAAGTGCGCGGCGGACCCCGTAGCGACCGAAGTTGTAGGCGGTTACCGCCAGCGGCCAGTCGTTGAGCGCATCGTAGTCGTCACGCAGATGCCGCGCCGCGCCTTCGGTGGAGGCCCATGGGTCGCGGCGGTCGTCGAGCACATGGTCCATGCGCATGTAGCGCCGTGCCGAACTGGGGATGAACTGCCAGACCCCGGCTGCGCCCACCTTGGAGTAGGCGCTGCTGTCGAAGGAGGATTCCACCAGGGGCAGCCGCGTCAGCGCCAGCGGCAGGTCGTGCTCGGCGAAGACCTCTTCCATGTGCGGCAGGTAGCGGCCGGCGCGCTCCAGGCCCTGGAGCGTGCGCTCGCGCACCCCCTGCTGGGCGCGGACGCGACCGGCGACTTTGCCGAAGATGTCCGGGTCGTCGATGTCGGCGAAGAGCTCGGCCACCGCACGGGCCTCGTCGCCGAGGCCGCTCGGGTCGCCGCCGGCGGCATCGAGTTGCTCGAGGATGGCGTCGACGCGCGCAATGGCCGCTTTCGTCTCGCGCTGGCGCTTGCGCGCGAGGGTCACCGCGTTTGCGCCGCTGGCCGCTTCGGCGCGGTAGTCGAGCACGGTGAAGATCTTGTTCGGGTAATCGCGGGCGTGGATAACGACCTGGTGCTTCGAGTAGCGGCCGAAGATCTCGCGCCAGAAGGCCACTGCCGGCGCCAGTTCAGGTGGCCGTTTCATCATCTCGGCGTCGATACTGTCGCGTGCGAGGCCCTGCGGGGTCCAGGCGGACAGCAGGAGGCTGAACGCGACGAGAAGCGGGGGAAGCGGGCGCATTCGGTATCCGGGGCAGGACGAGGTGATCGTTACGCGCATGCTAGCTGCCGCCGTCGCCGTGTGCCATAGGAATTTATTGCCGGGTAGCGTCGCTGAAAGGCTTCCCCGCCGTGAGCCGCTAAGCTAGAGCCCCACAGTGGCAAGCATTACGACAGCGATGGACGGCCTTTACCCACCGGTTCCGGTGCGACAGACCCTGAAGCTCCCCGTATCGGCGCTGCATAGCCTGCACGTCGAGGAAGCCGGCAATCCCGAGGGTGTGCCGGTGCTCTTCCTGCACGGCGGGCCCGGCGGTGGTTGTCAGCCCTTCCACCGCCAATTCTTCGACCCCAATCGCTTTCGCATCATTCTCTTCGACCAGCGTGGTTGCGGGCGATCGACGCCGCACGCCGAGCTGCGCGAGAACACGACCTGGGATCTGGTCGCCGATATCGAGCGTATTCGCGAGCACTTCGGCATCGAACGCTGGATGGTCTTTGGTGGTTCCTGGGGCTCGACGCTGGCGCTGGCCTACGCGCTGACGCATCCCGAGCGCGTGCGCTCGCTGGTGCTGCGCGGCATCTTCCTGCTGCGCCCCGAGGAGATTGCCTGGTTCTATCAAAAGGGCTGTTCCTGGATCTATCCGGACGCCTGGGAACGCTTCATCGCGCCGATTCCCGAGGCCGAGCGCGGCGATCTCTTGCACGCCTATCACCGCCGGCTGACCAGTGAGGACTCCTCCGAGCGCCGCGCTGCGGCCATCGCCTGGAGCCGCTGGGAGGGCGCGACGAGCAATCTGCGCGCCACTGCCGAGGCCGAGGCGGCCTTCGGCGACGTGCGTTTCGCCGAGGCCTTCGCGCGCATCGAGTGCCATTACTTCGTCAACGGCGGTTTCTTCGAGCGGCCGGACTGGATTCTTGCCAATGCCTCGCGCCTGGCCGATATCCCGGGCACCATCGTGCAGGGTCGCTACGACGTCGTCTGCCCCATGCGCTCGGCCTGGGAGCTGTCGCGCGCCTGGCCGCGCGCCGAGCTTCATGTCATCCCGGACGCCGGGCATTCCGCGACCGAGCCCGGCACGTTGCGCGCGTTGCTCGAGGCCGTCGATCGGTTGGCAAAAGCCGACTGAGTCGCGAAGCGATGCGCTATCCCCGCTCCCGCCGAGCGGGAGAGGGCGCTTGCGTTTTGCTCGACGTTTTCGGGCGTACCGAGTCGGGCGGCACTGAGCGTCGCAATTGACTGCTGTTGGTCCCGTTTCTGCTCGCGGATTCCGCGCCTCGGAAGCTCGGCGCTACCGCTTATAGCCCCGCGACTGGCGCGGGTTCCTTTCTCTGCTTGTCCAGAGAAAGGAACGGTGGATTCCAAGCCCAAGTGCAACACCGCTGGTTATCAATGTTGTGTTGTTGCATAGGCGGCCTCGAAGAAGACCTCAGCCGGTGTCCGAAAGCCCAGCGATTTGCGCGGTCGGTTGTTGAGCTGCCAGGCAATGGCGTCGAGTTCGCGCTGGGTGTAGTTCGACAGGACCTGGCCCTTGGGCAGGTACTGGCGGAGCAAGCCGTTGGTGTTTTCGTTGATGCCCCGCTGCCAGGGACTGTTCGGATCGGCGAAGTAGGTGCTGAGGCCGGTGCGCTCAGCCAGCTCGCTGTGGCGCGCCATTTCCTTGCCCTGGTCATAGGTCAGGGTGCGCCGCTGCGCCTCAGGCAGGGCATTGAAGGTCGTGCTGAATCCCTCCAAGGCGGCCTCGGCGGTGCAGCCCTCCATCTTGGCGAGCATCACGAACAAGGAGTGGCGGTCCACCAGCGTGCCAATCGCCGATTGATTGCGGCGCCCGACGATGAAGTCGCCTTCCCAATGCCCCGGCACCAGCCGGTCTTCAGCTTCCGGCGGGCGCACATGGATGCTGACCATATCCGCGAGCCGGCCGCGCCGATCCCGACCTTGGCGGCGCTTGCGCCCGGTGCGATGCCCTTGTCGCAGCAGCGACGTCAGCTCGCGCCGAAGCTGGCCACGCGGTGTGGCGTAGATCGCGGTGTAGATCGTTTCGTGCGACACCCCACCCAGTCTGCCGGCGATCTGTTCCGGGGACCAACCGCGATGCAGACGCTCCACTACCTGTGGCCAGAGCGCGCCTGTTCGGGCCAGCTTGCGTTCGACGCGCGGCTTGCGGCGCAACCGGCGGGCGCGCCGGCCTGCGCTCGACGCGTCGTACCGGGGGATCTTGCGCGGCCGCCCCTTGAGCGGCTCCGATGCCTGCAGATAGCCGTTGCGCCGAAGCTCCCGCTGGACTGTGCTCGGCGACCGGCCAATAGCTTCAGCGACCCGACGCATGCTCGATCCGCCCAGGATCATCGCCATGATCGTGCCTCGTTCCTCTGCGCCCAAGTGTCGATAGTGAATCCCCACAGCACACCTCCTTGGCTGGAAGTGTTGCACTTGCGGCTTGAATCCAAGAACCAAAGAGAGGACACCCCGAGGTGGCGCTCCGGCCCGCCTTTGGCGGTCCGGAGTCCCGGCGGCTGGCGACGTGCTCGGGGCCGCCGTGAAGGGACGTCCTGTCCCGTCACGGCTGGATCGGCCGTCCGGGCCGATCCTCCCCTGCGCGCGCCGCCAGCCGCTGCGCCACCAAGGGGGAGGGCGGAACGGCTCGTCGCTTCGCGACATCGCCGCAAGGAGGCGCCACTGCACTGCAGCGATGCCGCGAAGCGGCGAGCCAGACCGACGTGTGCCCTTGAGGATGGCCGAGCACGTCGCTCGGCTCGGGGACCTACTGCGGCACAGCCGCAGTAGGCCATCCGTCGGGCACCATGGTTTTGGTGACTTTGGCCGAAACCAAAGTCACCCGCGCTATTCGTGAGCGTTGCTACGACAGCATGCCCGTATCAAGCGCGGAACCCCTGAGCACGCCGCTTTCCAACGAGAAGCACGTAACTGTCACGCTTCGTTTCGGTAGCGCCGAGGCGACGGAGCGCGGAGCCCGCGAGCAGTAATGCCCTATCGGCGGGCGCAATGAAGCCTAAGCCGCCGGCGCCTCGCCCCCGCTCTCATCCGGATGCTCCGCAATCAGCGCCGCCAGCGCGCCTTCGCTGTCCCGGAAGAAGGCCGCCCACATCGCGCGCCCCGCCATGCGCGCCAGGCACTCTGGCTCCTTCTCGATCTGGATGCCCGAATCGCGCAGGCTATCGACAGCCGTGAAGATGTCGGAGACCTCGAAGTAGACGACGATGCCGTCGGCGTCTTCGGCGCGTTTGGCGCCGAGCAGCAGCCGGGTTTCGCCGCAGTCGAAGAAGGCGAGGGTGTCGTTGCGGAAGCGCAGATCCAGGCCGAGGGTGTCGGCATAGAAGGCCACCGCCCTATCCATGTCCGAGACGGTGACGGCAATCTGCCGGATGCCCTGAACGCCAATGCTCATGCCGATGTCTCCTCGCGCAGGTTGCGCAGCTGGCGGGCGTGCTGAAGGCGCAGGTCGCGGCGCATCTGCGCCTCGCGGTAGCGCCGTTCCCCGATTGGATCGGAAACCTCTAGCGCCGGCACGGGTCGCGGCTTGCCGGCCTCGTCGAGGCAGACGAAAGTGAGATAAGCCGACAGGATGTGCCGGTTTGCGCCGCCGCCGACACGCTCGGCATCGACCTTGCAGCCGACCTCCATGGAAGTCGTCCAGGCGCGGTTAACGCAGGCGTGGAAGACGAGCACGTCGCCGCGCACGGCCGGTGCCATGAAGTGCACGGCGTCGACGCTGGCCGTGACGCAGACGCCGCCGGCGTGCCGGTCGGCGACCACGGCGCAGATGCGGTCCATCTGCGCCATGATCATGCCGCCGAAGACGGTGTCGTTGGCGTTCAGGTCATTCGGGAAGACCATGTAGACCTGATTGTCGACGCGCGATGCGGCCGCGTCGCGGGTCTCGCTCATCGCGCCGAGTGGCCCTTGAGCTCGACCTTCACGCGCTGACTGTCGTCCAGGCCCTGATAGTAGGCGCGCAGGATTTCCAGCACCTCGGGGCGCGAGAACTCGTCCGGCACGTGCTCGTCCTCGGAGAGCAGCTTGCGCAGCTTGGAGCCGGACAGCAGCACGCGATCCTCGTCCTTGCCGGGGCAGGTGCGCATGCTGGCCATGCCGCCGACCTTGTGGCTCCAGAAGGTCCAGTCCAGCTTTAGCGCCTTGGTTTGCAGCGCGTCGGCCGGGATCTCGTCGAAGATGGCGTGCGCGTCGAAGGGGCCGTAGTAGTCGCCGACACCGGCGTGGTCACGGCCGACGATGAGATGCGAGCAGCCGTAGTTCTGGCGGAAGACTGCGTGCAGCAGCGCCTCGCGCGGGCCGGCGTAGCGCATATCCAGCGGATAGCCCGACTGGATGATGGTTTCCGGTCGCAGATAGTTGTCGATCAGCGCCGAGATCGCCTTGGTGCGCACCTCGGCGGGGATGTCTCCGGGCTTGAGCTTGCCCAGCAGCGAGTGGATCAGCACGCCGTCGCAGATCTCGATGGCAATGCGCACCAGATACTCGTGGCTGCGGTGCATCGGGTTGCGCGTCTGAAAGGCGGCGACGGTCTTCCAGCCGCGTGCCTCGAAGGCGGCGCGCGTCTCGGCGGGCGTCATGTAGAGGCCCGGATAAGCCTCCGGGAAACCGCCCTGCGACAGCACGCGCACAGGCCCGCCCAGGTTGTACTCGCCCTGCGCCATGACCATCTTGACGCCGGGGTGTTCCTCGTCGGTGGTCTTGAACACCTGCGCGCATTCGTGCGCCTTGTCGATGCGGTATTTCTCGGTGACCTTCATGGTCGCGAGAATCTCGTCGCGCTCTGCGTCGTAGAGCGCCACATCGCTGTTCTCCTCGATGCCGTCAGCGGTGGCGGCGTCGGTGGAGAGCGTAATCGGGATCGGCCAGAACAGCCCTTCCGCGGTGCGCATCTCGTCGCAGACGCGCTTCCAGTCATCAAAGCCCATGAAGCCGTCGAGCGGCGTGAAGCCGCCGATGCCGAGCATGAAGAGGTCGCCCGCTTCGCGCGAGCTGATGGTGACGCGCGGCAGCGTCTGCGCGCGCTTGGCTTCGGCCGCAGCGGCCTCGCCTTCGAGCAGCAGCGGCTTGAGCGGTCCGCCGCCGTGGGGTGTGACCAGTCCTGTCATCGTCTTCGTAGCCTTTTGCTTGATGTCGCGGGAGGCTGCGATTCTAACCGTTGTCTGCTGCGCTGCAGCGTCAGCCGTTCAGACGGCGCCGGCGAGCATGCTCACGCCGCTGCCCATCAGCAGCGCCGCGAAGGCGCGCTGTAGCCAGATCTGTGGCAGCCGGTGGGCCAGCCGCGCGCCCACCGGCGCCATCAGCACCGAGGCGACGGCCACAGCCGCGAAGCCCGGCAGCGAGACATAGCCGATCTGTCCCTCGGGCAGGCCAGCTACGCCGCTTCCGGCAATCATGAAGCCGGCTGCGCCGGCCCAGGCGATCGGGATGCCGCCGGCCGCCGAGGTGCCCACCGCGGTGCGCATGTCCAGCCCGGTCAGGCGCAGAAAGGGCACCGACAGCGAGCCGCCGCCGATGCCGATCAGCGCCGAGGCCCAGCCGATGACCGTGCCGGCGACGCTCAGTAGTAGGCGGCCCGGGTTGGTGTCGCGCACCACCGGATCGGCCTGCAGGATCATCTTCAGGGCCACGGCCACTGCGCCCACCCCCACGATGCGCGCCAGGACTTCCGTACTGAGCAGATGGGCGGTGGCCGCGCCCAGCAGCGCGCCCAGCATCAAGCCCGGCGCCAGCCAGCGCAGGATCGGCCAGCGCACGGCGCCGCGCACGTGATGCGCGCGGGTCGAGGAAATGGCGGTCAGCGCGATCACTGCCAGCGAGGTGCCGATGGCCACCTGCATGACATGCTCGCGCGGAAAACCCTGAGCGCCCAGAATGAGAGCGAGAATGGGGACGGTGATCAGTCCGCCTCCGACCCCGAACAGGCCCGCGAGCAGACCGGATACGACTCCGGTGGCAAGAAACAGCGGCAGGAACTCCACACGACCCCCGATGTCTTCAATGCTTCAGATGGCCGCCTATCCTAGTCGCCTCCTCGTCGCCCGGCTCTTGCTTTTGGCGCTGGCGCTGCTTTTGCCGCTCGCTGCGGGAGCGGCGTACGCGGCTGATGCGGAAGTGCGCGCCGAGTTCCGCGCCGCCTTCGAGGCGCCGGGCGGCGGCGCCGCCAGCGCTGACAGCGAGGCGCTGCGCGCCTATCCGCTCTATCCCTGGCTTCAGGCGCGTCGGCTTCGTCTGCAGCTTTCGGACGCCAATGCCGCGCTGGATTCGCTGATCGCCGACTTCTTCGACCGCCACGGCTCGGCGCCTTATACGCAGCCGCTGCGCGGGGCGTGGTGGCGCAGCCTCGCCGAGCGCGAGCGCTGGGCGGATTACATGGCGGCGCTGGGCAGCCGACCAAGCAGTGACGCGTTGCTCTGCAGTTGGCTGCAGGCACGTATGGCGCTGGATCGCATGGAAGGCTTCGTCGATGATGCGCTGGTCGCCTGGCGGCGCGGCCGCTCCATGCCCGAGGCCTGTAACCCGGCCTTCGATTGGCTGGGCAGCGAAGGGCTGCTGACCGAGGACGTTATCGTCGAGCGCCTGCGTCTTGCGCTGGATGCCGGCGAGCTCGACCTGGCGCGCTACCTCACTGAGCAATTGCCTGAGACGGGGCAACGCAGTTGGATCAACGCGCGGCTGGCGCGTGCTCAGCGTGGGCGCTTTCTACGGCGCCTGATCGATAGCCCGGATGCCCCGATTCCCTTCGTGGATCTGGAAGCCGGGTTGCGTGCCCACGCCCGACGAGAACCGAATGACGCCGCGGAGTTGCTGGCGGCGCTGACTGAGGCGCGCGATTTTCCGGAGGACGAGGCCGCAGCGCTGACCCGCGCCGTGGCACTGGCGGCCAGCTGGTCGCGCGAGCCGGTGGCGCTGGAACTGTTCGAATCGTTGTCGTTGGAAGGGCACGAGCCGCTGCACTTCAGCTGGCACGCGCGGGCGGCGATGTGGGCGCGCGACTGGAAGGCGCTGGAGCGCGTCATCGCTGCCATGCCGGCGTCGCAGGCCGAAGATGCGCGCTGGCGCTATTGGGCGGCGCGCGCGCGGCAGCTGCAGGGTGCCGAGGTCGAAGCTGCCGGCTACGAGGCGCTGGCCGAAGATCGCAGCTACCACGGCTTTCTCGCCGCCGAGCGGCTGGGGCGCGCGCCGGCCCTGAATCATCAGCCGCTGAAGCGCGACGCCGAGGTGCAGCGCCAGCTCGCCCGTCTTTCCGGCGTGCAGCGGGCACGCGAGTGGCACGCGCTCGAAGAGGACGCGCGTGCCTCCAACGAACTCGAATGGGCGCTGGGCGAACTCGACGACGCTGGCAAGGCGCAGGCCGCGTTGATGCTGGCTGACTGGGGCTGGCACCGGCAGGCGATCACCTGGCTGGCTCGCGTTGGCGAGTGGGATGATCTGGTGTTGCGCTTCCCGACGCCGTATGCCTCTGCCTTCGAGGCGGCCGTGGCCGACACGGCGATTTCGGAGACGTGGCTACGCGCCATCGTGCGCACCGAAAGTCTCTACGACCCGCGCGCGGTTTCCGGCGCCGGCGCGCGCGGCCTTGCCCAGCTCATGCCCGCCACCGCGCGCCGCGTGGCAAGCCGGCGCGGGCTGGCCGTTCCGGATCGCAGCGCCCTCTTCGAGGCCGACACCAATCTGGCGCTGGCGGCGCATTTCGTGGAGGGGCTGCAGGAGCGCTTCGAAGGCCGCTGGATCCAGACGCTGGCCGCCTACAACGCCGGGCCACTGCGCATTCCCGGCTGGCTGCCGGAAGGCCGGGCGCTGGAGGCCGACGCCTGGATCGAGAACATCCCCTTCAACGAGACGCGCGGCTACGTGCAGCGCGCGCTCTATCACTATCTGATCATCCACTGGCGCGCCACCGGCGAGCCTGGCCGCATTCTGCCGCTGCTCGAAGAGCCGGTGGCCCCCGCCGGGATCTGCTGCTGATGCAGCGTTATCTCGTTGGTGGCGCGGTGCGCGATCGCCTGCTCGGCTTAGAGCCGCACGAGCACGATTGGGTGGTCGTGGGCGCCACCCAGAAGGAGATGGAGGCGCTGGGCTATCGACCGGTCGGCCGCGACTTTCCGGTCTTCCTGCACCCCGACACGGCCGAGGAGCACGCGCTGGCGCGCACCGAGCGCAAGTCCGGGCGCGGCTATCGCGGCTTCGTGGTGGACGCCGACCCCAAGGTGACACTGGAGGAGGACCTGGCGCGGCGCGACCTCACCGTCAACGCCATGGCGGAGGCCGACGACGGCACGCTGATCGACCCCCATGGCGGCCGCGCCGATCTGGAGGCGCGCGTGCTGCGGCATGTCTCGGAGGCCTTCGTCGAGGATCCGCTGCGCGTGCTGCGCGTGGCGCGCTTCGCCAGTCGGTTGGCGCCGCTGGGCTTCACGGTGGCGCCGGAGACGATGGCGCTGATGCAGCGCATCGTCGCCGCCGACGAGATGAGCGCGCTCGCCCCGGAGCGCGTCTGGACCGAGACCGAGCGCGCGCTGATGCAGGCGCAGCCGTCGGTCTATATCCAGGTCCTGCGCGAAGCCGGCGCGCTGGCGGAACTCTTCCCGGAGATCGACGCGCTGTACGGGGTGCCGCAGCGCGCGGAATATCATCCCGAGATCGACACCGGCGCGCATCTGCAGCTTTGTCTGGATATTGCGGCCCGCGACGGACTGCCGCTGGCCGCGCGCGTGGCCGTGCTGTTGCACGATCTCGGCAAGGGCGTGACGCCGGCCGATGTCCTGCCCGGGCATCGCGGGCACGAGGAAGCCGGGCTGCCGCTGATCGAGGCCTTCTGCCAACGCCTGCGTGTACCCAAGGCGCAGCGCGAGCTGGCGCTGGCGGTATGTCGCGAGCACATCCGCGTGCATCGCGCTTCGGAACTGCGCCCTGGCACGTTGCTGGCGCTCATCGAGGCGCTGCGCGGGCTGCGCGACGAGGCCTTCTTCGAGCAGGCGCTGGCCGCCTGCGCGGCGGACGCGCGTGGCAGAACGGGCTTCGAGAACGATGCCTACCCGTCGGCCGATCACCTGCGCGCGGCGCGTGCGCTGGTCGCGCCCATCCGCGCGGCCGACGTCGTGCCCGAGGGAATGCGGGGTCCGGAGGTCGGCGAGCGGCTGCGCGCCGCCCGCGAGCAGCGCCTGGCGCAGTGGCTGCAGGGCGACGCCGCGGCGACATAGCGCGCGGCTCAGGGCCGGCGCTGCCACAATGCCGTGACATCCACTGACCGGTCCCCGCATGTCCGAGCCGTCTCCCGTCGCCTTCGTCACCGGTAGTGCGCGCCGCATCGGCGCGGAAATCGCGCGCAGGCTGCACCGGGACGGCTGGCACGTCGTACTGCACTGCCGGGGCAACCGCGCCGAGGCCGAGGCGCTGCGCGACGATCTGCTGGCCGCGCGCGCCGACAGCGCGGAGCTGGTGGTCGCCGACTTCGCACAGGCCGGGGCGGCGGCCACAGCGGTGCGCGAGGCGGCCGGCGTCTGGGGTCGGCTGGACGCGCTGGTCAACAACGCCTCCAGCTACAAGGCCACCCCGCTGACCGATCTGCGTCCGGAGCAGACCGAGGATCTGCTCGCCTCGAACCTGAAGGCGCCGCTGGAAGCCGCGCAGGCCTTCGCGAAGCAGGCCGGCGCGGCGGCCATCGTCAACATCATCGATACGCTGGTGCGCCACGTGCGGCCAGGCTACGCCCCTTACTTCGCGGCCAAGAGCGGTCTGTGGACGCTGACCGAGGCGCTGGCGCTGGAGTTGGCACCCGCGATCCGCGTCAACGGCGTGGCGCCCGGGCACATCCTATGGGCGACCAACAGCAGTCTCGACGAGGCCGAGCAGGCCGCCGAGCGCGGGCGCATCCCCCTGCAGCGGCTGGGCACGCCGGAGGCCATCGCGTCGGCGGTGGCCTACCTGCTGTCGGCGGAGGCCGATTACGTCACCGGCGCGGTGCTGCCCGTCGACGGCGGGCTCCGGCTGGCCTGATGCGCTTGTCGCCGCGGGGCGTCTGACGCCATGCCCCTGCTTTCCCGGCCGCTGACGCTGCTGTTGTGCAGCACGCTGACGGTGATGGCCGCGGCGACCATCACGCCGACGCTGTCGGCCATCGCCGCGCACTTCGCGGAGACCCCGCACGCCGAGTTCCTGACGCGGCTGGTGCTGACGCTGCCGGCGCTGATCATCGTTCTGGTGGCACCGTTGGCGGGTCGCGCCTGCGATACGCGCGGTCGCCGTCCCGTGCTGCTCTTCGGCCTGGCGCTCTATGTGCTTGGCGGCAGTCTGGGCGCGCTGGCGCCGTCGCTGGAACTGCTGCTCGCCTCGCGCGCATTGCTGGGCGTGGGCATCGGCTGCCTGATGACGGCGACGACGACGATGATCGCGGACGGCAGTCGCGACGCCGAACAGGCGCGCCTGCTCGGCCTGCAGGGCGCCTTCATGGCCGGCGGGGGCGTCGTCTTCGTCTTCGCCGGCGGGCTGGCGGCCGAGATCCACTGGCGCGTCGCCTTCGGCATCTATCTGCTGGCGCTGTTGCTGTTGCCGGCCATCCTGCGCCTGCCGGAAAGCCGTCCCGAGCGCAGCGCCGAAGACGACGCGGCGCGGGCGGCGCCGCCGAGCCGCTTGCTGCGCCAGGTCGGCAGCCTCTGCGTGCTGGCCTTTCTCGGCATGGGGCTGTTCTATCTGACGCCGGTCTACATGCCCTTCCTGCTCAGCGAGCGTTTCGCCGCCAGCAGCGGCTGGGTGGGTGCCGCGATGGCGCTGTTCAATATTGCGGCCATGGTCGCGGGTACGCTCTTCGGCCGCGTGCGCGGCCGCGTGCCGCCACTGGGCATGGTGACGATCACGGCGGGGCTGCTCGGACTGGGCTACGCCGTGGTCAGCCACGCCACGGGCGTGCCGCTCTTCGTGGCGGGCCTGCTGCTGGCCGGCTTCGGCCTCGGCTTCATGATCCCGAATCTCAACCAGTGGGCCGTCAACCGCAGCGAAGCCGCGCTGCGCGGGCGCGCGCTGGGCTGGATGACGACGGCCTTCTTTCTCGGCCAGTTCGCCTCGCCACTGCTGGCGCAGCCGGTGGCCGTCGGCCTCGGCTATGGCGGGCTCTACGGCGCCGCTGCGGCGGTGCTGGGCGCGGGGGCGCTGGCCGCGGCGCTGGCGGTGGCGGCCTCGTGGCGCAGCAGCCAGCGCTTGCGCTCCAGGCCGCCGCCGTAACCGCCGAGGGCGCCGCCGGCGTTGATGACGCGGTGGCAGGGAATGACGATGGCGATGCGGTTGCGGCCGTTGGTCGTGCCCACCGCGCGTGTCGCCCCCGGCCGGCCGACGGCCGTGGCGATGTCGCGGTAGCTGCAGGTGGCGCCGAAGGGAATGGCCTGCAGCGCTGACCAGACTGCCTGCTGGAAGGCCGTGCCGGGCTGGTGCAGCGGCAGCGTGAACTGCTGCAGTTGGCCCGCGAAGTAGGTTTCCAGCTCGGTCTGCAGCTGGTCGAGGAAGGGGTGCCGCCCCGGAAGCACGGCACATCCGAGGCCGTCGCGCAGGCCGCGCAGCTCGGCGTCGATATCCGATTCGCCGAGGAAGCTGAGCTGGCAGACCCCGGCGTCGCTGGCGCCGGCGACCATCGGGCCCAGCGGCGTCTCGACCCAGCGCAGGCGTACGCATTCCAGGTCGTCGGCGGCACCCGGCGGCTGCGCGAAGACGCGCTTAAAGGCGTCGCGAAAGCCGCTGAGCGACGTGAATCCGGCCTCCGCCGCGGTGTGGTCGAGGCTATTGCCTTTCTGAAGCGCGTCCAGTGCCTTGCTCATCGCGTGTCCCTCGCAGAATGCCCGAAAACTCATGCCGTAGTAGCGACGGAACCAGCGCCGGGCGCGGGCCGGCGCGATGCCGGCGTTGCACAGATCCTCGGCGCGCGGCGGCGCCGGCCGCTCTTCGAGGTGCCGCAGGAGTCGGCCGATCCATTCGGGCGGCGCGCTCGGCGTCCGCTCCGGCTGGCAGCGCTTGCAGGCGCGAAACCCGGCCGCTGCGGCGCTGGCCGCATCGGGGAAGAAACGCAGATTCTCTCGCTTCGGTGTGCGCGCCGAACAGGAGGGGCGGCAGAAGATGCCGGTGCTGCGCACGGCGAAGCAGAAGATGCCGTCGTAGCTGGCATCGGAGTCGCACACGGCCTGCCACATCCTGTCTTCGCCCGGAAGCCTCGCCATGCGCAGACATTAGCCCGGCTGACGCGCTGACGGCCACCGAAAAAGCGTCGTCATACTCGCTGGCGAGTCTCCCCGATGACTTCGCCCCTGGCATCGAAGCAGCGCTCGGTGAAGTCGATGGCGCCCGAGGCGTGCACGACGACGATTGTGGAGGCGCGCGTGCCGTAGCCGGGGCTGACGATGAAGGGCGCCGACAGCATTTTCTCCAGCTCGAAGCCGACGCCGGTGTCGGGCAAATCGGCGTCGGCGGCCGGCTGGCGGTCGCCCAGTGCGGCAAAGAGCGGTTCGGTGTCGTCGATGCCTTCGTCGATCCAGGCCTGCAGGGCATCGCGCAGACGACAGGATTTCGGCCAGGGCGTGTCCAGCGAGGCGTTGGAGACGACGTGCACGCCGGGCGACAGCGCCTGTTTCTCGAAGCCCGGATGGTTGCTGGCGAAGCGCAGCGTTTCGCCTTCCCAGAGCAGCAGATTGAAGCCGGCATAGCGCTCGGCCTTGGGCGCGAGCTGCCCCAGATAGTCGGTGATGCCGACTTCGGCGGGCAGGAAGTCGGCGACGAGCTGGCCCCGCGATGGTGCATTGGGGTCCGGCGGCACCATGCGGCGGACATTGGTGACGGCCGCCAGCCGCCGGGCGGCGGCGTTGACCGCCAACCAACCACCGCCGCCGCTGAGGTCGCGTCCGCCGAAGACATTCGGAGTCTCTGGCCAGGGCGCGGCGGCGGCTGTCGGGCGGGCGTGGAACTCGTCGCGGTTGGCGGCCATCACCAGCGGCATGTCGGGGCGGGCCTGCCAGGCGACGGCGATAAGGCACATGGGCGATTGGCTGCGGAGTGACGGGCGCGTGAGCGTATCATCGGCCCATGAGTGCGAAGCACATTGCGGCTTTGTCATGCCGCTGAGCGACTACGAGGCCGAGGTGCTGGCCGCCATCCGCAACTGGCAGGCGCAGCCGCCGGGGCCGGCGACGCGCTGGTTCGGGCGCGCGGCTGGCCCGGCCAGTCGCGCCGTGCAGCGGGCGGTGCCGGAATCGGTGCTGCGCGGCGCGCTGCAGACCGCGCAGCGCGCGGCGGTGCGCGGCGACGGCGAGGCGGCGCTGCTGGCCCGCGCCGGCGTGGCCGAGCTGGCCGCGTTGCGCGACCAGCCGCTGGAAGTCTGCGACCGCCTCGCCGGCCGCATCCAGCGCGGCGGACTCATGCTGGGCGGAGCCGGCGGCGCGGTCTTCGGTGTGGCCGGCAAGGCCGGCCTGGTGCTAGACGTGCCCAGCGTGCTGGTACTGGCGCTGCGCACCATCCATCGCGTAGGCCTCTGCTACGGCGAGCGCTGCCTGCAGCGCCCCGACGACGGGCTGGCGCTGTCGGTCTTCGCCGTGGCCTCGGCGAACAGCGTCGACGAGAAGACGCAGGCCCTGCTGGGGCTACGCGCCGCCGGTCTGCTCGACGGCACGCTGGACGCGGCCTGGCGCGACGGCGTCGAGCGCGCCGCCGAACGCGAGCTGGCCAAGGAGGCCGCGACCTATAGCCTCAACAATCTCGCACGCACCGTTGGCATGCATCTGGGCTGGCGCAAGGCGGCCTCGGTGGTGCCGGTCATGGGTGCGGTGGTGGGTGGCTCGGTCAACGCCTGGTACATCTACGATGTCGCCCGCGTGGCGCGTTACTGCTTTCAGGAGCGCTGGCTCGCCGCGCGCGAACCCGATTCGCTGCGCCGGCAGCCGCCGGCTATGTTGCAGACGACTGCCAACGACGCCTGAACCGCTGTTGCGAGAGGGCTGCTCCGGTTATCATGAGCGTTGTGCGCTGCAACAAAGGTCGTAATGCAAGCTGAAGAACACTCTGCCGGAAACACCCCCTCCGCGCGCCACGTCGTCATCGTTGGTGGCGGCTTCGCGGGCCTGAACGCTGCGCTCCGTTTCGGCCGCGCGGGTTATCGGGTGACGTTGCTCGACAAGCGCAACTTCCATCTCTTCCAGCCGCTGCTCTACCAGGTGGCGACTGGTTCGCTGACGGTCGGTGATATCGCCTATCCGCAGCGTGCCGTGTTGAGCAAATTGCCGAATGTGCGCACGCTCAACACCACGGTCTACGACCTTGATCCCGAGCGCCGCATCGTGCGCCACGAGCACGGCGAACTAAGCTACGACCTGTTGGTGGCGGCCACCGGCGTCAAGCACAACTACTTCGGCAACGACCACTGGCGCGAGCATGCCCCGGGTCTGAAGACGGCCGAGCACGCTATCACCATGCGGCGTCGCATCTTCCGCGCCTTCGAGCAGGCGGAAATGTGCGAGGACCCGGCAGAGAAGCAGCGACTGCTCAGTTTCATCGTCGTTGGCGGCGGGCCGACCGGCGTCGAACTGGCGGGTGCGTTGGGCGAGCTGACACGTAAGACGATGGTGCGCGACTTCCGCAGCTTCAGTTCGCGCGAGGCGCGCGTGACGCTTCTGGAGGGAGGGCCGGACATCCTGCCGGTGTACCCCGAGAAGCTGCGCAAAGCGGCGCGCAAGCATCTGGCTGCGCTGGGCGTGGCGGTGCAGACCTCGGCGATGGTCGAGGATGTCGATGCCCAGGGCGTGCGCGTCAAGCGTGGTGAGTCCAGCGAACGCATGGAAGCCGCCACGGTGCTCTGGGGGGCGGGGGTTCGGCCTTCGCTGTTCGGTCAGATACTGGCCGAGGCCACCGCCGCGCCGCGCGATCGCGGAGGGCGCATTGAGGTGGCGCCGGATTGCTCGCTGCCGCGCTATCCGGAGATCTTCGTGGTGGGTGATCTGGCCGCGCTGGTTGATGCGCGCGGCAAGGCCGTTCCTGGTCTGGCACCCGCGGCCATCCAGCAGGGCCGCTACGTGGCGGATGTGGTCAAGCGCCGCGATGTCGGCAAGCCCGTCAAGCCCTTCCGCTACCGCGACTGGGGCACGATGGCCGTCATCGGCGTGAATCGCGCCGTGGGCGATCTGCGCGGCTTTCGCACCAGCGGCATGCTGGCCTGGTTTCTCTGGGCCTTCGTGCACATCCGCGCGCTGATCGATGGTCAGCAACGCATGCGCGTTTTCGTCAACTGGCTCTGGAAGTACGTCACGCGTCAGATGGGGGATCGGCTCATCACCGGCGACCCGACGCATACGCAGAGCCTGCGTGATGCGCGCTTGGGGCGGACGCCGCCGTCCGGTGAGGGCAAGTCTCGCGACGCGGCTTGAGGGCTGACGCGGGGCCTCGACGTGATGCGGGTGCCCCGAGCGCTTCGAGTGAGGCTGCGCTGGGGCGATCGGCTTTGACGGGCGTTTTTTCGGAGATCTCTGCGGTCACTAAGCTCGGTCGTCCGGACCTCGCTAAGTGACCTTGCCGGGGCCTTCCTTGGCCCCGGCGTTCGTCGCTTGGGAAGGGTCACTAGCGCTTCGTTTGGGCTTGAGAGTGAGTGCTGCGCGGGGCCGGTCCGATTGATCGGGGTTTCTGCGGAGATCGCCGCGGTTACTAAGCTCGACTTCCTGTCTCGCTAAGTAACCTGGCCGCGGCCTTCCATGGCCGCGGCGTTCGCCCGCTGCGAAGCGCCACCGGCGCTTCGGTCGGGCTCACTCATGCCGGTGCGTGTCGAGCTGTAGCTCTTTGATCTTGCGCGTCAGCGTGTTGCGGCCCCAGCCGAGCCGCTTGGCGGCGTCGATGCGGTGGCCACGCGTGCTGGCCAGCGCGGCCTCGATGAGGGTGCGCTCGAAGGCGGGCAGTGCTTCGTCGAGCAGGTCGGAGTGTCCCTCGCGCAGCTCGGCGTCGGCCCATTGTCGCAGCAGCGTCGGCCAGTCGGCCGCCGCCGCGGCATCGCCCTGTGTGGTCGTGGGCTGCTCGGTGCCTGCGGCCTGACGTCGCGGTTGGCGCAGTTCCGGCGGCAGATCGTCAGCCTGAATCTCCTGACCCGGCGCCATGACAGTGAGCCAGCGGCAGATGTTTTCTAGCTGGCGTACGTTGCCGGGCCAGTCGAGTTGTTGCATCGCGACGCTGGCGGCCGCGCTGAGGCGCTTGGGCTCGGTGTGTAGATCGCGCGACGCGGTGACCAGAAAATGCTGCGCGAGCATGGGAACGTCCTCACGCCGCTCGCGCAGCGCCGGGATGCGTACGCGGATGACGTTGAGGCGGTGGAAGAGGTCCTCGCGGAAGCGACCCTCGGCGACCGCGTCCTCGAGCTCCTGATTGGTGGCGGCGATGACGCGTACGTCCACCTTGACCGGCGTGGTGCCGCCGACGCGATAGAACTCGCCGTCGGAAAGCACGCGCAGCAGCCGCGTCTGCAGATCCATCGGCATGTCGCCGATTTCATCGAGAAAGAGGGTTCCGCCGTCGGCCTGCTCGAAGCGGCCGCGGCGCTGCGTCTGCGCGCCGGTGAAGGCGCCGCGCTCGTGGCCGAAGAACTCCGACTCCATAAGATCGCGCGGAATGGCGGCGGTGTTCACAGCGATAAACTCGCGGTTGGAACGCGGGCTGTGGTTGTGCAGTGCGCGGGCGACGAGCTCCTTGCCGACGCCGGTCTCGCCAGTGATCAGTACGGTGATCTGTGACTGCGATAGTCGGCCGATGGCGCGGAAGACGTCTTGCATGGCCGGCGCCTCGCCAATCAGCGAAGTCACCTGGCCGAGTTCCAGGGAGGCAGGTTCGATACTGCGAGCGGCCGCGGCGCGCTGTACCAACTCGGCGACGTCGTCGACGTCGAAGGGCTTCGCCAGATATTCGAAGGCGCCCCCCTTATAGGCGGCCACAGCCGCGTCCAGATCGGAGTGCGCCGTCATGATGATGACCGGCAGATCCGGGTCCTTCTCGTGCAGGCGCGACAGCAACTCCAGTCCGTCGACGCCCGGCATGCGGATGTCGCTGATCAGCACGTCCGGTGTCGACTCGGCCAGCGCGTCCAGCATCTCGGCAGCGCCCGGAAAGCAGGTCACAGCCATGCCGTGCCTGCCGAGCGAGCGCTCCATGACCCAGCGGATAGATTCGTCGTCGTCGACGACCCAGATTCTCAGCGCATTGGCTTCGTTCATGAGGCGGGCAGGGGCAGATAGATGGAAAAAGTCGTGCAGCCCGGCCGCGAATGGCATTCGATGATGCCGCCATGGCCGTGCACCAGATATTGCGAGATGGGCAGGCCGAGACCGCTACCCGAGGCGCGCGTCGTCACCATTGGATAGAAGATCTTCTCCAGCAGCGAGGCCGGGATACCTGGACCGTTGTCTTCGATGTCGATCTGCACGGCCATGCGATGCAGCACACCGGCGATGGTGTGCTGCCGGCGCACGCGGGTGCGCAGCGTCAGCGTTGGTGAGGGCACGTCTTCCAGGGCCTGCATGGCGTTGCGTGCGATGTTCAGCGCCGCCTGCACGAGCTGCTCGCGGTCGGCATCGATGTCGGGGATGCTGGGGTCGTAGTCGCGCTCAACCGTTAGCCGCTCGCCAGCCTCCGCCTCGATGAGATGACGAACGTGCTCCAGCATGGCGTGGACATTGAGGTGGTCACGCACCGGCATGCGATTGGGGCCGAGCATGCGATCGACGAGGTTTTGCAATCGGTCGGCTTCGCGGGTGATGACCTGCGTGTATTCTCGGTGCAGCGAATCGGGGAATTCCTGCTCCAGTAGCTGGGCAGCGCCGCGGATGCCGCCGAGAGGGTTCTTGATCTCGTGCGCGAGGCCGCGCACAAGCTGGCGACCGGCGTCGAACTGTGCTTGCAGCCATTCATCGCGCGAGATGCGCAAATGCCGATCCAGCGCCGTTGCCTCGATGACGAGCCCGTTTTGCTTGTTGAAGATTGAGGGCGTGACGACCAGATCCACCGTCACCGGGCGGTCGTGGCCGCGGCGCATCTCCAGCTCACGCTCGATGAAGCCGGAGCTCTTGGCGACGGCCTCACGCAATCGCTCCATATGGTTCGCGAAGTGCGGTACCGCGATGTGCAGGGGCTCGCCGAGGGCGTGGCCTTCCGAAACGCCGAAGAGATTCTCGGCTGCTGGATTGAGATAGCCCACGCACAATCGCCCGTCCACGGCCAGCACGCCGGTGGTGGTGCCTTCGAGCACCGATTCGGCCTTGAGGCGGGGGCGGGAGGAGAACTTCATGGTGCAGGGATAAGCAAGGACTAGGCCAGATGGTGGGGCACGGTTCTGGTGCCAGGCCCCTCTTGGAGTGTCACGGGCGATAATTGTGCACCATAATAGGGCATTGTATGCACCATTCTAAGGCGCGACTTCCGGGTGAGTGCGATTACGGTGCATGCGGTATTCATCGGCGGCAGGTTGGGTGGTCTGGCTGTGGACGAAAAGCCCCGAACGAGAGGTGCGGGGCTGCTGCCACTGGTGTGCTCCTGCGCTTTGCAGCCGTGCGGTACGCCGACTCGCGACGCTAGCACCCCACTTCGTGGGGCCCCGCACGCTGGATCGCTTGGCATGAAAAAGCCCCTAGTGGCGCCGGGATTCCGGAGCCACTAGGGGCACTGACTCGCGACGCTAGGATCCCCACGCTTCCGCGCGGGGCCCCTCCACGCTGCTCTGGGCCGAAAAAAAGCCCCGCACAAAAGGTGCGGGGGTCATACCGCTAGCGTGTTCCTACGCTTTGCAGTCGTGCGGTACGCCGACTCGCGACGCTAGCTGGTGGCGCAACAAAAAGCCCCCTAGCGATAACCGGGATTCCGGTGCCACTAGGGGGCACTGACTCGCGACGCTAGGATCCCCACGCTTTCGCGTGGGGTCCCTCCACGCTTTCGCGTGGGGTCCCTCCACGCTGCTCGCAGTGCTACATGCTGTAGTACATGTCGAACTCGCAGGGGTGGGTGGCCATGCGGAAGCGCGTGACCTCTTCCATCTTGAGTTCCATGTAGGCGTCGATGAGATCGTCGGAGAAGACATCCCCGGCCTTGAGGAAGTCGCGATCCTTGTCGAGGGCGTCGAGCGCGACGTCCAGGCCGTGCGCAACGCGCGGGATCTTGATGTCCTCTTCGGGCGGCAGGTTGTAGAGATCCTTGTCCATGGCGTCGCCGGGGTGGATCTTGTTCTGGATGCCGTCGAGCCCCGCCATCATCATCGCCGCGAAGGCGAGGTAGGGGTTGGCCAGCGAGTCCGGGAAGCGCACCTCGATGCGGCGGCCCTTGGGGTTGGCCACGTAGGGGATGCGGATCGAAGCCGAGCGGTTGCGTGCCGAATAGGCGAGCATGACCGGTGCCTCGAAGCCCGGCACCAGGCGCTTGTAGCTGTTGGTGCCCGGGTTGGTGAAGGCGTTGATGGCCTGCGCGTGCTTGAGGATGCCGCCGATGTAGAAGAGCGCGGTCTCGGAAAGGCCGCCGTACTCGTCACCGGCGAAGAGGTTCTTGCCGTCCTTGGCCAGCGACTGGTGGACGTGCATACCGTTGCCGTTATCACCGACCAGCGGCTTGGGCATGAAAGTGGCCGTCTTGCCGAACTGGTGCGCGACGTTGTGCACGACGTACTTGTAGGCCAGCGTCTCGTCAGCCTTCTTGACCAGTGTGTTGAACTTGGTGCCAATCTCGCACTGGCCGGCCGTGGCGACCTCGTGGTGGTGCACCTCGGTCTCGATGCCGATCTCTTCGAGGGTCAGGCACATGGCTGAGCGCAGGTCCTGCAGACTATCGACTGGCGGTACGGGGAAGTAGCCGCCCTTGACGCCGGGCCGATGGCCCATGTTGCCCATCTCGTAGCTCTTGCCCGAGCTCCAGGTGGCTTCTTCCGAGTCGATCTCGTAGAAGGTGTGGCCCATCTGGTTGGACCAACGCACCGAGTCGAAGACGAAGAATTCGTTCTCAGGACCGAAGTAGGCCGTGTCGGCGATGCCGCAGGACTGCATGTAGGCCTCGGCGCGCTTGGCCAGCGAGCGCGGGTCGCGCGTGTAGCCCTGCATGGTGGAGGGTTCGATGACGTCACAGCGCAGCACTGCGGTGGGCTCTTCGAAGAAGGGGTCGATGAAGATCGAATCCGACTCCGGCATGAGGATCATGTCGGAGTCGTTGATGCCCTTCCAGCCCTGGATGGAGGAGCCGTCGAACATCTTGCCGTCGGTAAAGAGATCGTCGTCGATGGTGTGGGCGGGCACGGTGACGTTCTGCTCCTTGCCCTTGGTGTCGACGAAGCGGAAGTCGACAAACTTCGCGCCCTTGTCCTTGATGAGCTTCATAGCGTCTTGCGCTGACATTGCATTCTCCTGCAAGCGATGGGTGAAAGGGGGCGCCGGGCCCGTCCAGGACGGTGCGGCGCTGCGCCAAATTGATGCAGAAACCATGCCAGGACGAGGGCGCTCCCGGATCACGGCTGGCGAAGGGATTGTGCCGCATCGCCGGGTGTATTGCCGCCGGATCGGATCAGCATGCCAGTTATTCACCGTCGCAGGCGCGCGGTACTCGGGCGTGTCGCTGTGCTGCCCGGTGTCCATGCTGGCGATGTTGCGCCACGCTTTGCCCGGATCGTCGGTGCTCGGTCCCGGTGGATGCGGCAGTTATACTTGTCAGCCCTTCTTCCGCCCGCATTGCCGATGACCTTCCAGGAAATCATCCTGCGCCTGCAGAGCTACTGGGCCGAGCGGGGCTGCGCCATCGTGCAGCCGCTGGACATGGAGGTCGGCGCGGGCACTTTCCACTGGGCGACCTTCCTGCGCGCGGTCGGTCCGGAGCCCTGGAACACGGCCTATGTGCAGCCCTCGCGTCGTCCAACGGACGGACGCTACGGCGATAACCCCATGCGCCTGCAGCACTACTACCAGTTCCAGGTGCTGATGAAGCCGGCGCCGGCGAATCTGCAGGATCTATTCCTCGACAGCTTGCGCGCGCTGGGCTTCGACCCGCTGGTGCACGACATCCGTTTCGTCGAGGACAACTGGGAGTCCCCGACGCTGGGTGCCTGGGGGCTGGGATGGGAAGTCTGGCTCAACGGTATGGAGGTCACCCAGTTCACCTACTTCCAGCAGGTGGGCGGGCTGGAATGCCGGCCGGTGGCTGGCGAGCTGACCTACGGCCTGGAGCGCCTGGCGATGTACATCCAGGGCGTGGAGTCGGTCTATGATCTGGTCTGGTCCGAGGCCGGCGGCCGGCGCGTGACCTACGGCGAGGTCTACCACCAGAACGAGGTCGAGCAGAGCGCCTACAACTTCGAGCACGCTGACACGACGGCGCTGCAGGCGCGCTTCGAAGCCGCCGAGGCCGAATGCAGCCGTCTGCTGGCGTTGGAGACGCCGCTGCCGCTGCCAGCTTACGAGCGCGCCATCCAGGCCAGCCACGCCTTCAATCTGCTCGACGCGCGCGGCGCCATCTCGGTCACCGAGCGGCAGGCCTACATCTTGCGCGTGCGCACCCTGGCGCGCGGTTGCGCACAGGCCTACTACAGTGCGCGCGAGGCGCTGGGCTTTCCCATGGGCGATGCCGCGGCGCCGCATGCCGCCTGACGCACCTCCGCAATCTGCACGACTGCGCGCGGCGTGTGCGCGCGGCACGCTGTCGTCTAGATAGGACGGAGACGACGACATGCGCGGTTATTCCCTGGCGGGCTTCATCGCCCTGCTGCTGCTCGCGGTGTCTGCCGCCGCTGAAGAGGGCCTGCGCGACGTTGTCGCAGTGGGCAACAACTGGGACGGCACGGCGCACATCTTCGATGCCGAGACGTACGAGATCCTCCACCACATCAACGTCGTGCCCGATCTCGACGAACGCGTGGCGGAGATCAAGGACAGCCTGATCCATCGCGGGTATTTCTTCGTCATCAGGCATCTCATCGGCGAGGGCAATGATCAGCTCGTCGACGATCTCTTCACCTCCAACGACGGTCGTCGGATATTCGTGTCGCGGCCGAGCCTGGCTGATGTCGTTGCTATCGATATCGCCAGCGGCGACATCGTCTGGCGTACCGAGGTCGACGGCTACCGCGCCGACCACGCAGCCATCTCGCCTGACGGAGAGACGCTGCTGGTATCGGCGTCCACGGCCGGGCGCGTGCACGCCATCGATACCGCCACCGGCGATATCGTCGGCGGCTTCGAATCCGGCGATCAGCCGCACGAGAACGAGTATTCCCACGACGGCGAGACGATCTATCACGCCAGCATCGGGCGGGTGTTCCTGCCCTTCACCTGGGATCTCGTCGACTGGCTGAAGGGCGAGCGCGTCTTCCAAGTCGTCGACGCCGACAACTATGAGGTGCTGCACCGTGTCGATATCGGCCAGAAGCTCAAGGAGGCGGGCATGCCCTGGATCGACTCCGCCGTGCGACCGATGGCGCTGTCGCCGGACGAGCGCTACGCCTATCTGCAGGTTTCCTTCTTCCACGGCTTCTTCGAGTACGACCTGCAGACGCACGAGATCACGCGCAAGGCCGAACTGCCGGTGGCCGAGGCCACCCAGGACATGCCGCTGAGGAAGTACCAGCTCAACTCGGCGCATCACGGTCTGACCATGAACCACGCCGGCGACACGCTCTGCGCGGCCGGCACGATGTCCGGCTACGCCGCCATCGTCGATCGCGCGAGCTTCGACTACGAGCTGGTGGAGGTCGGCGCCAAGCCCTACTGGGCGACCACCAGTGCTGACGGCCGCTACTGCTATGTGTCCATCAGCACCGAGGACCGGGTGGCGGTCATCGATTTCGAAACCGCCGAGGAAGTCGCCAGCGTGCCGGTGGGCCGGCACCCGCAGCGCGTGCGTACCGGCGTGCTCGCCGCCGATCTGGTGCCCGATTCTTCGCAGCGCTGACGGTAGCTCTGAATCTTCAGCTGGCTGCGCCCAGCCGTGTGTCCATGCGCAGCTCGAGCGGCCTGCCCTCGGGCAGGGGCTGCGACTGGCTGACCGGCGCGGCTTCACTGGCCAGTGCGTCAGCGATGGGCGGCAGGGCCTGCAGGCCGGCGCCCAGCAGTGCACCGGTTGCGAGCAGCGCAGCGATCTGCAGGCGATGCAGCCTGAGGCGGGCGGCGAGCTCGGATTCTTCGATGATGCGGGGCATGGGCGAAACCGGTGCGTCGTGAAGCGCCATCAGAACACGCGCGGCGTCGTCTCGGCGGTGATGACAGACGGGTGGCGCCCCAAGGGTGATGGATGCGCGCCATGGCACGCCGACGCGCGTTGCAAGACAATACGCGGCCCTGATCGCGATGGAACCCATGTCCCAGGATCTGCTCATCGAAATTGGCTGCGAGGATCTGCCTGCGCGCCACGTCCGTCCGCTGGCCGAATGCCTGGCGCAGGCGGTGGCCGAGGGCCTGTCGGCGCGCGGTGTGGCTGTCGGCGCTACGCGCGCGCTGGCGACGCCACGGAGGCTGGCCGTGTTGGTGGCCGAGGTCGCGGCCGAGCAGCCCGCCCAGGAGCGCAGCCGCAAGGGGCCGAGCCTCAAGGCCGCCTTCGACGACGCCGGCCAGCCCACCAAGGCCGCCGAGGGTTTCGCTCGTTCCTGCGGCGTGACGGTGGATGCCCTGCTCCGCGAGGACGACTATCTCGTCTACCGCGCCACCGAGCCGGGCCGCTCCACGGCCGAGTTGCTGCCGGAAGTCTTCGAGGAGGCGCTGCGTGCGATGGATGCGCTGGTGCCGCGCCGCATGCGCTGGGACGCATCCGGGGAGAGTTTCGTGCGTCCGGTGCGCTGGCTGTGTGCCCTGCACGGTGAGACGGTCGCGCCGCTGGCGGCCTTCGGCCTGCAGGCGGGGCGCGAGACCTACGGCCACCGCTTCCACGCGCCGGCAGCCATCGCGCTGGCGCGCGCCGGCGACTACGTGGCTGCGCTGGAAGGCGCTTCGGTGGTCGCCGACATGGACGCCCGTCGCGACACGGTACGCAGTCAGGTCGAGGCTGCTGCAAAGGCCGCCGGCGGCAGCGCGCGCATTACCGAGGATCTGCTCGAAGAGGTCACTGCCCTGATCGAATGGCCGGTGGCGGTGACCGGGCGCATCGAAGCCGAATACATGGCGCTTCCGCCGGAGGTCATCGTCACCACCGTCGAGACCAATCAGCGCTACTTCACCGTTTTCGACGGTAACGGCGCGTTGCTACCGGTCTTCATCACCGTGGCGAATATCGCTTCCAGCGACCCGCAGCAGGTCGTCGACGGCAACGAGCGCGTCGTACGCCCGCGCCTGGCCGATGCCCTTTTCTTCTGGGAGCAGGACCGCCGCCAGCCGCTGGCCGATTTCCTGCCCAAGCTGGCGCAGGCCACCTTCCAGAAGGATCTGGGCAGCATCCGCGACAAGGCCGCGCGCGTTACCGAACTGGCACGGCAGCTTGCCGCGCCGATGGGTGCCGACCCCGGGACCTGCGCGCGCGCCGCCGAGCTGTGCAAGGCCGATCTCGCCACGCAGATGGTCTTCGAGTTCACCGAACTGCAGGGCGTCATGGGCGGCTACTACGCGCGCGCCTCCGGCGAGGACGAGGCCGTGGCCGCGGCCATCGCCGAGCACTACGCACCCACCGGCGCCGGTGCGCCGATTCCGGCAACGGCGGCCGGGCGCGTCGTGGCGCTGGCCGACAAGCTGGACAGTCTGGCCGGCATCTTCGCCGCCGGCCAGCCGCCCACTGCCAGCAAGGACCCCTTCGCGCTGCGCCGTGCGGCCATCGGCGCGCTGCGCATCCTGCTCGACGGCGGGCTGCGCCTGAATCTGCGCGCCTGGCTGGATACGGCCATCAGTGCGCAGCCGGTGCGCTGCGACGCCGCGCAGGTCGGTGAGCAGCTCTGGCAGTTCGTCAGTGAGCGTTTGCGCGGACTCCTCGCCGAGCGCGGTATTTCGCGCGAGGTCTTCGACGCGGTGGCGGCGATGGGCATCAGCGATCCGGTGGATTTCGCCGCCCGGGCCGAGGCCGTGGTGGCCTTCTCGTCGCTGCCGGAGGCCGAGCAGCTGGCCGCTGCCCACAAGCGCGCACGCAATATCCTGCGCCAGGCCGGAGACGAAGTGCCCGCGAAGGAACCCGAGTCGGCGCGCTTCGTCGAGCCTGCGGAGGGCGCGCTGGCCGAAGCGCTGGCACGGCAGAGTGCCGAGCACGAGACGGCGCTGGCCGCCGGTGAATACACCCAGGCGCTGCGCGCACTGGCGCCGCTGCAGACACCGGTGGATGCCTTCTTCGACGCGGTGATGGTCAATGCCGATGATGCCGCGCTGCGCGCCAATCGCCTGGCCCTGCTCGCCGCGCTGGACCGCAGCTGTCGGCGCGTCGCGGATCTGTCGCAGCTGTCCGTCTAGACTGCTTTGTCATCCGTCACGGGATCCGCCATGACCGCCTCGCCGCGCATCATCGTCACCGACCTCGACGTCCTGCTGCCCGCCGAGGTGGCCGGCGCCCCCGCTGCAGCGCTGCCGGCGAGCGCTCTGGAGCAGCTCGGCCGCGCCCAGCACGCGGGAGCAAGGCTCTATCTGCTGACGCCGCCGCTGGCGCGTTCGGATGGCGCCGATCTCGACGATCTGCTCGCGCGCTGCGAGCGGGTCGCGCGTCAGTTGCAGGACAGCGGCAGTCGGCTGGAAGGCGCGTTGCTACCTGAGGTGGGAGACGATGCCACGGCCGCTACCGCCGCGGAGCTGCGCGAACTCTGCCGGCGCCTGCAGTGCGAGGCCGACAGCCTGGAGCTGGTGGCCGCCTCGAGCGCCATCCGCGATGCCGCCAGTCACCTCGGCGTGGCGCGCGTGCACGCGGCGACGGCCGATTCGCCCTTTCCGCATCTCGGCGAGGCCTGAGGTCGGGCAGGGAACGGCAGATTTCGCAGATTCACGCAGATTGATGTGATGGCGGGTGATGCCCTTCGCGCGATGTCGCGAAGCGACGAGCCAGTGCGATCCGTGCCCTTTGAGGGTGGCCGGCTCGGATGGCGCGCGCAGGGGTGATTCGTGACCGACTTGCCGGTGGCAAGTCGCAGCGCGTATCACGGCTGGGCCATGGAAGGCCCAGCCAGGGTCACTTGGCGAGGTCCGGGCGACCGAGCCTAGTGACTACGGCGATCTTCGCGCTCCGAAGCACAGAAGATATCCGGCACAAGCGCTACTGCCCGAACTGCCGCTGTCACTAAGCTCGGCTCCTGCCTCGCTAAGTGACCCGGCCCGGACATCCTTGTCCGGGCGTTCGCCCGCTGCGAAGCGCCACCGGCGCTTCGGTCGGGCTCACCCGCGCCGTCGCGCGGCAACATCCGGAAGCGTCATGCATTCAAGGCGCGGAACCTTGTGCAGAGTGGGGTCAATCAGCCTGTGCCCACTAGCTGCCCCGTTTCGCGACATCGCCGAGAAATCTGAGGCCACCCGTAGATCCGTGCCAATCTGCGCAATCTGTGGTCCACGTCCCTAATCTGCGGCCATCAGCGAAATCTGCGTTCCCCCACTTTCTTCGCTTCGCGCTAGACCGAAGGCGCGGAATCGTGGCGCCGCGTGATGCGCACCGCAATATCCTCAACCCCGGTCACCGCCCCCGGCTTGTGCACCGTGACGGTGGCCGCGGCCACGCGCGGCAGCCCCAGCAGGCGGGCGGCGACAGTTTCGGCCAGGGTCTCGATGAGCTGCGGGGCCAGCTCGGCGCAAACGGCGTGCACGACCGCCGCGGCGGCGTCGTAGTCGAGGGTGTCGGCGACGTCGTCGCTGGCGCCGGCTGGCGCCAGGTCGCAGGCCAGTTCCAGGTCGAAGGACAGCGGCCGGCTGGCTTCGCGCTCGAAGGCGTAGACGCCCACCACCGCGCGTGCGGCGATGCCGCGCAGGAGGATGCGGTCGGCGGGCAGCTCAGCCATGGGCAGCGGGCGGTTGCAGGCTGTCCAGCGACCAGCGGGCATGGATGTCAGTGCCGCTGACTGGCGGGTCGGCGCGGCGCAGCCAGCCCGTGTAGGCCACCATCGCAGCGTTGTCGGTGCAGTAGGCCAGGGGCGGCAGGTGCAGGCGCGCGCCGCGCTTCGCGCAGGCGCTGGCGAGCCGTTCGCGCAGGCGCTTGTTGGCGGAGACGCCACCGGCTACGACGAGACGATCGCGGCCGGTCTGATCCAGCGCCTGCCCGCACTTGCCGACCAGCACGTCGACGCAGGCCTCCTCGAAGGCGCGCGCGATATCGGCGCGCGTGGCACCGTCGAGTGGCGCCTGCTTCTCGCAGAGCAGGCGCACGGCCGTCTTCAGCCCGGAGAAGCTGAAGGCGAGATCGGGGCGATCCAGCATCGGCCGCGGCAGCTTGAAGCGGCTCGGGTCGCCGCCCTCGGCCAGCGCGGCAAGCTGGGGGCCGCCGGGGTAGGGCAGGTCGAGCAGCGAGGCGGTCTTGTCGAAGGCTTCGCCGACGGCGTCGTCCAGGCTCTCGCCGAGGAGGCGATAGGCGCCGGGGCCGTCGACATCGACCAGCATGCTGTGGCCGCCGGAGACCAGCAGCGCGACGAAGGGGAAGTCGGGTGGGTCGGCGTCGTCGAGCATGGGGGCCAGCAGATGCGCCTCCATGTGATGCACGCCGATCAGCGGCCGTCCCAGCGCGGTGGCGATGCCGGCGGCCGTGGCCGCACCCACCAGCAGCGCGCCAGCCAGGCCGGGCCCGGCCGTGTAGGCCAGCACGTCGATATCGCGCGGGCGCAGCCCGGCCTCGGCCAGCGCGGCCTCCAGCAGCGGCGTGATGCGCATCAGGTGGTCGCGCGCGGCCAGCTCCGGCACGACACCGCCGTAGGCGGCGTGCAGTGCGGTCTGCGAGTGCAGGGCGTGCGCGCGCAGGCGGCCGTCGTAGACCGCCACGGCGGTTTCGTCGCAGGAGGATTCGATGGCGAGCACGGTGGTCACGGCGGCGATCTTACAGGCCGGCGCGGCCCCGGCGCGGCGCGCTTTGCATGAATGCGGGCGCCGGCCTACAATTGCGCCCCTTTTTCCGGCGGCCCTGCCGCACACAGTGAGTTCATCGCCTATGCCCAGCGTCCGCGTTCGTGACAACGAACCCTTCGAAGTCGCCATTCGCCGTTTCAAGCGCACCTGCGAGCGCGCCGGTGTCATCACCGACGTGCGCAAGCGGGAATACTTCGAGAAGCCGAGCCAGGAGCGCAAGCGCAAGCGTGCTGCCGCCGTCAAGCGGCAGGCCAAGCGTGTCTCGCGCGAATCCGCGCGCCGTACCCGCCTCTACTAGGCGCGAGGCGCGATGAGTACGCTCGGCGAGCGTCTATCCGCGGAAATGAAGGACGCCATGCGCGCCGGCGACAAGCCGCGCCTGGGCGTCATCCGCATGCTGCAGGCGGCGATCAAGCAGCGCGAGATCGATGAGCAGACCGAGCTCGACGAGGCCGCCAAGCTGGCCATCGTCGAGAAGCAGGTCAAGCAGCGCCGCGACGCCGCCGTGCAGTACCGCGAGGGTGGGCGCGAGGAACTGGCCGAGCAGGAAGATTACGAGGCCGGCGTGCTGGCCGAGTATCTTCCGCAAGCCCTGGATGCGGCCGAGCTGGATGCGCTGCTGGAGCAGGCCGTTAGCGAGACCGGCGCCGCCGGCATGGCCGACATGGGCAAGGTCATGGCCTGGCTCAAGCCCAAGGTCGCCGGTCGTGCAGACATGGGTCAGCTCTCCGCCAAGGTGCGCGAAAGGCTGTCCTGACGGCCTCGCGGTCTGCGGTCTGTACCGCAGACGATGCGGATTTCCGCAGATTGTCTTGCCGCGATGTTTCGCATGCCGGGGCAGCGCCATCGCGTCTGCTCCGGCGCAGCTCGCCATGCCTGCGCCTCGTCGTTGCCTGAGGCGCTGTGCGATCTCCTTTAATCTGCGCGAATCCGCGTAATCTGCGCTTCTTCCCATCCGGAAGGTGGGCAAGTCCCTTCCGGCAGCAGCACCCGAGCATGGCGTGAAAGGGCGAATTCCCGAATCCTTCATCAACGATCTGCTGGCGCGCGTCGATATCGTCGACGTCGTCACGCCGCGCGTCGATTTGAAGCGTGCCGGTCGGGAGTGGCGCGGCCTGTCGCCCTTCACCAACGAGAAGACGCCGAGCTTCTACGTCAGCCCCGCGAAGCAGATGTACTTCGACTTCAGCTCGGGGCAGAACGGCAACGCCATCGGTTTCCTGATGGCCTACGAGCGCCTCGATTTCGTCGAGGCCGTCGAGGAGCTGGCCAGTCAGCTCGGACTGGAGGTGCCGCGCGAGGGTGGCCGCGGCGGGCCTTCGCGCAAGGCGCTGGAGGGACCGCTAGAGGCGCTGTCGGCTGCGCAGCGCCACTTCGAGGCGCAGCTGCGGCGCTCGCAGCCGGCGATCGACTATCTCAAGCAGCGCGGCGTCGATGGCGGCACCGCACAGGCCTTCGGCATCGGCTTTGCGCCCGATGCCTGGGACAGCCTCGCCAAGCAGTTCCGCGACCCTGCGCCCGCCCTGGAGGCGGGCCTGCTGATCGCGCGCGAGGACGACCCCAAGCGCGGCTGTTACGACCGCTTCCGCAACCGGCTGATGTTCCCGATCCGCGACACACGCGGCCGCGTTATCGCCTTCGGCGGGCGCACGATGGGCGACGATCAGGCCAAGTACCTGAACAGCCCGGAGACCGAGCTCTTCCACAAAGGGCGGCAGCTCTACGGCCTCTACGAAGTGCGCCAGGCCGAGCCGCATCCGGAGCAGCTCTTCGTCGTCGAGGGCTACATGGATGTCGTCGGGCTGGCGCGCCACGGCATCCGCACGGCGGTGGCGACGCTGGGTACGGCCACCACGGCCGACCATCTGCATCTGCTCTTCCGCACGACGCGCCGCGTCGTCTTTTGCTTCGATGGCGATGCGGCCGGCGGGCGTGCGGCCTGGAAGGCGCTAGAGCAGGCGCTGCCCACGCTCGGGCCGGGGCGCGAGGTGCGCTTCATGTTCCTGCCGCAAGGTCACGACCCGGACACGCTGGTGGCCGAGGGCGGCCCCGAGGCCTGGGAGCACGCGCTGGCGGAGGCGCAGCCACTGAGCCGCTTCCTGCTCGACAGCCTGGCGGCCGACTGCGATCTGACGACGCCGGACGGTCGCGCGCAGCTGGTGTCGCTGGCCGCGCCCTATGTGACGCGCATCGAGGACAGCGCCACGCGCAGCGCCATCGTCGACGCGCTGGTGCCGCGCAGCCGGCTGAGCCGCCAGGACATCGAGCTGGCGCTGCGCGGCGGTGGTCGCCCGCGCGCCGAGCCGGCGCCGCAAGCCGGGGCGCCGAAGCGGCAGAAGCCGGTCGGCCGCGCGCTACAGCTGTTGCTGGAGCAGCCCGAGCTGGCGCAGGGCGTGGGGGACCTCGAAGAACTGGCGCAGTCGCAGCAGCCGGGCATCGACTTGCTGGTGGCCGTGCTGGACCACTTCATTGAGCATCCCGACAGCACGGCGGCGGGACTCATCCGCGGTTGGCCGGACGCCGAGCAGGCGCACTGGCTCGAGCGGCTGGCGCAGCCGCAGGCCATGGCGCCAGCCGACCCGGCGAGCGAGCTGGCCGAAATTCTGGCGCGCCTGCGCGATCGCGGTCGCCGCTTGCGCGTGCAGACGCTGCTCGAGGCTGCGCGCCATCGCGACCTCAGCGCTGGCGAAACGGCCGAGCTGCGCGCTCTGACCAGTGCCCGGGCGCAGGATCAACCGCGACCCGCCGGGGGGGCTTGAAAGTTTCGGGCCGGCGCCCTGATATACTGATTGATTCCCGTTGGTCGAATGCGCGTGTCTGCATGAATCTTGAAAAGCAGTCCCAGATGAAACTGCTGATTGCCCGCGGCAAGGAGAAGGGTTACCTGACCTATGCCGAAGTCGCGGATCACCTGCCCGAAGTCGTGGACTCGGAGCAGATCGATGATGTGATCAGCATGATCCAGAACATGGGGATCACCGTCCACGAGGAAACTCCGGACGAGGACACCCTGCTGCTGTCGAGCACCACCGGCTCCGACAGCGAAGAGGACGACGAGGCGGTGGAGGAAGCTGCCGCCGCGCTCGCCGCGCTGGACGATCAGTTCGGACGCACGACCGACCCGGTGCGGATGTACATGCGCGAGATGGGCAGCGTCGAGCTGCTCGATCGCGAGGGCGAGATCCGCATCGCCAAGCGCATCGAGGAAGGCCTCAACGAGGCGATGCGCGCGGTAGCACTGCTGCCCGAGTCCGTGGCGATCATGCTCGAGGCCTGGTCCGCGCACCAGGAGGGCAAGCGCCGCCTGGCCGAGATCGTCGCCGGCTTTATCGACCCCGAGACGGGTTATCCGGAAGGCCAGGGCCCCGACGCCGAGCCCGAGGACGCGGGGGAAGCCGTCGCCGTCGAGGCGGTCGAGGAAGTCACCGCGGACGACGCCGAGGAAGACGACAAGCCGGGGCCGACGGGGCCCGATCCCGTCATCTGCGCCGAGCGCTTCGCCGAGCTTCAGCGCCTCTACGACGCCGCCTGGGATGCGCTGGAGAAGCGCGGCGCCGGCGACAAGAAGACCGAAGAGGCCCGCGAGGCGCTGGCCTATCACGTCATGCGTTTCAAGCTGTCGCCCAAGCTGCACGCCGAGATCATGGGCAATCTCGGCCAGCGCATCGAGCAGGTGCGCAGCCTCGAGAGGGGGATGCTGCGCATCTGCGTCAACGATGCCGGCATGTCGCGCGACGACTTTCGCCAGAAGTTCCTCGACGCCGAGACCGACCCGGCCTTCATCGAGAAGCTGGTGCGTGCCAAGCGCAACTATTCGCGCGAGATCACAAGCCGCCGCGATGAACTCGAAGCCCTGCAGGGCGAGCTGCGCCAGATCGAGGCCGACAATCTCATCACCATCGCCGAGATCAAGGACATCAACCGGCGCGTGGTCATGGGCGATGCCAAGGCCAAGCGCGCCAAGAAGGAGATGGTGGAGGCCAACCTCCGCCTCGTCATCTCCATTGCCAAGAAGTACACCAACCGCGGCCTGCAGTTCCTGGACCTGATCCAGGAGGGCAACATCGGTCTGATGAAGGCGGTGGACAAGTTCGAGTTCCGCCGCGGCTTCAAGTTTTCGACCTACGCCACCTGGTGGATTCGCCAGGCCATCACCCGCTCCATCGCCGATCAGGCGCGCACCATCCGCATCCCGGTGCACATGATCGAGACGATCAACAAGCTAAACCGCATCTCGCGGCAGATGCTGCAGGAATACGGCCGCGAGCCGACCCCGGAAGAGCTGGCCGAGCGCATGGAGATGCCCGAGGACAAGGTGCGCAAGGTCATGAAGATCGCCAAGGAGCCGATCTCCATGGAGACGCCCATCGGTGACGACGAAGACTCGCATCTGGGCGATTTCATCGAGGATGTGGCGGCCATCTCGCCGGTGGATTCCACCACGGGCGAATCGCTGCGCGAAGCGACCTACGGCATCCTCTCCAGCCTGACGCCGCGCGAGGCCAAGGTGCTGCGCATGCGCTTCGGCATCGACATGAATACCGACCACACGCTGGAGGAAGTCGGCAAGCAGTTCGACGTCACGCGCGAGCGCATCCGCCAGATCGAGGCCAAGGCGCTGCGCAAGCTGCGTCATCCGACGCGCGCCAACTACCTGCGCAGCTTTCTCGACGAGTCCGGCGGCAGCTGATGCTCGCCCGCGTTGCAGCCGGCGCGCTCCTGCTGGGTGGGAGCGTCGTCGGCGCGCAGGCGGCGCCGGAGGCTACCGAGCCGCGCTACAGCCTCGGTGTCGCGCTCTGGGATACCGAGATCAGCGGGGTGGTGAGCGACAACGAGCGTCTCGATCTCGAGGACGACCTCGCGCTGAAGAGCGACAACGATCTCGTTTTCGACGGTGCGCTGCGCTGGGGACGCTTCGAGCTGCTGGGCGAGCATGCCCGCCTGCGTGCCGACGGCCGCAACACCCTGAACCGCGACATCACCCTCGGTGGCCTGGTCCTGATTCCCCGGGAAGAGACCGTCACCTCCAGCGCCACCGTCGACGACAGTTTGCTGGCGTTGCGCTGGCGCATCGGCGGTGCTGGCTTCAGCGTCAGCCCCGGCGTCACCGCGCGCCATCTCGACGCGCGGGTACGCCTGCGCGAGGGCGAGGGTAGCGCGGCGACGCGCGACGTCGAGTCGGTGACGGAATTCTTCCCCATGGCGCATCTGGGTGTCGCCAGCGAGTTCGGCGCCGTGCGGTTGAGCGCGCACGGCAACTATGTCGAGTACGACGGTGACCGCGTCTTCGATGTCACCGCTATGGCCTGGTTGCAGCCGCAGCTTATTGCGCCTCTGCGCATCGGCCTTGGCTGGCAGCTGCGCGACTATCGTATCGCCCACGACGACGGCGAAGACGATGCCGATGTCCGTCTCTCCGGCGCGCAGCTCCGCATGGGCTTGCGCTGGTAGACCCCCGAGTGTGAGGATGCGCAAAAGCACTAAATAATACGAATCGTTATCATTGCCCCCTCTATCACGGTTCAGGGGTGAACGATGCGATTCCAGACAAGAGGCGCGCTGGCCGCGCGATGCCGGTATTTGGCGTGGGCAGCGCTCCTTTTGGGGGCTTCCGGGGCGGTCGTCGCGGCGGATGGTGGCGATAGCGACGCCGTCAGCGAGCTGAGCCCGATCGATGTGGTCGGCTCGGCCGAGCGCGCCGACGGTCCGGTCGAGGGCTATCTGGCCGGGCGCAGCGATACCGGTACCAAGACCGGCGCGCCGATCATCGAGACCCCGCAGTCGCTGTCGGTCGTGACCCGCGAGCAGCTGGAGGACCGCGGTGCCATCGATCTGGTCGAGGGCGTGGCCTATACACCGGGCATCTCCATACAGAACCGCGCTTCGCAGTCGGTGATCGACTCCTTCTCGATCCGCCTGCGCGGCTTCTCGGCGCAGGACGCCACTTTCCGCGACGGCACGCAGCTGCAGGCCGGCCTGGCCTACGACGCGCCGCTGGAGATCTACGGCGTGGAGCGCATCGAGGTGCTGCGCGGGCCGGCATCGGTGCTCTACGGCCAGGGCCAGCCGGGCGGCTTGATCAATCTGGTGACCAAGAAGCCCACCGACGAGCCGCTGCACGAGTTCGGAATGCAGCTCGGCAGCGACAACCATCGCCGCGTCTTCGCCGACGTTTCGGATGCGCTCGACGACGAGGGCGACTGGCGCTACCGGCTGACCGGCATGTGGCAGGAAGCCGATTCGCACATCGACTTCGTCAACGACGACCGCATCTATCTGGCGCCGTCGCTGCGCTGGCAGCCCAGCGAGGCCACGCGCTGGACGCTGCTGGCGCGCTACCAAGTCAACGAGACGCGCTATCCCTGGAGCGCGTTCCCGCGCGCCGGCACCAAGGAGCCGGGGCCGAACGGCCGGATTCCCGACAACCGCTATATCGGCGAGCCCGGCTTCGACCGCTACGACGCCACGACGGTCGGCTTCGGCAGCATCCTTGAGCAGCAGCTCACTGACTGGCTGGCCTTCGAGCAGAACCTGCGCTATCGGCGCGTGCGCTACGACGTGCTCGACGTCTTCCGCAACTACTTCGGGCCCTACATCGACGACGAGCTGCGCACGCTGCTGAACCGCGGCATACGCGCGCGCTTCGACGACGGCGAGACCATCACCGCGGACAACCGCCTGGTCGCGCGTGTCGACCACGGCTCCTTCGAGCACACGCTGCTCGCCGGCGTCGACTACAAGAGGCTGAAGCTAAACAGCCGCGACAGCGGCTTCCTGACCATCGAAGGGCCGGCGGCGGAGCTGGACCTCTTTGACCCGGTCTACGGGCGCGATTTCACGCCGCCCCAGCCGGAGGACTTCACG
Source organism: Algiphilus aromaticivorans DG1253 (assembly GCF_000733765.1). Lineage (NCBI taxonomy): Bacteria > Pseudomonadati > Pseudomonadota > Gammaproteobacteria > Nevskiales > Algiphilaceae > Algiphilus > Algiphilus aromaticivorans. Next base: position 2,489,632 of record NZ_JPOG01000001.1, on the reverse strand, counting down.
ACGACGCGTACCGAAGCCGACCAGATCGGCCTCTACCTGCAGGAACACGTCCGCATCGCCGACCGGCTGGTGTTGAATCTGGGTGGCCGCTACGACAGCGTCAGCGAACGCAGCAGCGATGCCGCCGAGGAAGACCAGAGCGAGCTGAGCCTGCGCGCCGGCGCGGTCTATCTCTTCGACGGCGGCTGGGCGCCCTACGTCAGCTACAGCGAGTCCTTCGCGCCCGAATACGGCCGCAATCCGGTCAGCGGCGCCGACTACGATCCCATCCGCGGCGAGCAGATCGAGGCCGGACTGCGCTGGCGGCCGCCGGGCGTCGGATTGGCTGTGACCGCTGCGGCCTTCGACATCCTGCGCAGCAACGAGCTGGAACAGAATCCGGACAACCCGGGCAATCCCCAGGATCAGGTGCAGGTCGGCGAAACAAGATCGCGCGGTGCCGAGCTCGAGGTACTGGCTGATCTGGCGACGGGTCTGCAGCTCACCGGGGGCTACACCTGGCAGCAGGTCGAAGTGGAGGAAGCCGGCGCCAGCGGAACCACCGAGGGCAAGCGGCTGACCGATCGTCCCGAGCATCTGGCGAGCCTGTGGCTCGACTACAGCGTGGTCGGCGGTGCCCTGGACGGCCTGGGGCTCGGCGCTGGCGTGCGCTACACCGGCACGAGCTTTGCCGACACCGCCAACACCTTCAAGTATCCCGTGGCAACGCTGGTCGACGCCGCCGTGCGTTACCAGCTCAACCCGCAGATCGGCCTGCAGCTCAGCGTGACGAATCTGCTGGACGAGCAGCCCGTCTACTGCGGCGGCCAGCAGCCCACGGCCACCTGCGACTACGGCGTGCCACGCGAGCTGCTCGGCACGCTGACCTATCGCTGGCAGTAATCCATGATCGAAGCGAGCGTATTCATGAAGGCGACATCCCGCATGCTGGTGGCCGGACTGTCTCTGGCCGCAGTGCTTCCCGCCTCCGCGCAGAACGAGGCCGGCGCGTCCGACAAGGGCGGCGCCGAGGCCGCGACGCTGACCCCGGTCACCGTCACCGCCACGCGCAGCAGCCGCGGCCGGCCGAAGACTGCCATTCCCGGCAGCGTCACCGTCATCGAGCGCGAGGAGCTGATCGCGCAGAGCCGGATCACGGCCGATCTCGGCGAGATCCTCGCCGACACGGTGCCCGGCCTGGGGCCGAGCACGCAGAGCCTGACCAACTTCGGCCAGCAGCTGCGTGGCCGCGATTTCCTCATCCTCATCGATGGCGTGCCGCAGACGACGCCGCTGCGCGCGGTCTCCAAGCAGCTGCGTACGATCTCGCCGGCCAGCATCGAGCGTGTCGAGGTCATTCGGGGCGCGGTGGCGACCTACGGTTTCGGCGCCACCGGCGGCATCATCAACATCGTTACGCGCAGCGGCGAATCGGTGCCGGAGGGACGGCGCCTGAGCACGGGCTTCGGCGCCACCGGCTCGCTGACGCACCCCAGCGACAGCCTGGGCGCCTATCTGCAGCAGGCGATCAGCGGCCGCACCGGCGACACCGACTATCGCTTCAGCCTGCACGCCGAGAGCACCGGTGGTGGTTTCAACGCCGACGGCCGCCGCATCGCGCCGGACGCCTACGGCCAGGGCGGCGGCCGCGACGACAGCACCGAGCTCGACTTCCAGATGCAGCTCGGGCATCAATTCACGGACGATCAGCACCTGCGCCTGAGCCTGAGCCGCTACCGCATCATCCAGGACAGCGAGCTCGTTACCGACGACAACCCGGACGATCCGGCCTTCGGGGTGCCCGGCCCGCCCAAGGGCACCGATCCGGGGATCCGCAACACCTCCGTGAGCCTCGATCACGAGTGGCGGCGCCTGGCCGGCGGCACGCTGAGCACGCAGCTCTACTATCAGGACTACGAGACTCGCTTCAGCTTCTTCGAAGGCTATGCCACAGGCCCGGGGCAGTCCGAGCTGGTCTCCGAGAAGCTCGGCCTGCGGCTGGCCCACGACCGCGGTCTCTGGGGGGACGCCAGCATCGTCTACGGCCTCGATGCGCTGCGCGACGAGACGGCGCAGCCGCTCCTCGACGGCCGCACCAGTGTGCCGCCCATCGAGCAGCTGAGTTACGCGCCCTTCGCGCAGCTCGAGCAGCCGCTGGGCAGCCGTCTTCTGCTGCGTGGCGGCGTGCGTCACGAGCGGGTTTCGCTGGATGTTCCCACCTTCACCAACGAGACGGCGGACCCCGATGTGCGCAGCGAGGTTGCCGGCGGCTCGCTGGACTACGACGAGACGGTCTTCAACATCGGCGCCGTGCTGGACATCGCCGCCGGTCAGGAGGTCTTCGCCGCCTTCAGCCAGGGTTTCTCGGTGGCCGATGTCGGCCGTGTGCTGCGCACGATCAGCGGGTCGGGCAGCGCCGACAGCGTCGCCGCGATCGATCCCGAGGCGCAGGTGGTGGACAACTACGAACTGGGCTGGCGGGGCAGCTTCGCCCGCTTCAGCGCCGAGGCCAGCGTCTTCCTGACCACTTCCGACCTGGGCGCAACCTTCGACGAGCAGCTCAACATCTCGCGGCAGAAGGAGGAGATCTACGGCGTCGAGCTCAGCGGCGACTGGCGGATGCATCCGCAACTGACCCTGGGCGGCAGCCTTTCCCTGCAGGAGGGCGAGGCCGACACCGACGGCGACGGTAGCGTCGATGCCTATCTGCCGGCGACGCGCATCAGCCCGCCCAAGGGCACGCTGCACCTCAAGTGGCAGGCCGCCGATGGCAGCTGGGATGCGCGCCTGCAGGCGACCCGTTTCGCCGACCGCGATCGTTCGCCGTATATCGGCGGTTTCGGCAGTAACGACATCGACGGCTACACGCTGGTCGATGCCGCGACCAGCCTGGCGCTGGGGCCGGGCCGGCTGAGTGTCGGCATCGACAATCTGCTCAACGAGGACTATCTGACCGCCACGGGGCAGGTCTACGGCAGTTTCCAGCAGGGTGTGCCGGGCCGCGGCGCGAGCCTGCGGGTGGGCTACAGCCTCGATTACTAGGAGCGGTGGCGCGCTCCGGCGCGCCGGTCGTCGCGTTCGGGAAGGGCGCCCGCCGAAGAGGTGGCGCCCTTTTTCGTGGGCCTGCGACCCGAGACGGATCGGCTCAGCGCGCCCGCGCCGGTCCGCGGGAGGACGAGCGGGGACGGCGCGCCACGCCCATGCCGCGCAGCACCGCGATGACGATACCGGCCAGCGCCGCGCTGCCGACGGCGTGGATCAGGCCGAAGCCGGGCCCGAGCGCGGTGAGCGCCAGGCCGACGCCGCCGGCCAGCAAGGTGCTGGCAAGGGCTCGCCGCCCGTACTGCTGGCTGGCCGTCAGGGGCGATTTCCGGCGCCTGCGCCGCTCGCCGGCATTGGCATCGGCGAGCACCAGGAGGCCGGCCGCGAGCAGCCCGGAGCTTGCGATGAGCAGCATCAGCCCGAGGCCTGCGCCGCGCGCTGCGCGGTGACGGGCTTGCGCTCCGGCGACAGGGCATGCGCGGCGAGCGCGGCGGCACCACCGAGTGTCAGGAAGACGAGGTCGCTGCCCGCTACCGCCCAGTCGCCGCGCGCCAGCGTTCGCAGCAGGTGATCGCCCGTGCTCGCGGCGTTGAGAATCGGCAGCGCCAGCAGCCCCGCCGCCAGCAGCGCGAGCTGCAGACGCAGGTTGGCCAGGCCGGCGCGCCACCAGGCGGCGGGCAGGCTCGCCGCCCACACGCCGAAGAAGATCAGGATTTCCGTGGTGGCGCGCTCCTGCGCGGCCGGTAGCAGACGGTTGGCGGCGAGCATGGCGACCGTGGCCAGCATCAGGCCCACCGTTGTCGCGCTGCCCGTTGCCTGCACGAGGCGATAGCCGAAGTTGCCGGCGCTGCGCGCACGCTTGTCGAGCCACACCAGGAAGCCGCTGCCGATGACCGCGCAGCTGCCAAGCCCCATGAGGAAGTAGAGCCACAGGATCGGCCAGTGGTCGAACATCGCCAGATGCAGGCCGGAGATGAACTGGTAGGTCGCCATGGCCGGGCCGAGCTTCTGATGATGCATCAGCTCGCCGGTAACGCCATCGAAGGTCAGCTGCTCGTAGTCGTAGCTGATGGATTCGCCGGTGTAACGGTACATCGCCACGTAGGCGTTGGCGTCGCCGGCGTGAAAGACGCCGATGCTGAGCGGCCGCCCGCCGCCCCAGACGCGGTCGGCCTCGGCGATCATCGTGTCGATGGAGGCCATCTCCGCCGGCTCGCCGGCTGGCTCGCGGTCGGGGTGCGGGAAGGCATCGTGGAAGAAGGCTTCGCGATCCGGGTAGACGGCGAAGATGCCCGCCGGCATGTGCACGTGCGCGAAGATCAGCACGCCCGACAGGGTGATGACGGCGAGGAAAGGCAGCAGCATGACGCCGCCGATGTTGTGCAGATCGAGCAGTGCCCGCCCGCGCGAGCGCTCGGGCCGGAAACTGAAGAAGTCGCGGAAGATGCGGCGGTGAATGACGACGCCCGCGATGAGGCCGACGAGGGTGATCATGCCGGTCAGTCCGACGATCCAGTAGCCGACGGCGCTGATTCCGAAATAGTCCAGATGCAGGCCGAAGTGCAGCGGAAAGAAGAAGCCGCTGGCGCCCAGCGTGCCCGGGTCCTGCAACACGTCGCCGCTGGCCGGGTCGATCCAGGTGGTGAGATGCGTGTCGTCGGGGCCGTGGTGCCGCGCGCGGTATACCGGTCGGCGCGCGTCCGGCGGCGCGATGAAGATCGCTTCCTCCGCCGCGCCCGGCTGCGCGAGAACCGTCGCCAGCGCCGCGTCATAGCCGGTGTCGGCCGTGGCGATGGCCCGCGTTCCGGGCATCATCCAGCGGTCGACCTCGTCGTCGAAGACCGACAGCGTGCCCATGAAGAAGATGAGGAAGAGTAGGCCGCCGAAGAGGACACCCGACCAGGTGTGAACCAGGCTGAGGGACTGGCGCAGCGAACGCTTCATGCTGCAGGACCGGTCGTCAGAAGAAGCAGGATGCCACCGACGACGCCGGTCAGCGCCGGCGCCAGCAGTGCCGCGCCCAAGCGTTGCGCACACAGGGTGTAAAGGGCCAGCGCGAGCCACAACAGGAAGCCGGAGAGCATCGGCCAGCCCACCGCCTCGCTGCGCGGAACATCGAGCAGATGCAGCAGCCTCGCGATTGCCGCGACCGCGGCGCTGGCGCCGAGGTAGCCGAGTACAGTCGCACCGAAGCTGCGCAGCAGGGCTTCAGCGATCAAGGGGGCGCGAGCGTGCGTCACGAAGAAACAGTAAGCGGAAGAAGAATGATAGATATTCGCATAAACGGAGCAAAAAAAACGCCCACCGAAGCGGGCGTTCGCAGCGCTCATCGGTCGATGGCGTAGGAAGGTGTGTAGACGACGCTTTCCTGGCGGGAGTAGTAGCGCGCCAGCGCCTCGATCTCGCTATCGCTGAGGTTGGCCGCCTGACCGTTCATGATGGCGTTCTTGCGGCTGCCGTCCCGATACTGCTTGAGGGCGGCCTCGAGATAGTCGGCGTACTGCCCGGCGAGCAGCGGATAGCTCGGCTGGATTGCCTTGTCGCCGCGCTCGCCGTGGCAGGCGGCGCAGGTGCTCACGAGTTGGTCGAGCGGGCGGTTCTCGGCGGTGGCAGTGCTGGCGCCGGCGAGGGCGATGAGAGCGAGGAGGTAGCGCATGGCGTTATCCGGGCGGGTCATCAGCGCTTGGGCGCCTGAGAGAAGAAGGCGGCAATGTCGGCGATGTCCTGATCGGTCATCAGTGCGGCCTGTGCCTTCATGGTCGGGTGCTGCCGGTCGCCCGAGCGATAGGCCTTGAGCGCAGAGACGAGGTACTCCGAGTTCTGGCCGCCGAGCTTCGGCACGCTGTAGGTCGGATAGACATTGTTGTAGCCGGGAATGCCGTGGCAGCCCATGCAGGTGTTTGACAGGTCCGAACCGCGGTCCTGGTCACCGGATGCCATCAGGCCGCTGCTCATGCCGAGGGCGGCAGCGGCGAGAGCGAATGCGCTCAAACCTCTCATGTGCAAAAGACTCCGTTGGGGCGGATGCGCGGGGCAATGCCGGCGCCAAAAAGGGGCGCAATGATCGCTGAAGCGTCCCGGCAGGTCAACACAACTGCGGTATGTCCGGGCTTTGCTATGGTGCCGCCATGGCCGACACCGACCCTGCTCTGCACGCGCCGCGATCCAACGCGTCCGCCCCCGATGCCGCCGAGGAGCTGGCGGCAGTGGATCTAGGCTCGAACAGCTTCCATCTGCTCGTCGCCCGTGTCGGCGAGGAGGGCCTGATGCAGGTGGTAGACCGCCTGCGCGAGCCGGTTCGGCTGGCCGGCGGTCTCGATGCCGATAGCCGCTTGAGCGCCGAGGTGGGCAACCGCGCGCTGGCGTGCCTGGATCGATTCGGCGAGCGCATTCGCCACCTGCCGGCGAATCGGGTGCGTGTTGTGGGCACGAACACGCTGCGCGAGATGCGCTCGGGGGGCGACTTCATCACGCAGGCCGAAGCCCGGCTGGGCCACGAGATCGAGGTCGTATCCGGCGCCGAGGAAGCCCGTCTGGTTTACGAAGGTGTCACGCGTGGACTGGAATCCGAGCTGCCACGGCGGCTGGTGGTCGACATCGGCGGCGGTAGCACGGAGCTCGTGATCGGCGATCCCGGTGGGCCGCGATTGATGGAGAGCGTGTCGCTGGGGTGCGTCGTGCATACGCAGCGCTTCTTCGCCGACGGGCAGATCACGCGCAAGCGCTTCCGCGCGGCGCGGCTGGCCGCGCAGCTCGAGCTGGAATATATGGAGCGAAGCTATCGCGATGCTGGCTGGGATATCGCCATCGGCTCCTCGGGCACGGTACGCGGCATCTGGCGCGTGCTGATGGCGCGCGGCTGGTGCGATGACGTCATTACCCGCGACGGGCTGGAGCGGCTTGTCGAGCTGGTGATCGACACCGGCAGTATCGATGCGATTCGCTTCGAGGGCCTGCGCGACGATCGCCGCCCGGTATTTCCGGGCGGGCTTGCCGCGCTGGTCGGCATCTTCGATAGTCTGGGCATCGCGGCGATGCGCACCTCGGAGCGCGCGCTGCGCGAGGGGCTGGTCTACGATCTATGCGAGCGCAACGGTGGGGATGCCATCCGCAGCGAGAGCGTGCTCGCCACAGCGCGCCGTTACGGCGTCGATGAGGCACACGCCCGCGACGTGGCCGACACGGCGCGGCACGGGCTGCGGCAGGTGGCGGCAAGCTGGGGCCTGGAAGCGCGCCAGCACGAGCGGCTGCTGGAGTGGGCGGCGCTGTTGCACGAGGCCGGCCTGTCGATCTCGCACTCCGGCTACCACAAGCACAGCGAGTACATCCTGCGCAACAGCGACATTCAAGGCTTCTCGCAGACCGAGCAGACGCTGGTAGCGGTGCTCGTTCGCCTTCACCGCGGCAAGCTGGCGAAAAGCGCCTTTGAGCGGGTGCCACCGGGATGGATAGTGGCGGTGCGCCGCCTCGCTCTGCTGCTGCGTCTGGCCTATCTGCTCAATCGATCGCGCAAGCCGGGCGTGGTCCCCGACTTCGTTCTGGAGGCGACCGGGGATTCCCTGCGCTTGCGGATGCCGACCGGCTGGCTGGAAGGTAACCCCCTGACTCGCGCGGACCTTGAGCGTGAAGCCGGTCAGCTGAAAGCCGCCGGCTATCGGCTCAGCTTCGAGTAGACGCCGACCAGGACCCACCACCGCGGGGAATGCATCACGGCCCGGCAATAAAGGTATTTTCGGTGGGGTTCCCACCCTCTTTGCTTTGCAGTATGTTGGTTGTAAGTCGCCCGCCGAGGCGACTGTAGATAACTACCTATTGCCATAACGAGGAGACACGCCGTGGCTAGATCTATCCACCAGCTTCGCTGGTTGGTGTTGCTGGGGGCTGTGAGCAGCTTCCAGGCACATTCCCTTAGTTACGACTTCGGCCCCATCAGCGGAAATTTCAACACGCAGCTCTCGCTGGGTGGGTCGTGTCCCTAGCCGTGGTGTAGCTCCTTGGGTATGACGGTGGCTACCGGTTCGGCTGGCTGCGTTGCTTAGGCTGCCACAGCCGGCAGTTGCATGGCGGGTGGATGGATGACCTCGGTGATGGTTTCCCGGGTCATGTAGCGGGCACGTTGCACGGCCCACTCGTCGTTCTGTTCCAGGAGGATGGCGCCGACGAGGCGCCGGATTGCCGCTTCGTTGGGGAAGATGCCGACAACCTCGGTGCGTCGCTTGATCTCGCCGTTGAGACGTTCCAGCGGGTTGGTGCTGTGCAGCTTCACGCGGTGGGCGGCGGGGAAGTCCATGTAGGCCAGTACGTCGGTTTCGGCGTCGTCCATGAGCGTGGCGAGCTTGGGCACGCTGCTGCGGAGTTGGTCGGCGACGTGGCGCCACTGCTGGCGCGCTGCCTCGGCGTCATTCTGGGCGAAGGCGGTGGCGATGAAGGCGGAGACCACGCGCCGGCCACTCTTGCCGGCATGTGCCAGAGCGTTGCGCATGAAATGGACACGGCAGCGCTGCCAGGTGGCGGTGAAGACCTTGGAGACAGCCGCCTTGATGCCTTCGTGGCTATCGGAGATCACCAGCTTGACGCCCCGCAGTCCTCGCCGCGCGAGCTTGCGCAGAAAGTCCTTCCAGAAGGTCTCGGCCTCCGACGGGCCGATATCCATGCCAAGCACCTCGCGGCGGCCATCGTCGTTGACGCCGACCGCGACAATCACCGCCACCGAGATGATCCGGCCGGCTTGTCGGACTTTGACGTAGGTGGCATCGATCCACAGGTAGGGCCAGTCCCCCTCGATCGGTCGCTCCAGAAACGCGTGGACGCGCTCGTCGATCTCCTCGCACAGCCGCGAGACCTGGCTCTTCGAGACGCCGGTGCCGCCCATGGCCTGCACCAGATCATCGACCGAGCGGGTCGAGATCCCCTGGATGTAGGCCTCCTGAATCACCGCCGTCAGTGCCTTCTCCGACATCCGTCGGGGCTCCAGAAAGCCCGGGAAGTAGCTGCCCTTGCGCAGCTTGGGAATGCGCAGCTCCACGGTCCCGGCCCGCGTCTGCCAGTCACGCTCGCGGTAGCCATTGCGCTGCACCAGACGCTCGGCGCTCTTCTCGCCGTAACCCGCACCCGTGCGGGCGCCAATCTCCAGCTCCATCAGGCGCTGACTGGCAAAACCAATCATCTCACGCAGCAAATCAGCGTCCGGGCTCTTCTCCAGCAGCGCTCGCAGGTTCATCATCTCATCGGTCATCGGTGGTTCCTCGGTGAAGGTTGGTCGTCGCAATCCAAACCTAAACCAGTTGCCACCGGTGACACCCAATCACTTACACCACGTCGTGGGACACGACCGCTGGGTGCGACGATGCGGACCGAGGATCCCGATCCGGCGAATTACGGGATCGCCAATTTCGATAGCGACGGTGAGCGCGGTCAGTCGCGATCGGTCAATGGCGACAACGGCAACCTCAACTACGAAGCGGGAGAATTCACTTCGGTGGTGGCCGCGTCCTCACACGAATTCCTTGCGCAGTGGGAGAATTTTTCCTTCTTCACGCGCTTCCGTTTCGACTACGACTTCAAGAACCGCGGTAGCTCCAGCCGTTTGGGCCCGCAGGGCGAATCGCGCGACGGTCGCTCCAATGATCTGCTCGACCTCTTCGTCCAAGGGCGCTTCCGCGTATTCAATCGCAGCCTGCGGATTCGTCTTGGCCGTCAGGTCGTGAGCTGGGGCGAGTCGACCTTCATCCAGAACGGTATCAACGTCATCAACGCCATTGACGTGGCGAATTTCCGCACGCCGGGCGCACGCCTGCGCGATGCGCTGATTCCCTCGCCCATGGCGCACATCAGCTACACGCTGACGCGCAATCTGAGCATGGAGGCGCTCTACATCACCAGCTTCGACGAGGTCGAGATCGACCCCAAAGGGGCTTACTTCTCGACCAGTGACATCGCTTCGCTTGACGGCGACAAGGCTTTTCTCGGCTTCGGGCGCCGCGCTGACGACACCCGGGGCCCTATTCCACTCGGTGGTCCGGAAGCCCAACTATGGGTGGATCGTTCTTGGGTCAGCAAGCCGGATGGTGATGAGCAGTACGGCGTTGCTTTCCGGTATTTCGCGCAGTGGTTGAACAACACCGAGTTCGGTCTTTACTACCTCAACTACGACAGCCGTCTGCCTCTGATCTCTGCGGTCAAGGGGGCTCCCGTCGGTTACGCGGATGCCTCCGGCACGCGTCAGCCGACCGGGGCGGAGCTCGCAAGCTACTTCGTTGAGTACCCGGAGAACATCGATCTCTTCGGCCTCAGCTTCAACACCCTCGGGCCGATGGGTATCGCGCTGCAGGGGGAATACTCGTATCGGCCCAACGTGCCGCTGCAGCTGTCGGCGGTCGAGGTGCTTCTCCAGTCACTCGATCTTCGCGGGGTCGGTTTCCCGAGCCCGAACGTGCCCAACAACATCACGGATCAGCGCGGCCCGGCCAATAACGGGGACGTGGTTCGCGGTTGGGAACGGGTTGATCAGCACCAGTTCCAGATGACTGCCACCCAGACCTTCGGCCCGCGCTTCGGGGCGAGTCAGTTCGTGATGCTCGGTGAGGCCGGTGTCACCTATCTGGACTTGCCCGATGGCTACCTGTTCAACGGGCCGGGCGTTGCTTTGCCGGCGCAGCAAGCGTCAGCAAGCGCGCTGTCTGGCGGGTCCACTCAGCCAGGTGGCTATGTCACGAGCACTTCCTGGGGCTATCGAATCCTGGGACGTCTGGACTACGACAACCTCATCGGCTCGGCCACGGTGTCTCCGCGCTTGGTATTCGCTCATGACGTCAACGGCGTCGGGCCGAGCTTCACCGAGGATCAGTACGCCGTCATCGTCGGTGCCAACGTCAACTATCTGCAGGACTGGACCTTCGATATCAGCTATACGAATTTCTTCGGAGGGGAGATTTTCCGAGGGGAAGACGACCCGAATGCCCCGGGCTCAGCGTTCCCTGGCCAGCCACAGGCGTTCTCGACCCACGCCAACGCGAACGTGGACCGTGACTTCGTCTCGGCGAGCATCACCTACTCCTTCTAGAAATTCCTCCAGCACGGGACACTATTTATGATTACGACAAGACAATCGCTTACCGCGCTGCTGCTGGGTTCCATCGTGTTCTCGGCTCACGCCGCAGTATCCGAGGAAGAGGCACAGCGCCTCGGCCAGGATCTGACGCCGATCGGTGCCGAGAAGGCAGGCAACGAGGCCGGCACCATCCCGGCCTGGGACGGCGGCTTTACCGACGTTCCCGCCGGCTTCGAAGAGGGCGGGCACTATCCCGACCCATTCGCAGACGACGAGCGGCTCTTCACCATCACCGGCAACAACTACAAGGAGTACGAGGAGAATCTCTCCCCGGGACAGATTGCGCTGCTCACGCGCTATCCGGGCTACAAGATGCACGTCTATCCGACGCGCCGGAGCACGGCCTATCCACAGGGTCTCTACGACGAAACGCGCGCCAATGCCACCAAGGTCGAGCTGATTGAGAGCGGCAACGGCTTTGAAGGTACCACTGGCGGGGTGCCCTTCCCGATTCCCGAGAGCGGTCTGGAGGCGATCTGGAATCACCTGACCCACTATCGCGGCGATACCTACAAGACGACTTGGGCACAGGCGGCCGTGACCAAGGGCGGCGACTACACGCTGGTGGATTTCGACTACGAGTACGACTTCATCTACAGCAATCAGCAGAAGTCGCCCAGCGAGCGGGAAGACAACATGCTGTTCTACTTCCTGCAGGTGATCACCGAGCCACCGCGTCTGGCCGGTAGCGCGTTGCTGGTTCACGAGTACGCCAACCAAGTCAAGCAGCCGCGGCGTGCGTGGACTTACAACCCGGGTCAGCGCCGCGTGCGCCTGGCGCCGAACGTGGCCTACGACAATCCCGGAACGGCGGCGGATGCTCTGCGCACCAATGACGACTTCGGCATGTACAACGGTGCGACCGACCGCTATGACTGGAAGTTGGTGGGGAAGAAGGAGATGTACATCCCCTACAACAGCTATGACGTCAACGGTCCGGATCACGATGTCAGCGACATCGTCCAGGCCAACCACATCAACCAGGAGCACTCGCGCTACGAACTGCACCGGGTGTGGGTGGTCGAGGCGAATCTGAAGGAAGGCACATCACACATCTACAAGCGCCGTGTCTTCTACCTCGACGAGGACAGCTGGGGCATTTCGGTCACGGACAAGTATGACAACCGCGACCAGCTGTGGCGCGTGGACGAGGATCACAAGTACAGCTACTACGATGTGCCTTTCCTGTCCCCGGGCGTGGAGGTCAAGCACGACCTGCAATCCGGGCGTTACATCGCCCTGTCGCTGCGCAACGACAAGGAAGTGGTTTATCAGCCCATCGACCGGACGCCGGCTGATTTCAGCCCCGCCGCTTTGCGTGACCTCGGCCTGCGCTAGGCCGGAAGAGCGGTAGAGGGACTCTAGACCCGGCTCCGGCCGGGTCTTTTTGTTGCGCGCGCGCTACCATGCGCGCTTCCCGAATCCGGACAGCCCAGCGCAATGCAGCAGGAATACGATGCGGCCGCCGTCGAGCAGGCCGCGCAGCAATACTGGCGCGAGAATGACAGCTTCAGGATCGCGCCCGGCGCCGGCGAAGACCCGCGCCGGCATTTCTACTGCCTGTCGATGTTTCCCTATCCCAGCGGCAAGCTGCACATGGGGCATGTGCGCAACTACACCATCGGCGACGTCATCGCACGCGTGCGCCGCATGCAGGGCGACCGCGTGCTGCAGCCCATGGGCTGGGACGCCTTCGGCCTGCCGGCCGAAAACGCGGCGATGGATCGCGGCGTGGCGCCCGGCGAATGGACACGCGCCAACATCGACGCCATGCGCGCGCAGCTGCAGCGGCTGGGTTTCGGCTACGACTGGTCTCGCGAATTCGCGACCTGCGATCCGGGCTACTACCGCTGGCAGCAGTGGTTCTTCCTGAAGCTGTGGGAAGCCGGTTTGGTCGAGCGGCGCAGCGCCGTCGTGAACTGGGACCCGATTGATCAGACAGTGCTCGCCAACGAGCAGGTCATCGACGGGCGGGGTTGGCGCTCCGGCGCCGAGGTCGAGCAGCGCGAGATTCCGCAGTGGTTCATACGCATCACCGACTACGCCGACCAGTTGGTCGACGATCTGGAAAAGCTGGAGGGCAGCTGGCCGGAAGCCGTGCGCACCATGCAGGCGAACTGGATCGGCCGTTCCTATGGCGTGGAGATCGACTTCGCGCTGGTTGGCCGCGACGAGCGCCTCAGCGTCTACACCACGCGGCCGGACACCATCGGCGGTGTCACCTACATGGCGGTGGCCCCGCAGCATCCGCTGGCGCGCGAAGCCGCCGAGCGCGATCCGGATGTCGCCACCTTCGTTAACGAGCTGCAGCGCAGCGGCGTTTCCGAGGCGAATCTGGAGACCGCCGAGAAGCGCGGCATGCCGCTGGGCATCGACGCCGTGCATCCCATAACCGGCGAGACTGTCCCCATCTGGGTCGCCAACTTCGTTCTGATGGCCTACGGCGCCGGTGCAGTCATGGCGGTGCCGGCGCACGACGAGCGCGATCACGCCTTCGCCACGGCCTATGGCCTGCCCATCCGCCCGGTCATCGGCCCGGATACCTCGGGACCGGCCGACGTCAGCGAGGGCGCCTATAGCGACAAGGGCATCGTGCACAACTCCGGCGAGTTCGACGGCATGAACTTCGAGCAGGCCTTCAATGCCGTGGCGGAGAAGCTGCAGGCGGCCGGTATCGGCCGCGTGCGCAAAAACTTCCGCCTGCGCGACTGGGGCGTGTCGCGCCAGCGCTACTGGGGCTGCCCGATTCCCGTGATCTATTGCGAGGGCTGCGGCGCCGTGCCGGTGCCGGAATCCGAACTACCGGTGAAGCTTCCCGAGAATCTGCGTCCGGACGGCTCCGGCAACCCGTTGGCAAAGCACTCGGACTTCGTCGACTGCAGCTGCCCGAAGTGCGGCGCCGCGGCGCGCCGCGAGACGGATACCTTCGATACCTTCATCGACTCCTCCTGGTATTTCGCGCGCTTCGCCAGCGCCCACAGCGATACGGCCATGGTCGATGAGGATGCGCGTCGCTGGATGCCGGTGGACCAGTACGTGGGCGGCGTCGAGCACGCCGTGCTGCACCTGCTCTACGCCCGCTTCTTCACCAAGGCGATGCGCGACCAGGGGCTGCTCGACTGCGACGAGCCCTTCGCGCGCTTGCTGACGCAGGGCATGGTTGTCGCGCCCACCTTTTTCCGCGAGCAGGCGGATGGCCGGCGGCAGTGGTTCAACCCCGGCGAAGTACAGCTCGATGCCGGCGACCGCAGCCAGGCCGTGGCCCTGGCTGATGGCGCCTCCGTGCAGGTGGGGGCCATCGAGAAGATGTCGAAATCCAAGAACAACGGCGTCGACCCGCAGGCCATGATCGACGCCCACGGTGCCGATGCTGTACGCCTGTTCATGATGTTCGCCGCACCGCCCGAGCAGTCGCTGGAATGGAGCGATGCCGGCCTGGAAGGCGCCAGCCGCTTCCTGCGGCGTCTGTGGCGCCTGGTGCACGAGCATCTCGCCGCCGGCCCTGTCGCCGCCGATGCCGATCCGGCGGCCGAAGAGGCGGCGAGCGCGCTGCGTCGCCAGCTGCACGAGGCCTTGCGCAAGATCGACGACGACGTCAACCGCCGCCAGATCTTCAACACCGCCGTCGCGGCCTGCATGGAACTGCTCAACGCCGCTGGTCGCGCCGATGGCAGCAGGCCGGCCGTGCACGCTGTCGTGCGCGAGCTGATCGAGGCGCTGCTGCGGGTGCTGGCGCCGATCACGCCGCACATCAGCCACGCGCTGTGGCGCGAACTGGGTCACGAGCAACCGGTGATCGACGCGCCCTGGCCGACGGCCGATGCGCAGGCGCTGGTCAGCGATGACGTCACGCTGGTCGTGCAGGTCAACGGCAAGCTGCGCGGTCGCGTCACCGTGCCGGCCGACGCCGACGAGGAGGCGATCATCGCCGCCGCCACGGCCGAGGAATCGGTCGCCCGTTTCCTCGGCGAGCAGCCGCTGCGCAAGAAGATCGTGGTGCCCGGTCGTCTCGTGAATCTGGTGGTGTGATGCGCCGCCGCGCTTTACTACTGGCTCTGCCACCGCTGGCCCTGTCGGGCTGCGGCTTCCGCATGCAGGGCAGCCGGCCGCTTCCGGGGCCGCTGCAGCGCGTCTTCCTGGAAAGTGAGCAGCCCTATAGCGCCGAGGAGCCGGCCATCGAGACGGCGCTGCGTGCCCGGCTGCGTCGGCGCGGCGCCGACGTCACTGGCGCGGCGGCCACCGCCGATTCGGTGCTCACCCTCAGCAACATCCAGCAGCGCTCGGAGGTGCTCTCCGTCAGCACGCAGGGCCGGGCCATAGAGTTCGAGATCCAGGTAGAGGTCACCTTCAGGCTGGCCGATAGCGAGGGCATGTTGGTGCCGCCTCAGACGCTGTCGGCGCGCCGCGCGCTCAGCTTCCCCACCGAGCAGATCCTGCCCAAGGAGGCCGAGGAGGCACGGCTCGCCGAGTTCCTGCAGGACGAGCTTGCCGAGCGCATCCTGCTGCAGCTGGAGTCCCGCCTGCTGCGCTCAGCCGACGACTGAGTCCTGCAGGCGCTCGGCCAGCCATTCGGCCGGGTGCCTCACCGGAATGGCCAGCCCGGCCCGCCGCAGCGCGGCGTCGATATGCAGCCGGCAGCCGACGTTGGCGCATAGAAGCATCGCTGGCGGATGCTCGGCAAGTGCGTCGACGATGGGCGCTACCAGCGTGTCTGCGCGCTGCATCTCGTCGAGGAAATGCATCCCGGCCGCGCCGCAGCAGCGCATGCCCGCGGGCAGTCGTTGCACGGTCGCGCCCGGAACCTGCTCCAGTAGCGCCAGCATGGCGGCGTCATCGCGCAGCCGGTTGCGCTGCGTGCAGGCTGTCCAGACCGCCACCCGCTCCGCAGTCTGCACCCAGCTCAGGCTACTGGCGCGCGCCGCCAACAGCTCCCAGGCTGAAGTGAGCTGAGCGCGCAGCGGCGGCGCCGCCGTGGGGCTAGCTGCCGTGGCATCCGCTACCCAGGCCGCGCAGCCACTGGCCACTGGCACGATATATCGCGCACCCGTGAAGGCCGGTGCGCTGTGTGCCAGCGCCGACTCGGCGGCCTCGGCATCGCCGCCGTGAGCTTCCAGCGCGCCGCAGCAGCCCTGGCCGCGCGGCACGGCGCAGTGGTAGCCCGCGGCATCCAGCAGGCGGCGCAGTGCGCCAACGGCCTCGTGGTCCGCGCTGTCACCCAGGCAGCCGCTGAATATGGCCACGTCGCAGTGCGTCCCCGCCGCCTCGTGGCGGGGATCGCGCGGCCACCGGAGGCGCGGCAGGCGCTGAAGCCATCGGCCCGGGCTCCGGTTGCGCAGCGCACGCTGCAGCGCGCGCAGCAAGCCGATGCGCTGAAGCAACCAGAGCAGACGCAGTAGCCCCAGGCGCAGGCGCGGGCGGTGCAGCAGCCCGCCTCGTAGCCGCAGGCGCGACAGGCGTTGCGGTGCCCGGCTCGCGAGCAGTGTCTGTCCGTTGTCGAAGAGCCGTCCGTAGGGGACGCGGGCCGGGCAGACGGATTCGCAGGCGCGGCAGCTCAGGCAGTGATCGACGGCCGTGGCTAGGCTGGGGTCGGAGAGATCATCCTGCTGCTCGGCTAGATGCTGCAGCAATGCGATGCGCCCACGTGGTGATTCCGCCTCGCGGCCGGTCAAGGCGTAGGTCGGGCAGTGTGGCAGGCAGAGTCCGCACTTCACGCAGAGGTCGGCGTCGGCGCGCACGCTCTGCTTGACATGGTCTAGGCCCGGCATCCGCGGCCTCCGGGCCGCGTTGTTAAACTTCGCGCCCCAATTTTCAACGATTTGGAAGCTTGCACATGGTGAAGTATTGCACGCTGCCGGCGCGCTGCGCGGCGCTGGTCGGGGCGTTTATTCTTGCATCCGGCCCAGTGATCGCTGAGGACGAGGACGCGCGAGGCTTGTCGGGCGAGCTGTCGGCGGGCTTCGTCTCCGCCAGCGGCAATAGCGAGTCGCGCACGACCAACTTCCGCGCCCAGCTGCTTTACGAGAGCGAGCGCTTCAAGCACAGCCTGCAGGGCAAGACGCTGCAGACGCGCGATGAGGGAGAGACTAGCGTCGAGCGCTATAGCGCCGGCTACAAGGCCGACTTCAACTTTACCGAGCACGATTTCGCTTTCTTCTCGGCGGATTTCGAGAAGGACCTCTTCGGTGGTGTCCGGCGGCGGACTTCCGAAACGGTCGGTTATGGCCGTCGGCTGCTGAAAAGCGATCAGCACGAATGGAATGTCGAGATCGGCGCCGGTATGCGGCAGATCAAGTTTCAGGAGCCCGACGGCAGCAGCGAGTCCGAGGCCATCGGCAGCCTCGCCACCGACTACGCCTGGCAGATCACCGAGACCAGTCGCTTCGTGCAGACCCTGGGTGTCGAGAGTGGATCGTCGAATACCTCCGTCGATTCCGAGACAGCGCTGCAGCTGTCGATCATCGGCAATCTCTTCGCCTCGCTCAGCTACACAGTGCAGTACAACAGTGAAGTCGCATCCGGCATCGAGAACACCGATACCTACACTGCCGTCAACCTCAATTACGGGTTCGGTTCATGAGCGCGAGCGCTCCGGTGCCCTATTACGAGCACCATCTCTTTTTCTGCTGCAACCGGCGCGAGCCGGACGCGGCGCGCCCATGCTGCGCCGCGCGCGGTGCCGAGCGCGTGCGCGCCTATGCCAAGGAGCGTATCAAGGCCCTGGGCCTGAACGGAGCGGGCAAGGTGCGAATCAACAGCGCCGGTTGCCTGGACCGCTGCGAGGAAGGGCCCATGCTCGTGGTCTACCCGGAAGGTGTCTGGTACCGCTACCTCGACGAGGACGACGTCGACGAAATCATCGAGCAGCACATAGGCCAGGGTCGAATCGTCGAGCGGCTGCGCGTGCCCGGCTGAGGCAAGCGCTAGAGGATCGGCTGCTCGATTGATAAGGGATCGCGGCTGGCAGGCGGACGTAGCTCGCGTTCCTCCCGGTCCTTCTTCGGTGGCGGCTTGGCGCCTTTCTCGCGGTCGGTCAACCAGACCAGCATGTCGTAGTACGTGCGTACATTGCCCACGTACTGCACGGCCTCCGGACCACGGGCGTAGCCGTAGCGCAGCTTCTTGTAATGGCGTGGCTGGGTGAGCAGGGGCAGATGCTGGCGGACATCCAGCCAGCGGTCAGGGGTGTCGCCCATCTGTTCCGTGAGTCGCCTGGCGTCCAGCACGTGGCCCAGTCCGAGATTGTAGGCGGCCAGCATGAACCAGCTGCGGTCGGGTTCTTCGATGCTCTCTGGCAACCGGCTCGACAGCGACTTCAGGTAGCGTGCTGCGCCGTCGATGGATTCGGCCGGATCCAGACGGTCGTCGATATCGAGAAAGCGTGCCGTCTGTTGCGTGATCTGCATGAGGCCGCGCACGCCGGTGGGGCTGACCGCCCGGTTGTTCCAGTGCGATTCCTGATAGCCCACGGCGGCGAGCAGGCGCCAGTCGATGTCTTGCTCGGCACCCGCCTCCTCGAACTTTTCTCGATACTGGGGCAGGCGCGTTTCGTAGTGCGTGGCGAGGGCGACTGCGTCGACGTAGTTGAGGCGGTTGATGTGACCGAAGTAGCGGTCGCGCAGGCGGATGATCTCCTCGCGCCCGATGAGGCGAAGAAAGTGGGCGAGCCTGCGCGACAGCTCCCGGCCATCTTCGCGCGCCACCGCCCACGCCAGGGGGCGAGGCTCTCCAATGTCGCGCAGCACCCGTAGCCTCGGGTAGTAGCGCTCGGTGATAGCCACCAGATCCGAGCCGGCGACGGTGAGCTGCAGATCGTCGTTGGCCACACGCTGCAGCAGCGCTTCGGTGTCGACGTTCGCACGCGTCTCCCAGCGTAGGTCCGGATAGTCGCGCGCCAGCTCACGCACCCAATCCACGGTCGCGTTGCCTTCGGCGACGACGATGGGGGCATCGAGCTCGGCCGGATCGCTGGAATGGCCATTTCCGCTGCGCGCGACTAGCTGCGGCGTCCGGTAACGCAGAGGTCGACTGAAGCGCAGCTCCATGCTGCGCGAGGCGGTGACCGCACTGGCCGTCGCCGCCAGCTGCGCGTTCCCCTGAATGACCATCTTGTGCGCGGCGTCGGCTGACGCTGCCTCGACGATCTCGAGCCGTACGCCCAGGTGCTCGGCAAAGTCGCGCACGAGGTCGTAATCGAAGCCGGTGTAGCCGGCCGGGCCCAAGTAGTAGCTCGTCGGGTCATTAACCATTGCGACACGGAGTACACCGGCGCCCCGAATCTGCGCCAGAGCCGGCGCGCGTGTACTGAGCGTGACCAGTCCGAGCGCGACCAGGATCCAACCGGCGATGCGCAGGGCGAGCAACGCATTCGCGCGCTTCAAAGGATCCGCAGGAACAGGGAACATGGACGCAGCCTAGCGCAGCATCGTGGCTGCCGACACATCGGTTCGGGTGGTATGTATGGATGACCGGATGTGCGGTCTCCGGTCCATCGTCACAACGTGTCCCAATGCGCCGAACGCTTGTAGAATGTGCGGCTGCTGAATTGTGTGACGGCAGCCGGCAGGCCGGAGCACAACGGCACCTCTCTCAGGAAGTGTCACTCAGCGGTAGAATGCGCCCCTACGGAGGGGTACCGAAGCGGTCATAACGGCACCGACTCGAAATCGGTTGGGGGCTTACGCCCCACGTGGGTTCGAATCCCACCCCCTCCGCCAGATACGAAAGAAGCCGGCCATGCGCCGGCTTTTTTCGTATGTGGAGGAAGTATCGGGGGTGGGATTCGAAGGGCGGGACAGGAAGTCCCGCCCCGGCCTACTTAGCGAGGCAGGAGCCGAGCTTAGTAGGGAATACCCACCCCCTCCGCCAAATTTGCGAAAGCGCGAAAGCTTCGCGCCAGAGCCGCCTGAAGCGCGCTGCTCCAGATTCGAACCCACGAAACAGTGCCCGGGTTCGACCGTCCGCAATCCCATCTCCTCCGCCATCGGCCGCCGATTGCCCTCTATTGTTGCCGATCTCTGCACACCCACCAAGCGGTCGGGCTGCAAACTGATTCAGTGCGACACGGCAGCTTCCGACCCCGTATACGCTGTTCCGAGGCCTCCGGCGTCTCCCTCGAAGCGGTCATTTGAACGGCAGAAAGATTCCCGTTTCTCCATCTCCGCTCAGCCATTCTGGAAGGAGCAACCCGGAACGGATTCCGGGAAAGCCTGCGCCGTTTCGGTGATGGTTCTCGGTCTGACCTCGGCCGTCCAGTTGGAGCTGCGCTTTCGGAAATGCGCCCGAGGATCATTGCTGGGCCGAGCCTTACCGGCTCCCTGATCTGTCGTATCAGCCGCGATCGGCGGACTGGGTGATCTCCTTCCGCAATTGGTCGACCTTCGCGCCAGCCCACTGCCGAGCGTCGTCGCCGAACACGAGGCGCGATGGCGTCTCGGCCTGCGAGGCAAGCGCCACGACCCGCGCGGCGAGCAGCTTCGGATCGCCCGGCTGGTTCCCGTTGGCCCCCTCCACGAACGATCGATACTGCGCGATCGCCTCTACGTAGTCTGGAATGTCGATGCTGCCGAAACTCGCTGACTTCCGGTCCATGAAGTCGGTGCGCAGCATCCCCGGCTCGACCAGGAGCGAGCGGACGCCCAAGGGTGCCAGTTCCTGCGCAAAACCCTCCATCCATCCCTCGACCGCGAACTTCGACGCCGAGTAGACCGCTCCTCCGCCGTTGGAAGCCAGCCCGCTCACCGACGAGATGGTGACGATGAGGCCCGAGCGACGCACACGCATGTGCGGGGCGACCGCGCGCGCGACGTTCATTGTGCCGAACAGGTTAACCTCGAACTGACGCCGTACCGCGGCATCGGTAAAGGTCTCGAAGAAGCCCAATTCGGCATAGCCGGCGTTGTTCACCAGCACGTCGATCGCACCAAACCGCTCGATGGTCTCGGCGGCGACCGAGTTCGCGGCGTCCGCGTCGGTAATATCAAGCGCGAGGGCGTGCAGGCGATCGTGTTTCTCGAAGGCATCGAGCACCGCGTCGAGGGATCGCGCTGTCGCCACTACCGTTTCGCCCGCATCGAGCGCTGCGCGCGCGATCTCGCGTCCAAGTCCCCGGCTTGCGCCGGTCACCAACCAAACCTTCGTCATAGTCGCCTCCCTGCTCTTCTTCAATTATCGACTATGTAGTTGCACTAATGGATAAATATAGCGGCCTAATTAGTAATAGGCCCCAGTAGCAGGAATCATCAATGCGTCCGGATCAGTTCGGCGACCTCGCCGTCTTTGCAGCGATTGCCTCCGACCGCAGCTTCACGCGCGCCGCGAGGCGGCTCGGTGTCACACAGTCGGCGTTGAGTCAGACCATGAAGCGGCTGGAGGGCCAACTCGGCTTTCGCCTGCTCACCCGCACCACGCGCAGCGTCGCCCCCACCGCTGCCGGCGAGCGCCTGCTCGCCACCCTGTCGCCGGCACTGGCCGGACTGGACGAGGAGATCGAAGCACTGTCCGAGGCGCGCGGGGCAGCTATCGGCATCGTCCGGATCACGACGGGCAAACACGCCGCGGACACAGTGCTGTGGCCGATGCTCCCGTCCTTCATGCGCCGCCACCCCGGCATCGAGGTGGAGGTGTGCGTGGAGGACGGGATGACTGACGTCGTGGCGGGGCGATACGACGCGGGAATCCGGCTCGGCGAGCGATTGGAAAAGGACATGATCGCGCTGCCGGTCGGGCCTCCGCTTCGCGTCGCTGTGGTGGCCGCTCCCAGCTATCTGAGCGGCCATCCGGCGCCGATGCAGCCCGCCGACCTCGCGGCGCATCGCTGTGTCGCCTATGGCAACGCCTATGGGGACGTGTCTCCCTGGTCGTTTGAGCGCGACGGCCATGCGGTCACGGTCGTGCCAGGACGCGGGCCGGTGTTCAACGACGGCGAGCTGCTAGTGGCCTCCGCCCTTGAAGGCTTCGGCATCCTCTACATTCTGGAGGACCTCGTGGCAGCGCCGATTGCCGATGGCCGTCTCACTCGCCTGCTGGAGTCGTGGTGCGAGCCCTTTGCCGGCTACCACCTCTATTACCCGGATCGGAGGGGGACGACGGCCTTCGAGCTGTTCAAGGAGACGCTTCGAGAAAGCAGGACCATGTGACGGCTTGGCGAAGCGTCGGCGTTGATTCTCGAAACTCGATCGTAGCGGGAAAGCTCGCGGAACTCCGTCAACGGCGGCTTTTTCAAGTACCAATCCCGAAGCGGGCAGGCAGCTCTCCACCAGTTCGAGCCATTGACCGTAGCGCCATTTAGGAGGCGCATAGAGGGCCATAGCGTAGACGTAGTTCTCCGTTTCGTCGCTCTCGGCCGCCAGATTTGCGAAAGCGCGTATGCCGCGCGCCCTCGCGCACGAAACGCGTTGCTCCAGATTCGAACCCACGAAAACAATACCGGGTTCGACCGTCCGCCGAAGGCGGATGGCGCGAGCGCAGCGAGCCCCACGGGCGGGCAGCGCAGCCGCCTGCAATCCCACCCCTCCGCCAGGCAGCAAAAGAGCCGGCCATTTGCCGGCCCTTTTGCTTTGCATCAGCTCAGCTCGATACCGCTGGACAGCAGGGCGATCATGCCGACGGCAATGTGCCAGAGCTTCGCGCGAGGCTGCGCGGTCTCGCCGGTGCGTTCGCGTCGCTTGCGGGCAGTGACGGTTGCCGGCACGGCAGCTTGCCCGTGGGCGGCAGGCACCGCGCGGCCGTTGGCGGTGCGGCGAAGGGAGGGGCTGCGGGGATGGATGCGCGTGGCGTGGGAGGGCATGGCGGGGCTCCGTTCTGCGAATGTGCCGCCAGCTTCGCGCACGGCTGGCTCACTAGATGAGCCTGCCGGTCGATCGCCTCAGAAACCGACTTCCTCCCGCACCCGTGCCGCCAGCGAGGGAGGTTCCAGCACCTCGACCTCACGGCCGTGACGCAGGATTTCCATGACCAGCTCCTCGTCGCGATGGAAGGGCACGTGCAGCGTGCAGCGGCCCTGCGCATCGAGCTCGCTGCGCTGATCGGGATGCCAGATCTCATCGCGCACCCAGCGCGAGCGCTCGGCGGAGAAGCGCAGCACGGCCCATTGATCGGGGCGGCCGGCGAAGATGCCGTAGGCCGCGCCCAGCTCCGCCTCCAGCGTCTCGGTGGGGATCTCCAGCGCCTCGGCGTCGCGCAGGGCGATGTCGGTGATGGCGTCGACCGAGAAGTTGCGCAGGCCTTCGCGGAGGTGGCACCAGCCGTCCAGATACCAGTTGCCGCGGTAGTGAATCAGCCGTTGCGGCGACACTTCGCGCTCGGTGACGGCGTCCGAAGTGCGCGCCCAGTAGCGGATCCACAGCCGCCGCCGCGCCATGACGGCGTGTGCGACGGTGGGGAAGCAGCTCGCCAGCTGACGGCGCACGCCGGTGGGGAAGATGCGCACACGCTGGCGCAGTTGTTCCAGAGCTACGCCTTGGTCGCCGAGAACCTCGTTCAGGCGCCGGCGCAGCAGCTGCAGCGGTTCGCCGAGCAGGCCGTCGCTCATCTGCTGCATGAGCGCGTCCATGGTCAGCAGTCCGTGCAGCTCCTCGGGCGAGAACCACAGTCCCGGCAGCTCGAAGCGCGCATCGTCAGGGGAGGTGGCGTCGTAGCGGTAGCCGCCGGTGTCGCGGTCGTAGACGATGGGGGCGCCGTAGCGGTCGCGCAGGTATTCGAGGTCGCGCTTGAAGGTTGCCCGCGACACTTCCAGCGTATCGAGGAAGTGCTGCAAGGGCAGGCAGGCACCGCTCTTGAGCTTGCGGTGGATGTAGTAGAAGCGCTCGCCGCGTTCCATGGGCTCAGTCGGCGATGCGTGTCGGGTCGCGATTCTCGGCGACCGCGCGCAGACAGAAGGTGCTGATGCGTTCCAGTAGCGCGGCGCGCTCGACGGGTGTCTCGGGGGCTTCAGCGGTGGGGCCGCTCAGCGCCTCGGTCATTGCGCCCACCAGGCATGATGCACTGAGCCCGGCATCCTGCTCGGGGAAGTCGCCTTCGGCGATACCGGTTTCGAGGACGCGGGCGAAGGCTGCGGCGACGCGCTTGCGGTGTTGCTGGCGCGCGCTGTCCAGCTCGGGCTCGACCGGCTCGACCATGAAGGCGTGCGCCAGATGCGGCCCCTCCAGCGCGCGGCCGACATAACTCTTCACCGCAGCCTCCAGCCGCTCGGCCGGTGTGCCGCTGCCGGCGGCGATGGCATCGAGCAGCTGGATCTCGCGCTCCGCCGCTGCGCCCAGTACGTCGATGAAGAGCTCGGCCTTGGAGGGGAAGTAGCGATACAGCGAGCCGGTGGACAGCTCGGCCGCCTCGGCTATGGCCGCCATCTGCGCCTGCCGGAAGCCGCCGCGCGCGATGATGCGCCGCGCGGCTTCGCGGATACGGCGGCGATTGTCATCGAGTCGCGCCTGCATGCGCGCGGAGCGGCGGTAGGCCATGGCAGAGGGCGCATGAAATGAACCGAACTTCACAAGTATGCCGCGCCTCACTAGACTCGCGCATTCTGCTCCCCCAACGGATGCCGCCGATGACGATGAAATTCCTCAACCACGACCTAGGGCCCGATCTCGACGCGCTGCGCGAGGCGGCCGCCGATTTTGCCCGCCGCGAGATCGCGCCCATCGCCGAGTCCACGGATGCCGACAACGTTTTTCCGCGTCAGCTCTGGCCGAAGCTGGGTGAGCTGGGCGCCCTCGGCATGACGGCCGGCGAGGACGTCGGCGGCATGGGCATGGGCTATCTCGCCCATGTCGTTCTGATGGAAGAGATCTCCCGCGCCTCCGGCAGCATCGGCTTGTCCTACGGCGCGCATTCCAATCTCTGCGTGAACCAGCTCGACAAGAACGGCAGCCCCGACCAGCGGCAGAAGTATCTTCCCAAGCTGATCTCCGGCGAGCACGTCGGCGCGCTGGCGATGAGCGAGCCCGGTGCTGGTTCGGACGTGGTGAGCATGAAGCTGCGCGCCGACAAGAAGGGCGATCGCTACGTGCTCAACGGCAGCAAGATGTGGATCACCAACGGCCCGGACGCCGACACGCTGGTGGTCTACGCCAAGACCGACCCCGAGGCCGGCCCGCGCGGCATCACCGCCTTCATCGTCGAGAAGGGGATGGCGGGTTTCTCCACGGCCCAGAAGCTGGACAAGCTCGGCATGCGCGGCTCCAACACCTGCGAATTGGTATTCGACAACTGCGAGGTGCCCGAGGAGAACGTGCTGGGCGCGGTGGGCAAGGGCGTCAACGTGCTGATGTCCGGCCTGGATTACGAGCGCGTCGTGCTATCCGGCGGGCCCGTCGGCCTCATGCAGGCGGCGCTGGATATCGTCACGCCCTACGTCCACGAGCGCCAGCAGTTCGGCGACCCCATCGGCAGCTTCCAGCTGATGCAGGGCAAGCTGGCCGATATGTACGTTGGTACCTCGGTCTGCCGCAGCTACGTCTACGCCGTGGCGCGTGCCTGCGATCGCGGCGAGACCACGCGCAAGGACGCCGCCGGCGCGATCCTCTACGCCGCCGAGAAGGCGACCTGGGCCTGTGGCCAGGCCATCCAGGCGCTGGGCGGTAACGGCTACATCAACGAGTACGCCACCGGCCGCCTCTGGCGCGATGCCAAGCTCTACGAGATCGGCGCCGGCACCTCCGAGATTCGCCGCATGCTCATCGGTCGGGAACTCTTCGACGAGACGGCCTGATTGGCTGCTATACATTCGTTGCGAGCTGCGAATCGCATCGTCGGGCTGAAGCCTGGCCCACCCCTTACGAGATAGCGCTAAGCCATTGCGCTGATCGGGCGGTGTGCGCTCAGCCCGGCGCTCCCAGCGCCTCCCGAATCTCGTCGAGGATGGCCGGATCGTCGATGGTCGCCGGCACGGTCAGGTTCTCGCCGTTGGCGATGGAACGCATGGTCTTGCGCAGCACCTTGCCGGAGCGCGTCTTGGGTAGGCGCGGCACGACGATGGCGCGCTTGAAGGCGGCGACGGCGCCGATTTCGTCGCGCACACGCTGGATCAGTTCCCGTGTGATCACCTCGGTATCGCGATCGACGCCGGACTTGAGCACGACCATGCCCACCGGCAGCTGTCCCTTGGTAGCGTCAGCCACGGCGATGACCGCACATTCGGCGACGTCGGGATGGCCCGCCAGCACTTCCTCCATCGCGCCGGTGGACAGGCGGTGCCCGGCAACGTTGATGATGTCGTCGATGCGCGACATCACCCAGACGTAGCCCTCGGCGTCGATCTTGCCGGCGTCCCCGGTCAGGTAGTGCCCCGGATAGCGCGCGAGATAGTTCTCGCGGAAACCCTGCTCGTTGTTCCAGAGCGTGGGCAGCGTGCCGGGAGGCAGCGGCTGGCGGATGACGATGTTGCCGATGGCGTCGCGCGGCACTTCATGGCCATCGTCATCCAGCACGCGGATGTCGTAGCCCGGCACGGGCCGGCCCGCCGAGCCGATGTGGGGCGCTTCGTCCTGAAGACCACGGCAGACCGCCGCCACCGGCCAGCCGGTTTCGGTCTGCCACCAGTGGTCAATGACCGGTACCTGTAGCAGTCCGGATGCCCAGTCGATGGTGTCGGGGTCGCAGCGCTCGCCGGCCAGGTAGAGCGCCTCGAAGGCCGCAAGCTTGTAGCGTGCCAGATGCTCGCCCTTCGGGTCCTCCTTCTTGATGGCGCGGAAGGCGGTGGGCGCGGTGAACAGCGCCTTCACGCCGTGCTCACTCGCAACCCGCCAGAAGGCGCCGGCATCCGGCGTGCCCACGGGCTTGCCTTCGAACATGACGGTGGTGCAGCCGGCGAGCAGCGGGGCGTAGACGATGTAGGAGTGGCCGACCACCCAGCCGACGTCCGAGGCCGCCCAGAAGACCTCGCCCGGGTTCATGTCGTAGACCGCCTTCATTGAATAGGTCAGCGCCACGGCGTGCCCGCCGTTGTCGCGCACCACGCCCTTGGGCTTGCCGGTGGTGCCGGAGGTGTAGAGCACATAGAGCGGGTCAGTGGCTTCCACGGGCACGCAATCGGCCGGTCCGGCCGCGGCTACGGCCTGCTCCCAGTCACGGTCGCGGCCGGCGCTCAACTCGGCCTCGCACTGCGGCCGCTGCAGGATCAGGCAGCTCTGCGGCTTGTGGCTCGCCGCCTCAATGGCGGCGTCCACCAGCGGCTTGTAGGCGATGACGCGACTGCCCTCGATACCGCAGGAAGCGCTGAGGATCGCCTTCGGCTTGGCGTCGTCGATGCGCTTGGCCAGTTCCGGGGCGGCGAAGCCGCCGAAGACCACCGAATGCACCGCACCGATGCGCGCACAGGCAAGCATGGCGATGGCCGCCTCGGCGATCATTGGCATGTAGATCACGACGCGATCGCCGGTTTCGACGCCGGCGGCACGCAGGGCGCCGGCGAGGCGGGCGGTGGCGTCGCGCAGCTCGATGAAGCTGAAGCGGCGCACGCTGTCGGTCACCGGGCTGTCATGAATGAGCGCGATCTGCTCGCCGCGGCCGGCATCGACATGGCGGTCGACCGCGTTATAGCAGGTATTCAGGCGGCCGCCGGCGAACCAGCGTGGCGCCCCGTCCGCGTCGTCATGGCTGAGCACGCGATCCCAGCGCCGTTCCCAGTGCAGCGCCTCGGCCTGCTCGGCCCAGAAGCTTTCAGGGTTATCGATGGACTGCCGGTACTCAGTTTCGTAGCGCCCCGCGGCCATATTGTCTCCTCGGCTTTCTGTTGCTGGTTCGCCAGTCTGCGCGGTAACGGAAGGGGATGCCATGCGCCAAAGGGTGTAGATGCGCTGCGACTAGCCGAGCGCCTCGCTGCTGCCGGTGGCCGCGATTCGGTTGTGGTGGGGACGGACGGGACGGGTGCGGCGTACGAAGCGGTGCAGCAGGTGACGCAGCGCCGTGGCGTCGGCCTCCGACATGTCGGCCAGCGCGTCGCGCTCGGCGGCCTCGGCGGCAGCGACGAT
Source organism: Algiphilus aromaticivorans DG1253 (assembly GCF_000733765.1). Taxonomy (NCBI): domain Bacteria; kingdom Pseudomonadati; phylum Pseudomonadota; class Gammaproteobacteria; order Nevskiales; family Algiphilaceae; genus Algiphilus; species Algiphilus aromaticivorans. The sequence continues at coordinate 2,461,534 of NZ_JPOG01000001.1, read as the reverse complement.
GCGCAGCGTCAGCTGGCGGCCGCTTTCGGTCAGGTGATAGCGCGCGCTCGCGCCTCTGCCGCTGGCACGTAACAGGTCGCGCGCGCACAGCGCCTGCATCTGCGCCGGGCTGGTTTCGATGCCCGAATAGGCGAAGACTGCGTTGATGGCGTCCAGCGTGCGACCGTCGCGCAGGATCAGCACCGCGAGCGCGAAGTAGTGCGCATCGTCGAGGCCGTTGCGCTGCGCGTGTGGCTGGATGTGGGCGTAGAGCTGAAAGTAGGCGCGCCCGAGCAGATAGCCGAGGTTGTTGGCGCTCCACTCGGCACGGGCTTCGTTCGGAGTATCGGCGTCGCCGTTCTGCAGGGCGAGGGTGTAGCGCCCGTCGTGGAAGAGCAGCGGGCTGCGTTCGTGGCTCTCGAAGGCGAGCACTTCCCCGACGAAGATGAGGTGATCGCCACCGGTGTAGCGAAAGGCGGTACGGCACTGCAGCCGCGTTGCGCAGCCCGGCAGCAGCGGCGCGCCGCCGCTGCCCGCTTCGACGCGAAAGGCCGAGAAATCGTTGCTGCCGTTGCCAGCGAAGTGGCGGGCCATGGCTTCCTGGTCGCTGGCCAGGATGTGCACCGCCCAGTGGGTCGCACCCTCGAAGCAGCTTGCGCTGGTGGCGGCGCGCGGTACGCTCCAGAGCACCATCGGCGGTTCGATGGAGACGGTATTGAAGCTGGCCGCGGCGACACCGAGCGAGCGATCACCGTCGGCGCGTGTGGTGATGATCGTGACGCCGGTGGCGAAGCTCCCCAGTGCGTCGCGAAGGCTTCGGCTGTCGTTGGCGGATGCGGTCATGGGCGGTGTCCCCTGGAGGTTACAGGCATCGTGTCGCACCCAGACACTGCTGGCTTCATCCGGAGAGACTCATGCGTTTGGAGGGGGTTCTCGGTCGCGTGTGCCTCAGGTGCCGGCATCCAGCTCGCCGCGAAGCCGTTGCCCCCAGCTCGTCAGCTCATCAAGCACCGCGATGCCGGCGTCGTCGGTGACGCGGGCGCGCAGCTGGCCGAGCAGGGTGTCGTAGTCATCGAGACTGAGTCCACCGTCAGGTGCGAAGAGCAGGCGATTCTCACGCCACTGCGCCCATTCCGCGGCCTCGGTGGTGTCCAGGCTCTCCGGGAAATGGCGGGCGCGATAGCGCCACAGCAACTCGTTGAGACGCGAATCCGCGAAAGGAGTGCCCAGCGCCTTCAGGCCGGCGCCGTCCAGGCTGTGGATTTCCTCGCAGCGGCGGCGGTCGTCATCGCCGACGAAGCCATCGTAGAGCCCCTGTTCGGGGTCGGCGCTGGGGGCGAAGTCCTGCGTGGCGAAGAGTTCTGTGGCCGTCTCGCGCACCGTCTCCAGCTCGGCCAGCAGCCGCTTCGCGTGTTGCTCGCAGCGCTCCATGTCGAGGGCCAGTCGGTTGGTATCGACACCCTTGAGGGTGCCCACCGGCGCCAGCACCGGGCAGCGGTTGAGGTGCACCGCCTTCAATGGCAGGCGCTCGACGTCATCGGGTAGATCCTCGGCGGGCGTGAACAGCCGATCGAAGAGTTCGTCGGGCGGTAGCTCCAGAAGGTCGCGGGGATCGTGGCGCAGATCGAAGCAGATCACGGCGTTGCCGTTGACCGGATGCGGCGCCAGCGGTAGCACGGGGCTGATGCAGCCGGTGGCGGCCGGAAAGCGCTGCGAGACATGCAGCACCATCTGCGGCGATTCCGGATCCAGCAAGGCGCGCGCAGAGCGCTTGTCGCGATTGGAAAAGACGAAGTCGAAGAGCTTGGGCTTCTTCTGCTTGAGCAGTCGCGCCAGCGCGATGGTGGTGTGCACATCCGATAGTGCGTCGTGGGCGCGTTCCTTGCTCAGGCCGTTGGCCTCGGCAAGCTCCTCGAGCCGGAAGCTCGGTGCGCCGTCGTTGCGCCGCGGCCATTCGATGCCTTCCGGCCGCAGCGCGTAGACCAGCCGCACGACATCGATGAGATCCCAGCGCGAGCAGTTGTTGCGCCACTCGCGGGCGTAGGGATCGAAGAAGTTGCGCCAGAGCGTGTGCCGCGTCAGCTCATCGTCGAAGCGCAGATTGTTGTAGCCGACGCTGCAGGTGCCCGGCGCGCCCAGCGCCTCGTTGATGCGGGCGATGAAGGCGGGTTCGGGCAGTCCTTCCGCCTCGGCTTTCTGCGGTGTGATGCCGGTGATCAGGCAGGCTTCCGGGTGCGGCAGCAGGTCCGCGGGTGGCTGGCAGTAGATGCTCAGTGGCTCGCCGATCGGCTCGAGATCGAGATTGGTGCGCTGGCCGGCGAACTGGGCCGGGCGATCGCGTCGCGGCTCGACGCCGAAGCTCTCGTAGTCGTGCCAGTAGAGGCTGGTCTCGGGCATCGCTGCATTCCTCGGGGCGGGGCCGCACTCTAGCGCGTGTGGCGGCGGGGCTCCGTTAAGCTGCGCATTCCTTTCCGTCTTCGCTCCGGCTGCCCATGGATGTTCTCGCTCTGCTCGATGCTTCCCTGCTCGGCAATCCCGCACGCGATTGGCTGACCGCGCTGGGTATCGCCCTGTCGATCAATGTGCTGGTGGGCGTGATCAAATGGCTGTCGCACGCGCGCTTGGCGACCATGGCGGCGCGCACGGCGACGCCCTTCGACGATTCGGTGGTCGCGGCGGTGGCGCGGACCCAGCAGTGGCTGGTGCTGGTCGTGACGCTCTATGTCGGCGCCCATTACCTGGATCTGCCCGAGCGCCTGTGGGATCTGCTGCGTGTGCTGGCGGTGATCGCAACCTTTCTGCAGCTCGGGCTATGGGGCAGCGCGCTGGTCGAGTTCTGGATCGGGCGATCGAAGAAGCGCGCGCTCGTCTCGGACCCTGCCACGGCGACGACGCTGGGTGCCGTGAAATTCATGCTGCGCCTGCTGCTATGGGCGCTGCTGCTGTTGCTGATGCTGGACAACCTGGGAGTCAACGTCACGGCGCTGGTGGCCGGGCTCGGCGTCGGCGGCATCGCAGTGGCGCTGGCCGTGCAGAACATCCTGGGCGATCTCTTCGCCTCGCTGTCCATCGTCATCGACAAGCCCTTCGTGCTTGGTGATTTCCTGATCATCGACGAGTACATGGGCACGGTGGAGCACATCGGCCTGAAGACCACGCGCATCCGCAGTCTCGGCGGCGAGCAGCTCGTTTTCGCCAACTCCGACCTGCTCAAGGCGCGTCTGCGCAACTATCAGCGCATGCAGGAACGGCGCATCCTGTTCCGCTTCGGCGTGCTGTATTCGACTAGCGCCGAGCAGCTCGAGGCCATTCCGGAGATGCTGCGCAACATCATCGAGGCGCAGCCGGATGCACGCTTCGACCGCGCGCACCTACACCGCTTCTCGGATTCGGCGCTGGAATACGAGGTCGTGTACTGGATGCTGACGCCGGATTACGCGCGCTACATGGATACCCAGCAGGCAATCAATCTCGCCATGATTCGCGCTTTCCGCGACGCCGGCATCGATTTCGCCTTCCCGACGCGCACAGTGCATGTCGCGACCCTGCCCGAGGGGCGTGGTTCAGATTGAATTCACCGCCTCCCCGCAAGATGAGTATCTCCATTCGGTAGCAGGAGAATTCTCATGCGGACCAGCACGATCATGTTTGTGGGACTCATCGCCCTTCCCGGGCTCAGTGCCGCCCAGCTCGGCGGCACCGTTCAGGGCGCGGCTTCGGGCTCTGGAGTCGGCGCCGAGACGGGCCTTTCCGCGGGGGTCGAGGCTGGCCCCGGCGGCGTCAACGCCAAGGGCGAGGGTAGTCTGAAGGCCGACGGCCAGGCGGCCAGCGATGCAGCTGCCGCTGCCAAGAGCGATGCCCGCGCCGCCGGCAATCGGGCCTCCGAGGCAGCATCCGAGACCCGCGCACGCGCCGAGTCCGGAGCCGAGGCGGCTGCCGATGGCGCCCGCAAGCAAGGCGCGGCGGCCACCGGCAGCGTGTCGAGCGCGGCCAAGGCCAAGCGCGATTCGCTGAAGGCTGGTGCTGAGGCCAATGCCGAGGCGGGTGCCAAAGCCTGGCAGTCGCTCGGCGCGCAGGAGCGCACCGCCGTGACCGAGCGTCTGCGCGCGCAGGGCGCCGAAAGCCGCGAGGCCGCGCGCGAGCGCTGGCAGACGATGACCCCCGAGCAGCGCGCGAGCATTCGTGCGGATGTGCAGGTTGAGGGCCAGGCCGGCACGCGCAGCGAATAAGCGCCCGGCCCGCTCGGCCTAGCGCTACAGGGCGCCGCCTCATTCGGGGTCGGCGCCTTTTTCTGTGCACGGCACATGGGCGAACCGCGGCCGAATGCCCGGCGGCATTTGCAGCGCGGGGAGCGCTCGGACAGGGTTGTCCGCGTAGCGGTCAGCGGGCGCACACGGAAGTGCGCCCAGGGCTTTCGAGCGCAGCAGGATGCAGAGCCGAAAGTCCGAGCCGGTGCTGATCGGAGGCATCACGTTGGCGCCATGGACGGCAGGATGAAGCTATGCAGTCAGCACACCGCGCCGATAATCCTCAAGCGCTTGCTCAATCTCTTCGCGAGTGTTCATCACGAAGGGGCCGTACTGCACTACCCCCTCCCCAATCGGCTTCCCGGCCAGCAACAACATCGCCGCGCCGGCCTCGCCGGCATCAATGACGACATGATCGCCGTCGCTCAGCACGGTTGCGTCGCGGGCGGGCAGGGGGCGACCGGCGATGGAGGCCTCGCCCTCGAAGGGATAGACGAAGGCGTGGTGGCCGGGTGGCACGGGAAGCGCGAGCTGTGCCCCCGGTTCGAGCCGCAGGTCCAGGTAGAGCGGATCCGTGCTGCGCGCGCCGTCGCCGTTGACAGCACCGGAGAGAGTCTCGCCGCTCAGGTCGAGCCGGCCCGCGATCAGCCGCAGTCGGACGCCTTCGGCCGGGGTGATTTCGGGGATCTCCGCTGCCGGGATGTCGCGATAGGATGCCGGCTGCATCTTTTCCGCGGCCGGTAGATTGATCCAGAGTTGGAAGCCGCGCATGCGGCCTTCGTGCTGCTGCGGCATCTCGGAGTGGATGACGCCGCGCCCGGCCGTCATCCACTGCACGCCGCCCGGGCCGAGATCGCCGGTATTGCGCATGTGGTCGCGATGCTGCATGCGGCCTTCCAGCATGTAGGTCACCGTTTCGAAGCCGCGGTGCGGATGCTCCGGGAAGCCGGCGACATAGTCGTCCGGATTGCTGGAGCTGAACTCGTCGAGCATGAGGAAGGGGTCCAGCCGCAGCGCCGGCCTGCTGCCGAGGCTGCGGCGCAGCCGGACGCCGGCGCCGTCCGAGGCCGGCTGCCCAGGAATCCGCCGCAGGATGTTGCGCGCTGTGCTGTAGGTCATGGCTTGCTCCGCAATGGGGAGGATGGTCTTCCCATGATGCGGCCGATCCCGGTGCGCACAAGCGACGGTGTCTGCCGCAACTCTTCAGCGCAACTGAAGCGTCGTCGGCCTTAGCCTTCCATCCACATCCGTTGCAGGCGGCCGCGGATGCTCGCCAGCGCCAGGCCCAGCTCGTCGCCCGTGCTTTCGCCGGGCAGCGCGGCGATGGCGTTGTCGACGTCGTAGAGCAAGCGGCGCTGTTCGTTGTCGCGGATTTCGCTGCGAACCCAACCGACGACCGCCCAGCGTTCGCCGCGGGTGACCGTATTGACCCGATGCAGTGTCGAGGCGGGGTAGACGAAGCAGTCGCCGGCCTCCAGCCGGATGTGGCGCTCGCCCGCATCGTCGGCGATGACAAGCTCGCCGCCGTCGTAACTCTGGCTGTCCGAGAGAAAGCAGGTGAAGGAGAGGTCCGTGCGCATGCCGTCGATCCTGGCGGCGTCGACGTGCCAGCCGTAGTGCATGCCGGCGCCGTAGCGGCTTACCTGCAGTCGCGGGAAATCCCGGGGCCGGGCATAGGCCGCGAAGACGGCATGCGCGCGCAGCCGCTCGGCGGTCAGCCTGGTGACTGCCTCGCTGGCGGCCGATGGGGCTAGCTGCTCATTGTGCTTGGCGTCGCGTGCGCGGCCGCCGGCGGTGGCGCGTCCGTCGACGCGCACGGTGTCGCCCGACAGTTGCTCTCGGATGGCCTCAAGGCTTGCCGCATCGAGCGCTCCGCTGATCGCCAGCACAGCGCGGATCAGTCGATGGCGGCGGCGGCGAGCTCGACCCGCGCGGTGGCGCCGTAAAGGCGTTCCGAGTTGCGATCCAGCTTGTCCGGAGGCATCAAGCCGACCCAGAGATCGCGAATCGCATCGAGCTGTTCGCGCGCGGTCTGGATTGCCTCGGCGACGCCCTTGCGCTCGGCCTGCTCGGGATTCTCGGCGAGTCGTTCGACATGCTCGCGGGCGATGCGGACGAAGCCGAGCGCGTCCTGATATTCGTGGGCGTTCTCCAGGCGGCCGTCTACCACGGCGATGGCGTACTCCTCGGCGGCGGTGCGCATCAGTCGCACGATGACCCGGAACTGCGTCACCGCATCCATGCGCTCGCTTGCAGGTACGCCCGTCCGGGCCTGTTCGATGCCGATCTCGACTTCTGCTAGGGCCTCCTCCACCGTCGCGACGTCGGCGCCGTCGGATACGGCGGCGGTGAGCGCCGTCAGTGCCTTCTCGAAGCCTTGCACGCTGCGTACCTTGAAGGCGGGCACGAGCCCCGCGTAGAGCTCATCGCGCGGGTGCTTCATGTGCGTCGCCGCGGCTTCGGTGTGTCCCTCCCGGTATAGCGCCACACCGATGTTGAGATGGCCGCGCATCAGCGCAAGCTGCGTGAGATAGGCGGCGTCGCTGCTCATGACGTCCGCCTCTGCGCCCTCTCCCTCACCTTCGGCTTCAGCACCGCCGATCTGCGCCAGCAGGGTCGGTGCTGCGCTGTGCGACGTCGTAAGCGCGTTGTCCGCGGCGTGAGCGATGCCGGCCGGCAGGCTGCTGCCGGCGGCGATTAGCAGGCCCAGCCTGTAGACCGGTTTCAGGCGGAAATGCGTGTCGAGCGGGCCGGAGCTTTTCTGCGCCATGGTGCTTCCTTGGATTAATGCGAATGGATAGCATTATCGGCTGTTCCGCGACATGCGTAAAGCGTTCACGCTCGCCGCATGCGCGGCGTCGTGTGATGCGCGGGATCTGGCGCCATGTTGCCCGCCACGCTACCCTCCGCCACGGTTGATTCCCATCATTCATGCTGGCGGGGGCGGGCATTGCCGATGATCAGTGTGCTGTTATGTGCGGCCTGCGCGACGGGCGTGGCGCTGGTACTTGTCGCCGATCGCAGCGATCGGCGTGCGCTGGAGTGGGTCGGCAAGCCGCTCGCTTCCGTTGCCTTCGTGCTGGCGGCGCTGCACTGGGGCGCTCTGGATACAGCCTATGGGCGATGGGTTCTGCTCGGCCTCGTGCTGGGTGCGGCCGGCGACGTGCTGCTGATTCCGCGCGAGCGCCCCCGCCTTTTTCTGGCCGGCATGAACGCCTTCCTGCTCGGTCACGTCGCCTACGTTGTGGCCTTCGCGGCACTGCCCCTGCACGGCGTCGCTGCGCTTATTGCCGCACCCATTGTCGTGATGGCGCTGCTGGTCAGTGGCCGCTGGCTGCTGCCGCAGGCTCCCGAGGATTTCCGCCTGCCGTTGCTGGTCTATCTCTGCGTGATCGGCGCAATGGTTGTGGCAGCCATCAGCGCTGTCGTCGCCGGCACGCACTGGCTGATCGCGGCCGGCGCCATTGGCTTCGCGCTGTCGGATCTCTCGGTGGCCCGCGACCAGTTCGTGCGTCCGGCGCTGATCAACCGCGTCTGGGGGCTGCCGCTCTACTTTGCGTCGCAGATGATGATCGCGGCCAGCGTGGCGCTGGTCGCGCGCTGAGTCACGCCCCCGTCATCGCTGCTACCGATGATGTGCCGATGACCGGGAGGCGAGGCGCGTGCCGCCACTGAAGCGACGACACTTTCTGCAGGGCTCGGCCGGGGCCTTGGCGCTCGGCAGCCTCGGCTGCTCCGGTAGCCGCGATATCGCCTCCGCGCGCTTCGCTCACGGCGTCGCCAGCGGCGATCCGCAGGCGGATCGCTGCATTATCTGGACCCGTGTCACGCCCGAGCCGGGGGATGTTGCCGCCCGCAATATCAGCTGGCGGGTGACGCGCGACCCGGGGCTGCGCGATATCGTCAACGACGGCGTAGCAACCACCAACGCCGGCCGGGACTTCACGCTGAAGCTGGATGTGACCGGCCTTCCGGCGGACAGCACGCTCTACTTCGGATTCTTCGATGGCGACGAGGCCTCGCCGGTGGGCAGGCTGCGCACGCTGCCGGTAGGCGCAGTCGAGCAGCTGCGCCTGGCCGTGCTGACCTGCGGCGACTACAGCCGCGGATTCTTCAATGCCTACGCCCGTGTCGCCGAGCGCGACGACCTGCATGCCGTGCTGCATCTGGGCGACTACATCTACGAGAACGGCAACACCGATCGCGTGCGGCCGCACGACCCGCCGCATAAATGCGTGACGCTGGCCGACTATCGCCGCCGCTACTCCCAGTACCGCGAGGATGCAGACCTGCAGGCGCTGCACGCCGCGCACGCCATGATCTGGGTCTGGGACGACCACGAGTTCGCCAACAACACCTGGCGCGACGGCGCCGATAACCACGACCCGGAGACCGATGGAGATTTCGCCGCGCGCGACGCTGCCGCGCTGCAGGCGGCGCTGGAGTGGATGCCCATCCGCAGCCCGGATCCGGCCGAGCCGCTGCGTATCTACCGTGATTTCGCCTTCGGCGATCTGGTCGATCTTTCCATGCTCGACACGCGCCGCATCGGCCGCGAGCAGCAGCTTTCCGAGAACACCATCGTCGGCGACAACCTGCCGGCCTTCACGCAGACAGGCGGTTTCGCCGACCCCGGGCGCCAGCTTCTCGGCGCCGAGCAGGAGGCCTGGCTCTTCGATCGGCTGCGCAACAGCACCGCGCGCTGGCGGTTGATCGGGCAGCAGGTCATGCTCGCGCAACTCAAGGTCGCCGGCCTGCCCGACGGCCTCGGTGGTGGCGTCTACGGCAACCCGGATCAATGGGATGGCTACAAGGCGGCGCGCGACCGGCTGTTCGCGGCCCTGGACGAAGGCAATATCGGCAACGTGGTCGTGCTGGCCGGGGATTTCCACGTCGCCTTCGCCAGCGATGTGGCCCAGGACCCCAGCAATCCGGCTGCCTACAATCCGCTGACGGGGGCGGGCGCGCAGGCCGTGGAGTTCGTCACGCCCTCGGCGACCTCGGCCGGTGATCGGCGATCGCTGCTCGACCCCGATCTGCTCACCGACCCGGGCGATCTGCTGGAGGAGCTGGTGGTGGGCAATCCCCTGGTCTTCCAGGCCCCCAATTCGCACATCAAGTTCACCGACGGAGGCAACGGCTACACGCTGCTGGAGATCACCCCGGACGCGGTCCGCGCCGAGTACTGGGCGGTGTCGCAGGTAGGCGCCCCCGATGCGGGCCAGGAACGCATAGCGCAGTTCCGGGTCGACGACGGCGTCGCTGCGCTGCGATGGGAAAGCTGAGGTCGCTGCTGCCCGGGCGCTGCGCACCGTTGCCCGGGAATCCGCGAGCTGTCGGCAGCGAACCACCGGATAAAAATGGCCCCGCCGGAGCGGGGCCAAAGGGGTCTTTCATCTGGATGCAGGGCAGGCGCTAGAGGGCGATTTCGCCGCCGTCCTCACGCCGGATGGCGATGGTCGTCGAGCGCGGCAACTTGTTAGGTGCTGGCGCGCCGGTGGCCGGAAAGCTGTTGGAATTGGGTAGTGAGTCGCCCGGATGCTGGACGTTGACGAAGAGCGTGCGCGCGTCGGGCGTCAGCACGATGCCGGTCACCTCGCAGCGGCCGGGACCGACCATCATGCGCTTGAGTTCGCTCTGGTTTTCGGTGGTGATGGCATTGCCATTGAGTCGGCCGGGCACCACCGCCAGTAGCTGGTCGTTGGTGGCGTCGGCCACCGCGTTGCCGCCGTTGTCGGTCTGGATCCAGAGCACGCCGCGCGGGTCGAAGTACAGCCCGTCGGGGCCGGCGAACTCGTTGTCGGTAGTCAGGCCGGAGCGGTTGATGGTGCTGTCGGCGCCGGCCGGCGCGCCGAAGACGAAGATGTCCCAGGTGAAGCTCGTCGCGGCCGGGTCGTCGCCTGCTTCGCGGAAGCGCAGCACGTGGCCCCAGTTGTTGGGGTCGCGCGGATTGGCGGCGCTGGCTTCCCAGCGGTTGCGGCCGGACGCGTCATCGCCCTTCTCGTCGTTGTTGGTCAGGGTGAGATAGATCTCGCCGGTGGCCGGGTCGGTGGTCGACCACTCCGGGCGATCCATCGGCGTGGCCTCGACCAGATCGCCGGCGATGCGGGCGTAGGTAACGACCTCGGCCTGGCTGCTGAAACGCGCGGCCAGGCGGCTGTCGGCGATATCCAGCGCGATCCATTCGCCGCTGCCGTCGTCATTGAACTTGGCGACGTAGAGCGTGCCCTTGTCGAGCATGTCGGGGTCGGGGTTGTCCGGATCCCAGGCGTCGGCGGTGACGAACTTGAAGAGATACTCGTTCTGGTCGTCGTCGCCGGTGTAGAAGGCGATGGGGCGGCCGGCCTCGATGCGACCGGGCTGCGCGCCCTCGTGCGCCAAGCGGCCGAGCGCGGTGCGCTTGACCGGCGCGCTGCTGGGGTCCATCGGGTCGATCTCGACGATCCAGCCGAAGTGGTTGGCCTCATTACGGTAATCCGCGCTGGCACTGCCGGCCGTGGCCGTGATGTCCCAGCGGCGGAACTCGTCGTTGTCTTCGGAAGCGTCGCCGGCGACGTTATCCCAGCGGAAGCCGAAGCCGCCGGCGTTCAGCGCGTAGCGGTTCTTCTCTTCCGGCACCGGGTCTTCCTGAGTTGTCAGGTAGCCGCGGAAATTCTCCTCGCAGGTCAGGTAGGTGCCCCAGGGCGTGAAGCCGCGGCCGCAGTTGTTGAGAGTGCCGCGGCCCTGCGTGCCGTCGGGGGAGTAGGCGGTCTGCAGCACCGCGCTGCCGGCGGCCGGACCCGAGAAGCGCATCGGCGTTGCGCCGGTGATGCGTCGGTTGCGGCCGGAGTCCACCACCTGCCACTTGCCGGCAACGCGCTGGATTTCGACCACCGAGACGCCGTGGCTGTTGATCTCCTTGCGCACCTGGTCCGGATTGGTCGGCAGGTCGTCGGCGTTCGTCTCGCGATTGGAAACGGCTTCCCCACCTTCCATGCGGTAACCGTGGAAAAAGCTGAAGCTGAGGCTCTCGTGATTGACGCAGAGCAGGCCATTGGTCGCCGAGCCCTCGATGGGGAAGAACTCCATGCCGTCGTGCCACTCGCCACTCTGCTGCGCCTGCTCGGCGGCCGTGTTGCTGCCATCCGGCTTGAAGGCGGGCATGTCGCCGAGGATGGGGGTGCCCCATGGGATGAGCAGATCGTAGGTGTAACCCTCGGGCAGCGCGATGCCGTTGAAGTCCGCACCGGGTTGCCCGGCGACGGACTCGAAGCGCAGCTCGGGGGCGCTGTCGCCGCCGTTGCTGTCGCTGCTGCAGCCGTAGAGTCCGGTGCCGGCCAGCATGCCGCCGGCGGTGGTGCCGAAACCGGCGCGCAGGGCGTCGCGACGCGAAAGACGGGCGCTCAGTACGCTGCGGAAGTGTCGCGGCGTCGTCTCTGCGATGTCGGAATGGTGGGCTGTGGGGTTCTTGTCGGTCTTGCTCATGGCCTAGCTCGCCTCAGTGGATGTTTTCTGATTGAGGCAGCCTAGAAAGACCGTATTGCACAGATGTGACGCTCCGCCGTGGCGGGGCGGGCGCGGCCTCAGCCCAGTACGGCGCGCGGCAGGTAGGCCGACACCATCCAGTTCGGCGCGTCGACGATCTCGCTGATATGCAGATCCGCTGCGACGCTGATGAGGCAGTAGGCATCGACGGCGCTTAGCCCCTGCTCGGCGCACAGACGGTCGATGAGTCTCCGCACGGCGTCGCGCGCGCAGGCCATCAGATCGGGGCCGATGCCAGTGGTGACGAGGAACCCCGCACCGGTCTCGCGGCGTAGCGGGCCCGCGGGGATTTCCAGCACCGGCGTTTCGGGCGCGGCGCCCTTGTGCAGCGCCACCGAGATCGCCACACCCATGGGTGCCTCTATGGCCGTGCCGCAGACCTCGCCGTCGCCCTGGGCGAGGTGGGTGTCGCCGAGCGACAGGAGTGCCTCCGGAACGGCCACGGGCAGCCAGAGCTTGCTTCCGGCAATCAGGTCGCGGCAATCCATATTGCCGCCGGTGCGGTAGGGCGGAATCACCGGATGCGTGCCGGGCTCGGCCGGGGCGACCCCGATGGTGCCGATGAAGGGGCGCAGCGGCAGGCGCGCTCCGGCCGGAAAATCGATGTTCCGGGCGTCGTGTCTGGACACGATCAGATGTGCGTCCGGGAATTCGTCAGCCAGCAGGCCGAAGCCGGGAATGTTTGCCGTCCAGCCCCAGCCGCGCGGCGCCAGATCCTCGACGGTCACGACCAATGCGTCGCCCGGTTCGGCGCCGTCCACCGCGATCGGGCCCGACAGAGGATTGGCACGCTCCGGCGCCAGGCGGTGAACGGCCTCGACGTCGGAGTCGCGCGTGATCTGTCCGCCCGAGGCCTCGGCGCAGTCCAGCTCTACACGGTCGTCGGGCGCGACGCGCAGCGCCGGCTCCGTGTCGCGGCTCCATCCGAGGTGGCGGGCGTGGGCGTGCAGACTGTGCTGGTGCATGGGACTACTCCCGGAATCGCTTTTGCTCGAAGTTTGCTAGCACCTTTGCCATGTCGGCAGGCAGGCGGGCGCGTGTCTCGGCGGCGATGCCGCGCGGCACGCCGCCGTAGTAGGCCTCGGCGATGGCGCCGGCGATGCAGGCCTGGGTGTCGGCGTCGCCGCCGAGGCTGACCGCCTTGCGCACGGTGTCCTCGAAGTCCTTCGAATCGAAGAAGGCGATGAAGGCTTCGGGCACCGAGCCGGGGCAGGTCGCGTCGAAGCGGTAGCCGGGCCGGATATCGACCAGCCTGCGGTCGAGCTTGTAGCCGAAGGAAAGCGTCAGCCGCGTGCGCAGATCATCGCGCGCGATGCCGCGGCGCGCCAGAAAGACCGCCAGCGCCACGGCCTGCGCGCCCGCGATGCCGTCCGGGTGGCTGTGCGTGGGCAGGGCCGAGGCGCGCGCGGCTTCCAGCACGGCCGCCTCGTTGTCGAAGAGCCAGCCCAGCGCCGGCGCGCGCATGGCGGCGCCGTTGCCGTAGCTGTCGTAGGGCGCAGGATTCGGGTCGCGCAGCCAGGCCGCGAAGCCCGCGCCGTAGCCGGCGTGCGGATAGCGCAGGCCCCAGCGGCGCAGCACGCGGGCATAGTCGCCGTCGCCCATCGCTGCCTCGGCGACGGCCACGGCGAGCACGCTGTCATCGGTGGCGCGTGCGTGCGGGTGCCACAACGGAAAATCCTCGCTCTTGATCGGTGCGTTCTCGTAGACCGAACCGATCATGTCGCCGGCGATGGCTCCGAGCATGCGCGCTCCCGGAAGGCGAAGAGCTTGCAGGCTAGCGCCTCGGCGCCCGTCCGCGCTACCCGTCGCGACCCGGCCTGGCGAAGACGGCGACGTTGCGGCTCGGCAGCGCCAGCGCCCAGCTGAAGCGCCGCGCGATCCAGTGCAGCGTCTCGGGCCCGTAGAAGGCTACGTGCGTCGGGTCGCGCCGGTAATGCCAACGCGCGAAATCGCGCCAGTGCGAAGGCGGCCAGCCGGTCAGCACGCCCAGCAGGCCGCCGTCGGCGAGAAGCCCGTCGATCTCGCACAGCGTGGCCATCGGCGTGTGCAGATGCTCGATGACTTCGCTGGCCGTGACGAAGGCATAGCGCTGCTGCAGCGGGCCGGTGTCGGGGGCGAAGAGCGGGTCCCAGAGCCGCATGGGGTGGCCGGCTTCGTCGAGCATTGCCGCCAGTGCCGAGCCCGGCCCGCAGCCGAAATCGAGGCCCTCGGCGCCAGGTGGCAGGCGCGGCCGCAGCGCATCGAAGAGGGGGCGCAGGAAGTTGCGGTAGCCCGGATCGTCCGGACGGTTGTCGTGCAGCCGGTAATGGACGTGCTCGGCATCCCGCGCCGGCCATTGCGCGGGGTCGCGAAAGACCAGCGCGCAGGCTGGGCAGCGCCAGAAATCCAGCCAGGTATCGGCCCGCGCGTGGAAGCGCGCGGGGAACCAGGCGCAGAGCGGGCAGGCCGGCAGCGCCTCAGACATGGCTGGGCAGGGATTCCTCGCTCGGCGTGATCGGCGGCGGCAGGAGGGTGTACATCACCGGCGTGACCAGTCGGCCGATCAGCGTCGAGCTGATCAGCCCGCCGATGATGACCCAGGCCAGCGGCGAGTACAGCGCCGAATCGGCCAGCGCCAGCGCCATCAGGCCGGCGACGGCCGTGCTCGTGGTCAGCAGGATGGGCAGGAAGCGGATCTCGCCGGCCTCGACCACGGCCTCCATCAGCGGCTTGCCCTGGCGGCGCAGCAGATTGGTGAAGTCCACCAGCAGGATCGAGTTCTTGATCTCGATCCCGATCAGCGCGATGAAGCCGATCATGGCGGTGAAGCTGACGGGGTTGCTGGTGAACAGCAGCGCCAGCAGCCCGCCCATGATGCCCAGCGGCACGACGCCGGCGACGATGAGCATGCTGCGGAAGCTGCCGAACTCGAGGATGAGCACGGCCAGCACGCCGAAGACCGCGACCAGGATCGCCGTGCCCAGGCCGCCGAAGGCCTCCTCGCGCGACTCGACTTCACCGGCGATGTCCAGGGAATAGCCCGGCGGCCAGTCGAGGGCACGCACCCGCTCGACGATGTCCCAGGTGAGTTCTTCGGTGTTGTAGCCGGGCTCAGTGAAGGCCGTCACCATCGCGGCGCGCTGGCGCTGCTCGCGCTCGATGCGCGCCGGGCTGGCTGCCAGCTCGATGTCGGCCAGCTGGCGCAGCGGAATCTGCGTGCCGTCGCGCGCCGGAACGTGCAGGCCCTCCAGCGCGGACAGCTTCGGTGCCTCGGTCAGCGGTGCGCGCACGATGATCGGGTAGTCGTCGCCGCGGTCGTTGAAGACGCGGCCCGCGGGCTGGCCGGCGAGGGCGGTTGCCACGGTCGCGTCCAGGGTCAGCGGGTCAACGCCGAGCAGGCCGATGCGCTGCTCGTCGATGTCCAGGGCGAGATCCAGCCGCTGGCGTCGCTGGGCGTTGACGATGTCGCGTACGCCCGGCGTGTCGCGCATGACGTCCTCGATCTCGGCCGCCAGCCGGCGCAGCTCGTCGAGGTCGCGGCCGAGCGCGCGCAGTGCGATGGGCGCCTCGGTGGGCGGGCCGTTCTCGAACTCGCGCAGCACGATGTCGGCGCCGGCGATGTCGGCGAAGCGGTCGCGCATGCGCTCGTAGAAGACGGGCGTGCGGCCACCGTCGAATTCCTTGAGCTGCAGGAAGATCTCGGCGTAGTTCGGTGCGATCTCGCGCTGGAAGATGTTGTAGTAGATCTGCGCGTTGCCGCGGCCGAGGTTGGCCATGACGTGATCGACCTCCTCCTGCTCCAGCAGGATGGATTCGACCTTGCGCAGGACGCGATCGGTGGCCTGGCGGTTGGCGCCGTCGGGCAGGCTGATCTGCACCAGCGCCTGCGGCGTGTCGGCCTTGGGGAACATCGCCAGCCCGACGATACCGGGGATGGTCGCCACCGCTGCCACCACCGCCCCCAGGCTCAGCGTCATGGTCAGCGCGCGGTGCCGCAGCGCGGCCTTCAGCATCGGCCGGTAGACGCCGTGAATGAAGCGCATGATCGTGCGCAGAATGACGTTGCCCTCGGCATCGACCTGTCGCGGCAGCGCGCGGCTGGCGAGGAAGGGGATGATGGTCAGCGCCACCAGCAGCGAGGCGGTGACGGTGAATACCACCGCCAGCGGCAGGCCGCGGATGAAGTTGCCGGCCTCGCCGGGCAGCGCCAGCAGCGGCAGGAAGGCGAAGAGCAGCGTGGCCGTGCTGCCCAGCACCGCCAGCGTGATCTGGCGCGTGGCCAGCAGCGCCGCCTCCGTGCGCTCGTGGCCGAGACGCAGATAGCGCGAGATGTTCTCGGTGACGACGATGGAGTCATCGACCAGCAGGCCGAGGGCAACCACGAAGCCGGCGATGGAGAGCTGGTTGAGGGTGAAGCCGGTGAAATAGAGCGCCGACAGCCCCATGGCCAGCGACAGGGGGATCGAGACCATGACCAGCCCCGCCGAGCGGAAGCCCAGCGGCAGCAGCGTGAAGGAGACCGCGATCAGCGCGATCAGGAAGTCCGTGGTCAGTCGCCCGAGTCGCGCGGCGACGTTGCGCGACTGGTCGAAGGCGCGCACCAGGGTGACGCCGCGCGGCAGCTCCGCCTCGAAGTCGTCGAGCGCGGCCCAGATCAGCTCGCGCGTGTCGATGGCGTTGCGTTCCTCGCGCTGGTTGGCCAGCACGTAGATCGCGCGCTCGCCGTCCAGCCGTGCGGTGTGCCGCTCCGGGCCGTAATCCCAGGCCACGCGCGCGACGTCGCCGACGCGCACCATGCGCTGGCCGTCGGCCACGAGCACGGTCTCGCGCAGTTCCGCCAGGGCATCGACCTCGCCGCTGCTGCGCAGGTTGAAGCGCCTGTTGCCAACATCCACCGATCCGCCGGGCAGGTTGCGCGCTCGCGCCGCCACGGCCTCGTGTACCTGTGTGGCGGCGATGCCGGTAGCGGCCAGCCGGCCGGGATCGATCTCGACGCGCAGCTCGCGCTCGGGCAGGCCCTGGATCTCGACGTCCTTGACCGGGGCGATGGCCTCCAGCCGGTCCTTCAGATCCTCGGCGGTGTCCTCCAGCAGCTGCCAGGGCGCGTTCTCGGAGACCAGCCCGAGCTGCACGATGTTGACCAGGCCGGGGTTGATGCGCTTGACCTCGACGCGCGCCACACCCTCCGGAAAGTCCGGCCGCAGCAGGTCGATCTCGCGGTTGATGGCGTCGAAGGTGCGATCGGTGTCGACGCCGACCTCGAACTCCGCGCGCACATTGCCCAGCGAATCGTCGGCGCTGCCGGCGATGATCTTGACGTCGTCGAGGGTGTTCAGCGCGTCCTCGATGGGCTCGACCAGCCGGCGCTCGACCTCCAATGCGTCGGCGCCGGGGTAGACGGCGATGACGCGATAGGCCGAGATGTCGAAGACCGGATCCTCGGTGCGCGGAATCTGCTGCCAGCTGCTGACGCCGATGGCCACCAGCAGGCCGAAGGCCACCAGCATGAAGGCCGGGTTGCGGACCGCGAATTCGGTGAGGCGCATGGTGGTGGCCTGGTCTCGATTAGTCTTCGATGACGCGCACGGCTTCGCCGTCGCGCAGGAAGCCGGCGCCGATGCTCACGACGCGCGCGCCCTCGGGCAGCGGCTGCTCGAGCACGGCGCCGTCGTCGTCGAACCAGCGCACGCGGACCTCGCGGGCGCGCACACGCTCGCCACCGTCGTCGATCAGGAAGATCAGCACGCCCTCGGCGTCGCCTTCCACCAGCGCTGACAGCGGGATGCGGCTGTGCGTGGCTTCGCGGCTGTCGGCCGGAAGGATGCGGGCGCGGGCGACGAGACCGCTGGCAAGGGCCTGTTCGGCCCGGGCCTGCAGCGCGACCTCGACGTCGAAGGTGCCGGTGCGCGGATCGGCGCGCTGGCCGAGCTCGCTGACCGCGCCTTCGATGCGGGTATCGGGCAGCGCGTCGATGCGGATCGTGGCCGGATCGGAGAGCGCGACGCGCAGCGCTTCGGCGTCGGGCAGCGCCGCGTCGAGCACAAAACCGCCGCCGTCGGCGCCCACGGCCAGCACGGGCTGGCCGCCGGCCACTGTCTCGTTCGGCTCGACCATGCGCTGCAGCACGACACCGTCGGCGGGCGCGCGGATGACGGCGTGGCGCTGGTTGAAGCGGGCGCGTGCCAGTTGCGAGCGCGCTACCTCCAGCGCGGTGGCGAGATCGTCGAGCTGGGTCTGCGTGATGACATTGTCGGCGTGCAGGCGCTCGCCGCGCTCGTAGTCGCGGCGCGCCTTTTCCGTGGCCGCCTCGGCCTCCTCGACGGCGGCGTCGACATCGGTGGTATCCAGCCGCGCCAGCACCTGCTGGGCGCTCACCTTCTCGCCCGCGCGCACATTCACTTCATCGACGATGCCGGCCACGCGGAAGGCGAGCTGCTGTTCATCGCGCAGCGCCAGCCGTCCGATCACCTCGATCGGCGGCGCCGCCGGCGCGGTTTCGGGGACGGCCACGCGCACGGCGCGTGCCGGATCGGGCTGAGGTTCGGGCGTCTCGGCACATGCAACGAGCACGAGCGTGGCCACGGCCAGCGCGAGCAGGCGAGAGGGTGCTGGGGCGAGAGTCGGTAAGGCCTTCATTTCCGGGGCTCCGGGGCGGTGAGCGGCAGCGGTGGCAGGGGGTAGCCCGCACTGACCAGCTCGACTTCCGCGCGCTGATCGCGTAGCGCGAAATGGCTGATGACGAGATTCAGGCGCGCTTCGGTGAGGGCGCGCTCGGCGTCGAGGAATGCCACTTGCGACAAGCTGTTCTCCTCGCGCTTGCGCTCGGCGATGCGGAAGGCGGCCTCGGCGGCCTCGACGCGCGCGGCGGCGGTGGCCTGGGCACGGCGCGCCACGGCCAGGTCTTCACGCGCTGACGTCAGTGCCTGGCGCAGCGTGGCTTCGAGATCGGCACGCTCGGCGCGCAGGCGGGCGGCCTCGGCGGCGGCGGCGTCGCGGCTGGCGCGGCGCGCGCCGAAGTCGAAGAGATTCCATTGCAGCACCAGCGAGACCGTGGCGAAGTCGGCATCGCGCGACAGCCGATAATCCTCGCCCTCGATGCCATAGTCGGCGGCCAGGCTGAGCTGCGGCAGGCTCTGCGCGCGGCGGGCGTCGGCACCGGCCTCCGCTGCCTCGACGGCGCTGGAGAGGCGTTCCAGCTCCGGGCGCGGCGGGATTTCGTATTCCGCTGACGGTAGCGCTTCACTGGCCGGAAGCTCCTGGGTGAGCAGGGTCTCCGGGGCGACCTCCGGTAGCACCAAGTCGGAGCTGTCGTCACGATCCAGCAGTCGTGCGAGCTGACGGCGTGCCTGGCGCGTGCGCGCCCGGGCGGCATCCAGCCGCTGCTCCACGGCCAGCACCTCGGCGCGGGCGCGCAGCACGCGGTCCTCGGTGGCGCTGCCTTCGCGCAGCAGTACCCTGGCGATGCGCTCGTCCTCGGCGAGCAGCCCGCGGCTGGCCTCGAGAATGTCCTCGGCGGCGGCCGAGCGCGCGGCGGCGAAATAGGCGCGCTTGACCTCGCGCACCAGGTTGCGCGCGGTGGCTTCCAGTCGTGCGCTTTCGGCACGCGTTTCGGCGACGGCGGCGGCGATGGCAGCGCCCAGCTCTGGGGCGTAGAGCGGCGCGCGCAGCTGCAGGCGAGTGTCCTGTTCGCGCGAGCGCAGCAGCGGCTCCTCGATGTCCTGTACGTCGGTGGGAAACATCGGCGGATCGCCGCGGTCGGCGAGCAGATCGTTGAGGGTGGCGTGGATCGGGTTGAAGAGCTGGCCGGCGGGGAAGTCGATGCTGCGCCCACCGGTCTGGCGGCTGTAGCGCGCCGAGAAGTCGAGGCTGGGCAGGCGACGGGCGCGCGCGCTGCGCCGCTCGAGGTCGCGGGCGAGCAGGGCCTGCATGCCGGCTTCCATGACCGGGTTGTGGCGCAGGGCTTCGCGGACGTAGGCGTCGAGCTGCGTGTCCTCGCCCGACGCGGGTGCAGCGGAGGCGAGCAGCAGAAGCAGGCCGGCGGCCAGGATGCGGGCGCTCATGTCGTCGGCTCCAGTGCGCGGGCGGCGAGTTCGGCCGCCTGGTCCAGGAAGGCGGCAGGGCTCAGGCCCTCGCGTTCGAGCATGAAGCTCTTGTGCTGCGCGATCTGCAGCACGCCGTGCGTGAAGCCCCACATCGTCATGGCCATGTGCATGGGATTGGCGATGTCGCTCCGGAGGCTGCCGTCGCGCATGCCCTGCTCGATGGCTGCGACCGTGACGGCGTGGACGGCGCGGCCGGCGGTCATGACGGCGTCCTGCGTCGCGTCTTCGCCGCCGCAGGCTTCGGCCTCGGTGGCCTCGGTGGCCTCGTAGCGCGACAGCGCCTGGAAGTAGCAGGGATGGCTGTCGGCGAAGCGCATGTAGCTGCGACCGATGGCGACGAGCTGGTCGCGGCCGCGCGCCTGACTGGCGACGGCGGCTTCGAAGAGGCTGCGAAGCTCGACGAGGGCGCGCTGGCAGATGGCGAGATGCAGCTCGCGCTTGTCGCCGAAATAGACGTAGACCAGCGCACGCGATACGCGGGCGACGCGGGCGACATCGTCCATGGTCGCGGCATCGAAGCCGCTCTGGGCAAAGACCTGTTCGGCGGCGTCGAGGATGCTTTCCCGGCGCTGCGCCTTCTCTTCCTTGCGACGTTGTTGATGAGGCTGCATGAAGGCACTGTATTGACGTACTGTCAATGTGTCAACAAGCATCCAGTCAAGGCCTTGATGCGGGTGCGGATGCGCGGCATGGCAGGCCCGCCCGGTGGGCTCGCGGGGCTGACGGCGCTGTCGTATCATGCCTCCTCGTCTGCCGACTTTCCGTGGGTAACTTTGCATGTCCGACTCCGCTGCATCCGCTCCCCTCAACTGGCCCGCCGTGGTCATGTTCGCGATCACCATCCCGCTCGGGCTGATTGCGGCGCCGGCCTATATCGTGGCGACGGGGCCGTCGCTCTGGCTGTTTGCCTGGGCCTTCGCCTTCTTCTGGGCCAGCGGCATTGCCATCACGGCTGGTTATCACCGCTACTGGGCGCATCGCAGCTACAGCGCGCGCGGGCCGCTGCGCTGGGTACTGATGCTCTTCGGCAGCATGGCGCTGCAGAACAGCATCCTGATCTGGGCCTCCATGCACCGGGTACATCACAAGCACGTCGATGACACCGAGTCGGACCCCTACTCGATCAGGCGCGGTTTCTGGTTCGCGCACATGGGCTGGATGCTGCGCGACTATCCCAGTGGCGAGGTCGATCCAGCCGTGGCGCGCGATCTGGAGGCCGATCCGCTGGTGGCCTTCCAGCACCGGCACTATCTGAAGCTCGCGCTGGGCATGAACCTGCTGCTGCCGGCGGCCGCCGGCGCGCTGCACGGCGATATCATCGGCGGCCTGCTGATCGCCGGCGCGCTGCGGCTGGTTGCGGTTCAGCAGATCACGTTCTTCATCAACTCGCTGGCGCACACCTGGGGCAAGCGGCCCTTCACACGCGACAACACGGCGCGCGACAACGGTCTCATCGCCATGCTGACCTTCGGCGAGGGCTACCACAACTTCCACCACCTCTTTCAGTGGGACTACCGCAACGGCATCCGCTGGTGGCAGTTCGACCCCACCAAGTGGCTGATCGCCGGCGCCGAGAAGATCGGGCAGGCCTCGCATCTGCGGCGCGTGCCGGAGTTCAAGATCCAGCGTGCATTGCTGGAGACGCAGCTCGAGGCCGCGCGTGCCCGCGCCGAGGCGGCGCCCGCGGACGAGTCACGCGTGGCGCATCTGCTGCACCTTCTGGAGCAGGAGCGGGCCGCTTTCACGCACACGTTGTCCGAGTGGGCGCAGGTCCAGCAGCAGCGCATCGAATCGGCACGGCGTGACCTGGCCGATCGCATCGCGCACAGCGAGCTCAGCGGTCGCGTTGTCGCCATGGAGCATTCGCTGGCTCACGCCCTGCGTGCGCAGCGCCGCCGGGTGCGGCTGCTCGGTCGCCAGCTCGCTGAGCAAATGCAGGGCCCTTCCGCCGCCTGAGCTTTGCCGGTAGTGCC
This sequence comes from Algiphilus aromaticivorans DG1253, assembly GCF_000733765.1. NCBI lineage: Bacteria > Pseudomonadati > Pseudomonadota > Gammaproteobacteria > Nevskiales > Algiphilaceae > Algiphilus > Algiphilus aromaticivorans. Next base: position 2,439,730 of record NZ_JPOG01000001.1, on the reverse strand, counting down.
GCGCCGTGCATTGGCGCCGCGGCAGCGTGTGGCGGCCGGTAGACTGGCACGATGCTTCTGGAACTCTCTGCCTTCGACAGCACGGCGCTGCTGCTGACGCTGGCTGCGGCCGTGGGCATGCTCGGCTTGCTGCTGCGCCAGCCGCTCATCGTCAGCTTCATTGCTGCCGGCATCATCGCCGGCCCCGACGCGCTGGGCCTGGTTTCCGACCCGCAGACCGTGCATCTGCTGGCCGAGATCGGCATCGCCCTGCTGCTCTTCCTCGTCGGCCTGAAGCTCGACCTCAAGCTGGTGCGCACGCTCGGGCCCGTCGCCATGGCCACCGGCCTGGGGCAGGTGGCCTTCACCACCGTCTTCGGTTTCCTGATCGCGCTGGCGCTGGGCATGGCGCCGGTGCCTGCGCTCTACGTCGCCGTGGCGCTGACTTTTTCCAGCACGATCATCATCGTCAAGCTGCTTTCGGACAAGCGCGAGATCGACGCGCTGCACGGGCGCATTGCGTTGGGTTTTCTGATCGTGCAGGACATCGTCGTGGTCTTTGCGATGATCGCGCTCTCGACCTTGGGTATCGGCAACGAGGGCGGCTCAGGCGCGATCCTGAACACCGCCCTAGGCGGACTCGCGATGCTGGCGCTGGTGGGGGTGTTCATTCGCTACATCGCTTCGCCGCTGATGCGCTGGCTGGCGAATGCGCCGGAGATGCTGGTGACCTTCGCGATCTCCTGGGCGGTGTTCTTCGCCGCGCTCTCCGACGGCATCGGCTTTGGCAAGGAGCTGGGCGGGCTGCTCGCCGGCGTGGCGCTGGCCTCGACGCCGCTGCGCGAGGCGGTGGCGTCGCGCCTCGCCAGCCTGCGCGATTTCCTGTTGCTGTTCTTCTTCCTCAGCCTGGGTGCGCAGCTGGATCTGGGCGTGCTGGGCGCGCAGGTGCCGGCAGCGATCGTGCTGTCGCTCTTCGTGCTCATCGGCAACCCACTGATCGTGCTCGCCATCATGGGCGCGATGGGCTACCGCAAGCGCATCGGTTTCCTGGCCGGTCTGACGGTGGCGCAGATCAGCGAGTTCTCGCTGATCTTCATCGCCATGGGCGTGACACTCGGTCACGTCGGCGAGGCCACGATGGGGTTGGTGACGCTGGTGGGGCTGATCACCATCACGCTGTCCACCTACATGATTCTCTACTCGCATCAGCTCTACGATCGGCTTGAGCCGCTGCTGCGCGTCTTCGAGCGGCGCGTCACCGCGCGCGAGCGCATCAGCGACGAGCCGGTGCGCACGCAAGCGCATCCGGTGATTGTCTTCGGCCTTGGCCGCTTCGGCGAGGAGGTCGCTAGCGCGCTGGAGGCACGCGCCATCCATCCGCTGGGCGTGGATTTCGATCCGGAGGCGCTGCAGCGCTGGACCGCCAAGAACCGTGCCGGGGTCTACGGCGATGCCTCGGACCCGGAGTTCCTGCCCAGCCTGCCGCTGGGCGGCGCCGAGTGGGTGGTAGTGGCCGTGCCGCCGCACCCGCAGTCGCTGGACCGCGCCGACATACGGATGTCGGTGCTGCACGGCCTGCAGCAGGCCGGTTACGGCGGCAAGGTGGCTTTCTGCAGCCATGCCCGCGACGACGCCGAACGCATGGCACAGACCGGCGTCGATCTGGTGCTATTGCCCTATCACGACGGTGCGATCCGCGCGGTCGAGCGCATGCTCGATACCGACCCCTTCGCGCGGCTGGACATCATCGACCGCTAGATTCGTGATGGCCGGCGCTGGCTCCGCCCTGGATTAGTCATCGCCGCCGAAGCGCTCGGCGTGGAAGGAAAGCAATGCCTTGGCCACTGTCTCGGGGGCTTCCATCATGGGCAGATGCCCGATCTCGGCCAGCATCTGCAGCTCGCTGTCCGGGTGCTGTTCCATCCAGGCCTTTGCACCGGAGGGATGCAGCACGCGGTCCTCGGCGCCCCAGACCAGCAGGGTGGGGGCCTGGATTTCGGCGACGCGCTCGTTGAGCGCGGGCGCGTCGTAGATCTGCTCGAAGATGCGCGTGTAGTGGTCGAAGCGCTCGGCGGCGCGACCGGCGAGGGTGTCGCGCACGAACCAGGGCAGGAAGGGGGGCTCGTGGAAGACCATTTCGAGCACGTCTGCGTAGTTCTCGGCTCGCTGCACGAGCAGAGGATTGCGGCCGGTCTCGGCCAGCTCGCGCCGCATCTCGGAGGTCTGTTCACCGGCCAGGCCGGCTGGCGCCAGCAGCCACAGCGAGGCCACCTTGTCCGGATGGGCCAGCGCCAGCGAGGCGGCGATGTAGCCGCCCATGGAGTTGCCGCCGACGTGGGCGGCCTCCTCGATGCTTACCGCCTCCACAAAGCCGGCGACACGCGCCACCTGCGCGTCGAGCCCGTAGTCGGCGCCCTGCGGGGCACTTGCCTCGCCGAACCCCGGTAGATCGGGGATGACGACATGGAAGTCGCGCGTTAGATGCTTGGCGACCCGGCTGAAGTTGTCCTTGTTGGCCGTGAATCCGTGCAGCAGCAGCAGAGTGGGGCCTTCGCCGCCGGCGAGATAAGGCATCTCGAAGCCGTCCACTTCCACGCTGTGCTGCTCCAATCCCGCCATCAGGCGCTCGACCTGGAGGGCAAAACGAGTGGCGGTGGCCGGCGCCAGGATCATGACGCCGAGTACAAACAGCAGCACGCAGGCCGCGGAGATATAGCCGAAGCGGGTCAGGGAGGGGATCATGGGCGGGCTGGCAGCGAAGGGGCGCACAGTTTGCCCGAGCCAAAAGGAACGGCGCACGCCCCGCAGGGAGTACGGGACGCGCGTCGGTCGCAGCACACGCCGGCGAGAGGGAGGAGGGAGACTCAACCGGCAAGACAGATGTTGCCAGCAGCCCCATGCCGAGGGTGGCGTTGCGAGATGGGCGGTAGGCCGCGGCCGGTGAGCGGTGCGTGGCTCAGTCGCTGATGTCTCGCATCAGGCTTTCCTGCACGACGCTGGCCACGAGCAGGCCGTCGCGTGTCCATATCTCGCCGCGAGACAGACCGCGGCTGCCCTGCGCGGTGGGTGAATCCATGGCGTAGAGCAGCCACTCGTCTGCGCGGAAATCGCGATGGAACCATAGCGCGTGGTCTATGGAGGCAACCACGAGATCAGGAGAGAGATAGCTCTTCCCGTGCGGCAGCAGCGCGGTAGACAGCAGGTTGAAGTCCGAGGCGTAGGCCAGCACGCAGCGGTGCAGCATCGGATCGTCCGGAAGCTGTCCGCCGGCGCGGAACCAGATGTGCTGCTCAGCCGGCCGTGGCTCGGCCGCGAAGGGATCCATGGGCGCGACCGGCCGGAACTCGATGGCAAGCTGCCGGAGCAGCGCACGTTGCAGCGGCTCGGGCACGTCGGGATGCGCGGCTAGCCAACGGCTGCGCAGTGTGTCCTGGTCCTCCAGCGATTCGGGAGCAGGCACCTCCGGCATGGCTTTCTGGTGATCCGGACCGGTCTCGTGCCGGTGGAAGCTGGCAATCATCGACAGGATCGGCTTGCCGCTCTGGATGGCCTGCACGCGACGTGCGGCGAAGCTGCGCCCGTCGCGCACGCGATCGACGTCGTAGACGATGGGTAGCGTCATGTCGCCAGGGCGCAGAAAGTACGCGTGCAGAGAGTGCGGAACGCCCTCTTCAATGGTGCGCGCGCCGGCCATCAGCGCCTGACCAATGACCTGACCGCCGAAGACGCTCTTGCCGCCGAGATCGCGCGAGCCGCCGCGGAAGATGTTGACTTCCAGCGGCTCGAGATCGAGCAGCGTCACGAGGTCATTCAGAGCCTTGTTCGTCATCGCGCTTCTTCTTGCTGTTGTCGTGGGAGCCGCCCAGGCCGCTGCGCAGCCCGCTGCCAAGCAGGCGGTTAATGCCGCGAATGCTTCCGTAAACGGTGCCGGAAGTGAGGTCGTGTACCTCGCGCACGATACGCGCGGTATCGCGCGTTGCGGGAATGCGGTCGAGCACCTCGAAGGGCACGCTGGCGATGCCGCGATGGATGTCCTCGACGGTACGTGAGGTTTCGTCGACGGCTGATTCGGTAAAGCGTTGCGCTGCGCGCAGACGGCGGCGCTGCGTCAGCATGCGCTGCCCTTCGCCGTAGCGCGCAGCGGCCGCGCCGATGGCTTGACCGGCTACCCGCGTTTCTGCCTGCTGGTGCAGCACCATCCAGCTGGTCAGGGCGCTCAGCAGCGTCGTCCCGAGCGCGACAACCATTAGCAACCCCACGCTCAAGACCGGCTCCCGTGCACGCGCACGCGTGGCTCGATGCCGTACTCGCGCAGCTGAACTTCGAGAACCTCGCGGGTCTGCCGGTAGACTTCGCGCTGGATCAGGCCGGGTGCCAGCGCGCCGAAGCGGCCCGCGACCCAGGATTGGCTGGCGGCGACCTGCAACGGATTCAGGATCTCGATGCCGATGACACGGCTGCCCGATTCCGTAAGCTGCTGACGAAGCTCCGGGCCGAGCTCGGCGTGCAGCGGCTTCAGAGCCTCGGCGTCAGCGCGCAACCGGGTCAGGGTGCGCGCGTTGCGCAGGCTGGCCAGCAACAGTCCGGCGAGCAGCAGAAGATTGACAGTCAGAAGGATGACGGCCGCGATCAGCATGATGTCGGAGCCCACAATGAATGGAACAGTGCCGATTATGCGCACGCTGGCCGCAGAAGGTTGCCGATGCGCCTGAGCGAAACCGATCGCCGGCTGCCGGTCGCCGAGGCGCTGCCGACACTATTCGAAGCCTTGCGCACGGCGCGCGCGGCGGTGCTCAGTGCGCCGCCGGGTAGCGGCAAGACGACGCTGGTGCCGCTGGCACTCGCTGAGCACGAGCCGAAAGGCCGCATCTTCGTCGTCACCCCACGCCAGGTGGCTGCGCGTGCTGCGGCGCGGCGCATGGCTGCCATGCTGGGTGAAGCGGTGGGCGAGACGGTGGGCTACCACGTGCGCTGGGACCGTCGCGTCGGGCAGGCCACCCGTGTGATCGTCATGACTGAGGGCATGCTGCTGCGCCGGCTGGAGGCCGACCCTGAACTCGACGGCGCGCGTACGGTAATCCTCGACGAGTTTCACGAGCGCAGTCTGGATGCCGACACCGCGCTCGGCTTGCTGCTGGACGTGCGCGCAAGCCTGCGCCCGGATCTGGGGCTGCTTGTGATGTCCGCGACGCTGGAGGCGGAAGCCGTCTCCGAGCTGCTGGGCGGTGTGCCCGCGATTCGCGCGGACGGGCGCCTGCATCCGGTAGGCGTGACGCACCGTTCGCTGGCTGCACGCCCGCTGGCAGATATGCGCGGCTTCGCCCGTGGTGTGGCCGAGGCCACCGTCGAGGCGATGGCGGCGGCTGACGGTGATGCGCTGGTCTTTCTGCCCGGTATTCAGGCCATCCGGGCGGTGGCTGGCGAGCTGGAAACGCGTGTGGCCGCGACGGTGCAACAGCTGTACGGCAGCATGGAGCCGGCTGAGCAGGATGCCGTCCTGCAGCCCCGCGCGGGCCGGCGTGTGATCCTGTCGACGCCCATCGCCCAGACCAGCCTGACTGTCGAGGGCATCGGCATCGTCGTCGACAGCGGCTGGCATCGCCTGACCCGTTTCGATCCTCGTGCCGGCGCCGACCGTTTAGTTACCGAGCGTATCTCGCGGGCGGCTGCCGAACAGCGCGCCGGCCGTGCCGGCCGCCTTGGTCCCGGTCACTGCTGGCGGATGTGGTCCGCTGACGAGCATGCGCAGCTGCCCGCGCGGGATGCGCCGGAGATCCTGCGTGCGGATCTGGCCGGCTTTGTGCTGCGTGCCGAGTGCTGGGGGCGTGGCATGAGTCGCAGCATGGCCTTGCTCGACCGGCCGCCCGCGATCGCGCTGAAGCGCGCCGAAGCCTTGCTCGCCGATCTCGGAGCCCTGGACGACAGCGGTCAGCTCACCGCCCTCGGCCGGCGCATGGCCGAGCTGCCCGTGGCGCCGCGTCGCGCCGCCATGCTGCTGGAAGGGGCTGCGACCGGCGAGGGTGCCTTGGCGGTCTGGTTGGCAGCGCTTCTGGAAGTGGATGCCGGAGTCGGTCCGCATGTGAGCGAGCGGCTGCGCGAGGCAGCGAATGCGCCGTCGGGCACGCCGTTGCGCCGCGTTGCAGCCGATCTGGCGCGGGCGCTGGATATCGCCAATGCCAGCCAGCCGCCGCGCGCCGAGCCAGAGGCCGCCGGCCGCCTGCTGGCGCGCGCCTACCCCGAGCGCATCGCGCGCCGCCGGCCGGGCGAGCGCGAACGCTACGCCTGCAGCGACGGCGGTGAAGTCGCCGTAACCGAGGGCGCTCAGGGCGCGGAGTGGCTGGTGGCTGCGCATTGGGAACCCGGCCCGCCGCGCCGTGCGCGTTTGGTCGCGCCGCTTGACGCCGGCGATGTGCTCGCTGGCTGCTGTGGTGCGCTGCGCGCCGTCGAGCACCTGGGCTGGGACGATCAGAAGGAGGGCGTGGTCGCCGAGTCCCGCCGCATGCTGGGCGAGTTGGTCATCGATGCGCGCCCGGCGCGCGTGCCAACGGAAGCCGCGCAGGCGATGCTCTGCCAGGCCGTGCAGCGTCGCGGTTTGCAGGTTCTGCCGTGGAACGAGGCTGCCAGGAGCCTGCAGGTGCGCATCGGTAGCCTTCGTGCCTGGCGCGGCGGTGATTGGCCTGCGTTGGACGACGCGGCACTGGGCGCTCGGCTCGAGGAATGGCTGCAGCCCTATCTTGCCGGCATGACGCGTCTCGCGCAGCTGGCCGAGCTTGACCTGGCGGCGCTGTTGCGCGCGCAAGTTCCCCCTGAGATCGCCGGCAATCTCGATCGCTGGGCGCCCGAGCGGGTGCGCGTCCCCAGTGGCCACGACGTTCGCCTGCAGTACAGCGGTGACGCCGGTCCGCCCGTACTGGCTGTGAAGCTGCAGGCGCTGTTCGGGCTGATCGAGACGCCGCGCGTTGACGACGGACGGGTGCCGGTGCAGATCCAGTTACTCTCCCCGGCGGGGCGGCCGCTGCAGGTCACGCAGGATCTGGCTTCCTTCTGGCGTAACGGGTATCCGGAAGTAGCGCGCGAGCTGCGCGGCCGCTATCCGAAGCACCCCTGGCCCGAGGATCCGCTGACCGCCGAGGCCTCGATGGGTGCGCGCAGGCGCGGTGCGCCTTGACGGCTCACCCCCGCGAAACGACAATACGCGCCCTCGCTCGGGGGCAAAGCCTGTAAACGCTATCCGAGTACGTATCCGGAGGGGTACTCAAGCGGTCAACGAGGGCAGACTGTAAATCTGCTGGCTTAGCCTTCGTAGGTTCGAATCCTACCCCCTCCACCATCTTCTCCAAGCCTCGCTGCGAGGCGGCAGCCAAGCAGCGGAAGGGCTACCATTCGCACTAAACGCGGGTGTAGCTCAATGGGCTGAAGCCATGCGCTTCAGCGGCTGAGCCAGGACGGCTCAGCCCGGGTCACTTGACGAGGCAGGAGCCGAGTCTAGTGACTGCGGCCAAGCGGCGGAAAAGCTACTATTCGCGACGAAATGCGGGTGTAGCTCAATGGGCTGAAGCCATGCGCTTCAGCGGCTGAGCCAGGACGGCTCAGCCCGGGTCACTTGACGAGGCAGGAGCCGAGTCTAGTGACTGCGGCCAAGTGGCGGAAAAGCTACTATTCGCAACGTATGCGGGTGTAGCTCAATGGTAGAGCCCCAGCCTTCCAAGCTGGTTATGTGGGTTCGATCCCCATCACCCGCTCCAGTAAACTGGTAGCAGCAGCGGTATTATTGAGCACAACGCCCACCTAGCTCAGTTGGGCTGAAGCCATGCGCTTCAGCGGGCGGGCCAGGAAGGCCCGGCCCGGGTCACTTGACGAGGCAGGAGCCGAGTCCAGTGACTGCGGTCAAGCAGCAGTAGCGGTAATATTCAGCACAACGCCCACCTAGCTCAGTTGGTAGAGCACACCCTTGGTAAGGGTGAGGTCGCCAGTTCGAATCTGGCGGTGGGCACCAAGATCAGGAGAGGGCGCCAAGGCGGAAGCTGCGGCGCTCTTTTTGTTTGGGCGCTATTCGAACTGGCGACCTCGGACAGAGAGCCAGTTCGAATCTGGGTTCGCCGCGACCGACTTGCCAGTGGCAAGTCGCAGCGCGGCGAACGCCCGGGCCATGGGTCGGGCGCGAAGCGCCCGACGGGCACACAGGAAGTGCGCCCTGGACTTTGGGCGGAGCAGGAAGCGCAGCCCAAAGGCCCGGGCCGGGTCACTTGGAGCTGTGAGCCGAGGAGCAGGGGCCCCGCGCAGCGGGGATGCGACCGGCGAATCAGCGACGAGGTCAGGAAGACCGAGCTTAGTGACTGCGGCGATCGCTGCGCGAGATATGCAGTGGTCAGTGCGTTTGCGTTTTACCGGCCGTGTAGCCGCGACCGACTTGCCGGTCGCAGGTCGTAGCGCGGCGAACGCTCGGGCCAAGAATGCCTGGGCCGGGTCACTCGACGAGGCAGGAGCGGAGTCTAGTGACAGCGGCGATCGCTGCACGAGATGTCATAAATCCGCTTCGTGCATTGCTTCTCCCGATTCCAGCCGTTCTGCGACATGCCAGCGGCACGCCGCAGCGCAGCAACGCCCAGTCGCCAGGCAAGAACGCGTCCCAACCCCTCTCCAGGAAGGCGCGAAGCGCACCCAAAGTCGACCCTGGCAGCCGCCTCGGCTTGCGAAGCTGCACCCGAGCCCATTAACATCGCGCGCTTGCCGAGCTCTCGGGGGATCAAAAGGGCGACGGCGCATTTCGCATTTCGCACCTCTTCTGACACGCAACACAACTAGGTTGGAGCATGGCCAAAGCAAAGTTCGAGCGCACGAAGTCCCACGTGAACGTGGGTACGATTGGGCACGTTGACCACGGCAAGACGACGCTGACTGCGGCGCTGACGGTATGTCAGGCGCGGAAGTGGGGTGGTGATGCGACCGCATTCGACATGATCGACAAGGCGCCGGAAGAGAAGGCGCGCGGCATCACGATTTCGACGGCGCACGTGGAGTACGAGTCGGAGAATCGTCACTACGCGCACGTTGACTGCCCTGGCCACGCCGACTACGTCAAGAACATGATCACCGGTGCTGCGCAGATGGATGGCGCGATTCTGGTGGTGTCCGCTGCTGATGGCCCCATGCCGCAGACGCGCGAGCACATTCTGCTGGCCCGTCAGGTGGGTGTGCCCTTCATTGTCGTGTTCCTGAACAAGGCCGACATGGTGGACGACGCCGAGCTTCTGGAACTGGTCGAGATGGAAGTTCGCGACCTGCTGAGCCAGTACGACTTCCCGGGCGACGACACCCCGATCATCACCGGCTCGGCGCTGAAGGCGCTGGAAGGCGACGAAGGCGAGTTTGGCGCGGAAGCCATCCAGAAGCTGATCGACGCCATGGACAGCTTCATTCCCGAGCCCGAGCGCGCGATTGACGGCGCCTTTCTGATGCCGGTTGAGGACGTCTTTTCGATTTCGGGTCGCGGCACCGTGGCCACCGGGCGCATTGAGCGCGGCGTGGTCAAGGTCGGCGACGAGATCGAGATTGTCGGCATCAAGAAGACCGTCAAGACCACGGTGACCGGTGTCGAGATGTTCCGCAAGCTGCTGGATCGTGGCGAAGCGGGCGACAACGTCGGCGTGCTGCTGCGCGGCACCAAGCGCGAAGAGATCGAGCGCGGCCAGGTGCTGGCGAAGCCGGGCAGCATTACCCCGCACACGCAGTTCGAGTGCGAGGTCTACATTCTCAAGAAGGAAGAGGGCGGACGTCACACGCCCTTCTTTGCCGGCTACCGGCCGCAGTTCTACTTCCGGACGACGGACGTCACGGGCAACGTGACGCTGCCGGAAGGTGCAGAAATGGTGATGCCGGGCGACAACGTCAACCTGAAGGTTGAGCTGATCGCACCGATCGCCATGGAAGATGGCCTGCGCTTCGCCATTCGCGAAGGTGGCCGCACCGTCGGCGCCGGCGTCGTGGCTAAGATCATCGCCTGAAGTCGAAAACTTTGCATTTGCGCGGGGCGCGCGTACAATGCGCGCCCCGCGTTTTCATGTGCTAGCGAAGGTCCGGCGCGGCGGGCAAAACAAGTCCAGGGTAGTAGCTCAATTGGCAGAGCAGCGGTCTCCAAAACCGCAGGTTGGGGGTTCGATTCCCTCCTACCCTGCCAGCCTGCGGCAGGGTTTCGCTATACCGGCCAGATTCGGCCGAACCAACTTCAAGCGCTGATTCATGAGCAATTCCAAGCAAGCATCCGGCGGCAGTCTGGACACCCTCTGGATGCTGGCCGCGCTGGCGGTGGTCGTCGGCGGTGTCGCCGCCTTCTATCTCCTGCAGCCGGAGTACAACGTGGCCGTGCGCGCCGCCATTGTCGTGGCGTCAGTAGGGGCGGCTGCCTTCATGTTCTACCAGACTGCGAATGGCCGGACGGCCTGGGGGTATCTGGTGGGTGCGCGCATCGAGATGCGCAAGACCACCTTCCCGACGCGTCAGGAGAGCGTGCAGACCACCCTGCTCATCGCAGTGGTGGTACTGATCGTGGCGCTCTTCCTCTGGGGGCTGGATTCCTTCCTGCTCTGGGCGGTGCAGCTTCTGACGGGAAGGGGTTAGTCGATGGCGATGAGATGGTATGTCGTGCATGCGTACTCGCAGTACGAGAACCACGTCAAGCGCGCGCTTCAGGAGCGCATTCAGCGCGAAGGACTGCAGGATCACTTCGGTGACATCCTAGTGCCGACCGAGGAGGTTGTCGAGGTCCGCGACGGCGTCAAGCGCACCACCGAGCGCAAGTTCTTTCCGGGCTACGTGCTCGTGCAGATCGACATGAGCGAGGAGGCCTGGCATCTGGTCAAGTCGACGCCGCGCGTGCTCGGCTTCATCGGCGGCACGCCCGACAAGCCGGCGCCGATCTCGGAGAAGGAGGCCAACACCATCCTGAACCGGGTCGAGGAATCGGTCGAGAAGCCCCGCCCGAAGACGCTCTTCGAGCCGGGCGAGACAGTCCGGGTCATCGACGGCCCCTTCGCGGACTTCAACGGCGTCGTCGAGGAAGTCAACTACGAGAAGAGCCGCCTGCGCGTGGCCGTTCTCATCTTCGGGCGCTCGACGCCCGTGGAGCTGGACTTCTCGCAGGTCGAGAAGGGGTGAGCCTTATTCCGGCTGCCGGTGGCAGCCGGAATAAGGCGAACGCCGGGCCATGGATGGCCCGGCAGGAACCACGCACCATGGAGGGTTAGAGGCAGGACGAGGATTGAAGCGGTAAAGCGCAGTTTGGCGGGCTGCCGGTGGCAGCCGGAAACCGGCGAACGCCGGGCCATGGATGGCCGGGCATGAAGCACGCACCACGGATGGTCGCAGGCAGGACATCGATTACTGACGGCGCTTCGTAGGAAGCTGAAGCGCCGACACCCAGGGGAGCCGCAAGGCGTTCGTACCCACCTTAGGAAGCGAAAAAGAGCATGGCAAAGAAAGTAAAGGGCTACATCAAGCTGCAGATTCCTGCAGGCAAGGCGAATCCGTCGCCGCCCGTCGGCCCGGCGCTGGGTCAGCAGGGCGTGAACATCATGGAGTTCTGCAAGGCCTTCAACGCCGAGACGCAGAACATCGAAGCCGGGCTGCCGACGCCCGTCGTCATCACGGTCTACGCGGATCGCTCCTTCACCTTCATCACGAAGACGCCGCCCGCGGGCGTGCTCATCAAGAAGGCGCTGAATCTGAAGTCCGGCAGCGGCACGCCGAACACCAAGAAGGTCGGCAAGATTTCCCGCGCGCAGCTGGAAGAGATCGCCAATACCAAGTGGCCGGATCTCAATGCGGCCGACATGGACGCGGCGGTGCGCACTATCGCCGGCTCTGCCCGTTCCATGGGCGTCGATGTGGAGGGCGTCTGAGATGGCACGCATGACGAAGCGCAAGAAGGTTTTCGCCGAGAAGGTTGAGCCGGGCAAGAACTACTCGCTCGACGAGGCTCTGGGCCTGCTCAGCGAATGCTCGACCGCGAAGTTCCGCGAGTCGGTCGATCTGGCCATCAACCTCGGTGTTGATCCGCGTAAGTCCGACCAGAATGTCCGTGGCTCCACGGTGCTGCCGCATGGTTCCGGCAAGAATGTCCGCGTCGCGGTCTTCGCGCAGGGCGCCAAGGCCGAGGAGGCCGAGGCTGCCGGTGCCGACGCGGTGGGCATGGAGGAGCTGGCCGAGCGTATGAAGGGTGGTGAGCTGGATTATCAGGTCGTCATCGCCGAGCCCGCAGCCATGCGCGTTGTCGGCGGCCTTGGTCAGCTGCTCGGCCCGCGTGGCCTGATGCCGAACCCGAAGACGGGCACGGTGACGCCGGATGTGGCCACCGCGGTGAGTAACGCCAAGGCTGGTATGGCCAAGTTCCGTACCGACAAGGGCGGCGTTATCCACTGCGCAGTCGGCGCGGCGGATTTCACGACCGAGCAGCTGCGCGACAACATCGCGGCGGTGCTGCGCGATATCCGCAAGGCCAAGCCGACGACTTCCAAGGGCAGCTACCTCCGCAAGGTGATCCTGTCGACGACGATGGGGCCCGGCGTGGCGGTGGATCTTTCCAGCCTGCCCGAGTGACAAACGGCGGGTCGTCTCGGCGGCTCGTTAGTACGAAATCTTGACTGTGTGGTGAAAGCCACGCCGTCCAAGACCGCAGGTGCCCGAGCGGATCGCTCCGCAAGGGATTAAAAGCCGCGAGGCGGCCTGCGCAGACGGTGTTCACCCCTTGAGGGTGCGCCGTACAGGTGGGGCGCCGGGTCAATCCCGGCCCGGCGCCCTTTGAGTGATGTGCCACCAGGAGCATTGAAGACATGGCAATACGGCTGCATCAGAAGCAAGCCCTGGTAGCGGAAGTCAGCGAAATCGCGAAGAAGGCGCACTCGGCCGTCGCGGCCGAGTACATCGGCCTCAAGGCCGGTCAGCTGGACGATCTGCGTGCAAAAGCCCGCGAGGGTGATATCTATCTGCACGTGGTGAAGAACACGCTGGCCAAGCGCGCGGTGGAGGGCACGGATTTCGAGTGCCTGACGCCCTCGCTTGTTGGGCCGATCATGCTCGGATTCTCTCTCGAGGATCCGTCGTCGGTCGGTCGCGTCATCAAGGATTTCGCCAAGACGCATCCGGCACTGGTCGTCAAGTCGGTCGCCATGGGCGGTGTCGCCTATGGGCCGTCGGAAATCGACCGCCTGGCCTCGCTGCCGACGCGCGACGAGGCACTGGCAATGCTGATGGGAACCATGAAGGCCCCCGTCGGCAATTTCGTCCGCCTGCTCAACGAGCCCACGGCCAAGTTCGTGCGCACGCTGTCGGCGGTCGGAGAGGCCAAGAAGGCGGCCTGAGGGCCACGCCGAGAATCCGCTGCATGCATTTCGCAATCAGGCTTTCCCACACAATCGTTCAATTGAGGTAACACCATGGCACTGTCCAACGAAGAAATCATCGACGCCATCTCCGAGAAGTCCGTTATGGACATCGTCGAGCTCGTCAAGGCAATGGAAGACAAGTTTGGCGTGACCGCTGCGGCCCCGGTCGCCGCGGCCGGTCCGGCTGCTGGCGGCGACGCCGGCGGCGGCGAGGCGGCGGAAGAGCAGACCGAGTTCACGGTCGTTCTCGCCTCCTTCGGCGACAACAAGGTCGGCGTCATTAAGGCCGTCCGCGAGGTCACCGGTCTGGGGCTGAAGGAAGCCAAGGACCTGGTCGAAGGCGCGCCCAAGGAGCTGAAGGAAGACGTCTCCAAGGATGACGCCGAGGCGATGAAGAAGAAGCTCGAGGAAGCCGGCGCGAAGGTGGAGATCAAGTAAACCCTTGGTGTCCGCCTTTATCGCAGGTGATCGTCATGGCCGGGTGCCTTCGGGCGCCCGGCTATTGGCGTTCTTGCCGAGCGTGTATCCCCCGTCACCGGGCCTCGGGCCTGCCGTCGGTCCGCCGCAGGCGACGACGTCATGCCCCAGTCCCGTATTCCCGGCGCGGTGGCTTTGCCGCCTCGCGTCGCGGCCGGTTTTCAGCAGCAGCAGGTGCCTCCGATGAGCTATTCCTTTACCGAGAAAAAGCGTATCCGCAAGAACTTCCGCAAGCGCGAAGACACCTTGCCGATTCCCTTCCTGCTGGCGACGCAGATCGATTCCTATCGCAGCTTCCTGCAGGACGAGCTGGCGCCGGCGCAGCGCGCCGCCATCGGCCTGCACGCCGCCTTCCAGTCCGTCTTCCCGATGGTCAGCTACTCGGGTGCCGCGGCGCTGGAATACCTGTCCTATCGCCTCGGTGAGCCGGTCTTCGACGAGAAGGAGTGCCGCATCCGTGGGCTCAACTACTCGGCGCCGCTGCGCGTGAAGTGCCGACTGGTCATCTACGACAAGGAGTCGAAGGAAAAGCGCGTCAAGGAGGTGCGGGAGCAGGAGGTCTACATGGGCGAGCTGCCGCTCATGACCGACAACGGCACCTTCATCATCAATGGCACCGAGCGCGTCATCGTCTCGCAGCTGCATCGCTCGCCGGGCGTCTTCTTCGACCATGACCGTGGCAAGACGCACAGCTCGGGCAAGCTGCTCTACACCGCGCGCGTCATTCCTTATCGCGGTTCCTGGCTGGACTTCGAGTTCGACCCGAAGGACAACCTCTACGTGCGCATCGACCGTCGCCGCAAGTTGCCGGCGACGATCCTGCTGCGCGCGCTGGGCTATGACAACCAGTGGATGCTCGAGACCTTCCATGAGCGCAACATCTATCACCTCAAGGGTGAGGGCGCCGAGCTTGAGCTGAAGCCCGAGCGCCTGAAGGGCGAAACCGCCACCCTCGACATCAACGACGGTGAAGGCAACACCATCGTCGAGGCCGGCAAGCGCATCACCGCGCGCCATATCCGGCTGATCGGCCAGGCCGGCATCGATACGCTCTTCGTGCCGGACGCCTATCTGCTTGGCAAGATCGTCGCCCGGGACATCGTCTCCGGCGACGGCGAGATCATCGCAGCGGCCAACACTGAGATCACCGAGGAGCTCATCGCGCAGCTGCGCGAGGCCGAGGTCGAGACGCTGCACACCCTGTACGTCAACGAGTTCGACAAGGGTCCGTACATCTCCACCACGCTGAATATCGACCCGACGCGTACGCGTCTGGAAGCGCTGGTCGAGATCTACCGCATGATGCGCCCCGGCGAGCCGCCGACGAAGGATGCTGCCGAGACGCTCTTCCACAACCTCTTCTTCACCTACGACCGCTACGACCTGTCGGCTGTGGGTCGCATGAAGTTCAATCGCCGCCTGCGTCGCGACGGTGTCACCGGCCCGTCTGTGCTCTACGACGGCCGCTACTTCGCGAGCCAGACCAAGGACGAGGTCTGCGCCAAGCTCTTCGAAGAGTTCGGTGAGGAGCACTCGGACATCGTTGATGTCATGAAGGAGATCGTCGCCATCCGCAATGGCGAGGGCATGACCGACGACATCGACCACCTCGGCAACCGCCGCATCCGCTCGGTGGGCGAGATGGCCGAGAACGTCTTCCGCACGGGCCTGGTGCGCGTCGAGCGCGCCGTGCGCGAGCGTCTGGCGCTGGCCGAGGCTGAGAACCTGACGCCGCAGGACCTGATCAACGCCAAGCCGGTATCCGCGGCGGTCAAGGAGTTCTTCGGATCCTCGCAGCTGTCGCAGTTCATGGATCAGAACAATCCGCTGTCCGAGGTCACGCACAAGCGCCGCGTTTCGGCGTTGGGCCCGGGTGGTCTGACCCGCGAGCGCGCCGGCTTCGAGGTGCGCGACGTGCACCCGACGCACTACGGCCGCATCTGCCCCATTGAGACGCCGGAAGGCCCGAACATCGGTCTGATCAATTCGCTGGCCGTCTACGCGCGCACCAACGAGTACGGCTTCCTCGAGACGCCCTACCGCAAGGTGACCGACGGCGTGGTCAGCGACGATATCGAGTACCTGTCGGCCATTGAGGAGGGGCGTTACACCATCGCCCAGGCCAACTCGGTGCTCGACGAGAAGGGCAACTTCGTCAACGATCTGATCTCGGTACGTACGCAGAACGAGTTCTCGATGCTGCCGCCCAGCGAGATCCAGTACATGGACATCTCGCCGCGCCAGATCGTTTCCGTGGCTGCTGCGCTGATTCCCTTCCTCGAGCACGACGACGCCAACCGCGCGCTGATGGGCTCGAACATGCAGCGCCAGGCTGTTCCGACGCTGAAGGCCGACAAGCCGCTGGTCGGCACCGGTATCGAGAAGCGCGTGGCGGTCGACTCCGGCAACGCCATTACCGCCAAGCGCGGTGGCCGCGTCGACAAGGTCGACGCCGGCCGCGTCGTCATCCGTGTCAATGATGACGAGGCGGTGCAGGGCGAGGCGGGTGTCGACATCTACAATCTGGTCAAGTACACGCGTTCCAACCAGAACACGTGCATGAACCAGAAGCCCATCGTCAAGCCCGGCGATGTGGTCGCTCGCGACGACGTCGTGGCCGACGGGCCGAGCACGGATATCGGTGAGCTGGCGCTGGGGCAGAACATGCTCATCGCCTTCATGCCCTGGAACGGCTACAACTTCGAGGACTCGATGCTCGTCTCCGAGCGCGTTGTCGCCGAGGACCGCTTCACCACGGTGCACATCGAGGAGATGAACTGCGTCGCCCGCGAGACCAAGCTCGGTTCCGAGGAGATCTCGGCCGACATCCCGAACGTCAACGAGGCGGCACTCTCCAAGCTCGACGAGTCCGGCATCGTCTACATCGGTGCCGAGGTCAAGGCCGGTGACATCCTGGTCGGCAAGGTCACGCCCAAGGGCGAGACGCAGCTGACGCCGGAGGAGAAGCTGCTGCGGGCAATCTTCGGTGAGAAGGCATCGGACGTGAAGGACACCTCGCTGCGTGTGCCGACCGGCATGGACGGCACTGTCATCGACGTGCGCGTCTTCACCCGCGAGGGCGTCGAGAAGGACAAGCGCGCGATGGACATCGAGGAGGCCGAGAAAGCCCAGGTGCGCAAGGACATCAACGACGAGCTGCGCATCTTCGAGGACGACATCTTCGAGCGCTTGTCCCGCGTGCTGATCGGCCAGGTCGCCGATGGCGGTCCGAACAAGCTGAAGAAGGGCGCCGAGGTCACGCAGGAGTACCTGGATTCGGTCGAGCGCGAGCGCTGGTTCGAGATCCGGCTGCGCGAGGAAGAAGCGCAGACGGCGCTGGAGACGGCGGCCCGTCAGCTCAAGGACATGAAGGCCGAGTTCGAGAAGCACTTCGAGTCCAAGAAGACGAAGATCGAGCAGGGCGACGAGCTGGCGCCCGGCGTGCTGAAGACCGTCAAGGTCTACATGGCCGTCAAGCGCCGCATCCAGCCCGGCGACAAGATGGCCGGCCGCCACGGCAACAAGGGCGTCATCTCCCAGATCGTTCCGGTCGAGGACATGCCGCACATGGATGACGGCACGCCCGTCGATGTCGTGCTGAACCCGCTGGGCGTGCCTTCGCGCATGAACATCGGCCAGCTGCTGGAAACGCATCTGGGCTGGGCGGCGCGCGGCCTCGGCCACAAGATCCAGGAAATGCTGGAGCAGCAGAAGGCGATCGCCGAGCTGCGCGAGTTCCTCGACGAGATCTACAACAAGTCGAGCGACGGCATCGACAAGGTCGATCTGAACGAGTTCTCCGACGAGGAGATCATCACGCTGGCGAAGAACCTTCGCGGCGGTGTCCCCACTGCCACTCCGGTCTTCGATGGTGCTTCCGAAGCCGAGATCAAGCGCCTGCTCAAGCTCGCCGGTCTGCCCGAGGGTGGGCAGGCGAAGCTCACCGATGGTCGCAGTGGTGAGCCGCTGGCGCGTCCGGTGACGGTGGGCTACATGTACATGCTCAAGCTCAACCACCTCATCGACGACAAGATGCACGCGCGCGCCACCGGCCCGTACTCGCTCGTCACGCAGCAGCCGCTGGGCGGCAAGGCGCAGTTCGGCGGCCAGCGCTTCGGCGAGATGGAGGTCTGGGCGCTCGAGGCCTACGGCGCCGCCTACACGCTTCAGGAAATGCTGACAGTGAAATCGGACGATACGGTCGGCCGCACCAAGATGTACAAGTCCATCGTCGACGGTGACCACCGCATGGTTGCCGGCATGCCCGAGTCCTTCAACGTGCTCGTCAAGGAGATCCGTTCGATCGGACTCAACATCGAGCTGGTGCAGAGCGAATAGCCCGGGCGCTGTCAACGGAGATTGTGATGAAAGATTTGCTGAACCTGCTTCGCAACAACGACGAAGTCGACGATTTCGACGCGATCAAGATCTCTCTGGCTTCGCCCGAGCAGATCCGTTCCTGGTCCTTCGGTGAGGTCAAGAAGCCGGAGACCATCAATTATCGGACCTTCAAGCCCGAGCGCGACGGCCTTTTCTGCGCCAAGCTCTTCGGGCCGATCAAGGACTACGAGTGCCTCTGCGGCAAGTACAAGCGCCTCAAGCATCGCGGCGTGGTCTGCGAGAAGTGCGGCGTCGAGGTCACGATCGCCAAGGTACGCCGCGAACGCATGGCGCACATCGATCTGGCCGCGCCCTGCGCGCATATCTGGTTCCTGAAGTCGCTGCCTTCGCGCATCGGCCTGCTCATGGACATGCCGCTGCGGGCGATCGAGCGCGTGCTCTACTTCGAGGCGCACATCGTCGTCGACCCGGGTCTGACGCCGCTGGAGAAGTACACGCTGCTGACGGAGGAGGAGTATCTCGACGCGGTCGAGCAGTACGGTGACGAGTTCGACGCCCGCATGGGTGCCGAAGCCGTGCTCGAGCTACTCAAGCAGATCGATCTCAACAAGGAAGCGGTGCGCATGCGCGAGGAAATCGCCGCCACCAATTCCGAGACCAAGATCAAGAAGCTCGGCAAGCGCCTCAAGCTGATCGAGTCCTTTCTGGCTTCCGGCAACAAGCCGGAGTGGATGATCCTGAAGGTGCTGCCGGTGCTGCCGCCGGATCTGCGTCCGCTGGTGCCGCTGGACGGCGGCCGCTTCGCGACCTCGGACCTCAACGATCTCTATCGCCGCGTCATCAACCGCAACAACCGTCTGCGCCGCCTGCTCGAGCTCTATGCGCCGGACATCATCGTGCGCAATGAGAAGCGCATGCTGCAGGAATCGGTGGATGCGCTGCTCGACAACGGCCGTCGCGGCCGCGCCATCACGGGCACCAACAAGCGCCCGCTGAAGTCGCTGTCCGACATGATCAAGGGCAAGCAGGGGCGCTTCCGCCAGAATCTGCTGGGCAAGCGCGTCGACTACTCGGGCCGTTCGGTCATCGTGGTCGGCCCGACGCTGCGCCTGCACCAGTGCGGTCTGCCCAAGAAGATGGCGCTGGAGCTGTTCAAGCCCTTCGTCTTCTCGCAGCTGCAGCGCCAGGGCCACGCCACCACCATCAAGATGGCCAAGAAGATGGTGGAGCGCGAGGAAGGCGTGGTCTGGGACATCCTCGAGGAGTGCATCAAGGAGCACCCGGTTCTGCTGAACCGCGCGCCGACGCTGCACCGCCTGGGCATCCAGGCCTTCGAGCCGGTGCTCATCGAGGGCAAGGCCATCCAGCTGCACCCGCTGGTGTGCACGGCCTTCAACGCCGACTTCGACGGCGACCAGATGGCCGTGCACGTGCCGCTCTCGCTGGAAG
The DNA here is from genome assembly GCF_000733765.1 of Algiphilus aromaticivorans DG1253. Lineage (NCBI taxonomy): Bacteria > Pseudomonadati > Pseudomonadota > Gammaproteobacteria > Nevskiales > Algiphilaceae > Algiphilus > Algiphilus aromaticivorans. Next base: position 2,420,105 of record NZ_JPOG01000001.1, on the reverse strand, counting down.
CCCAGCTCGAGGCGCGCGTGCTCATGATGTCCTCGAACAACATCCTGTCGCCGGCCAACGGCGACCCGATCATCGTGCCCTCGCAGGACGTTGTCCTCGGCCTGTACTGGATGACGCGCGAGCGCATCGGTGCCAAGGGTGACGGCATGGTGCTGGCCGATGTCGCCGAGGTGCACCGCGCTTTCGCCAGCGGCGAGCTGGAACTGCAGGCGCGCATCAAGGTGCGCATCGACGACTGGATCGACGAGGAGGACGGCAGCGCCACGCCCAAGCGCCAACTCGTGGACACCACCGTTGGCCGCGCGCTGATGTCCGAGATCCTGCCCGACCGCGTGCCTTTCTCGGTGGTCAACAAGACCTTGACCAAGAAGGAAGTCGGCAAGGTCATCGACTACGTCTACCGCCGCTGCGGCACCAAGGACACCGTCGTGTTCGCGGACCAGCTCATGTACATGGGCTTCGGTCAGTCGACGCAGTCGGGCATCTCCTTCTGCATCGACGACATGGTGATTCCCGACGAGAAGTACACCTTCCTCGAGGATGCCGAGAACAAGGTCAAGGAGATCAACGAGGAGTACACCCAGGGCCTGACCACGGCCGGCGAGCGCTACAACCGCGTCGTCGACGTCTGGTCGCGCGCCAACGACAGCATCGCCAAGGCGATGATGACGCGCATCGGTACCGAGACCGCCCTGGAGCGCGACGGCACCGAAGTGACCCAGCCGAGCTTCAACTCGGTCTTCATGATGGCCGACTCCGGCGCGCGTGGCTCGCAGGCGCAGATTCGCCAGCTCGCCGGTATGCGTGGCCTTATGGCCAAGCCGGACGGCTCCATCATCGAGACGCCCATCACGGCCAACTTCCGCGAAGGGCTGAACGTGCTGCAGTACTTCATCTCCACGCACGGCGCCCGCAAGGGCCTGGCCGATACGGCGTTGAAGACAGCCAACTCGGGGTATCTCACCCGCCGCCTGGTGGATGTGTCGCAGGACGTGGTTGTCACCGCCGAGGATTGCGGCACCGAGAACGGCCTGCAGATGACCCCCATCGTCGAGGGTGGCGATGTCCTCGAGGCCCTGCGCGATCGCGTGCTGGGCCGCGTGGCCCTGCGCGACGTGCACATCCCGGGCACCGATGAAGTGCTGATCGCCGAGGGCACGATGCTCGACGAGAAGCTCTGCGATCTCCTCGAGCAGCATTCCCTGGACGAGGTCTGGGTGCGCAGCCCGATCACCTGCGAGCAGGGCTTCGGCATCTGCGCGCAGTGCTACGGGCGCGATCTGGCGCGCGGTCATCGCGTCAACATCGGCGAGTCGGTGGGCGTCATCGCCGCCCAGTCGATCGGCGAGCCGGGCACGCAGCTCACGATGCGTACCTTCCACGTCGGTGGTGCAGCTTCGCGGTCGGTGGCTGCCGACGGCGCCGATACGCGTGCCGGCGGCACGGTCAAGCTGCACAACGTCAAGACCATTCAGAACCAGGAAGGCAATCTGGTCGCGGTTTCCCGCTCGGGCGAGATCGGCATCATTGCCGAGGACGGGCGCGAGCGCGAGCGCTACAAGATTCCCTACGGCGCCATCATCGAGGTGCAGGACGGCCAGACGGTCGAGGCCGGCATCCGGCTCGCGAAGTGGGACCCGCATACCCATCCCATCGTTACCGAGCAGGCTGGTCGCGTGCGCTTCCAGGACTTCGAGGAAGGCAGCACCGTCAATCGCGAGGAGGACCCCATTACGGGCGTCTCCACGCTGGTGGTGTCCGAATCGCAGACGCGCAGCGCGCGTGAGCTTCGGCCAACGCTGGTGCTGCTCGGCTCGGATGGCGAGGCGCTGACCTTTCCCGATACCGACATCCCGGTGGCCTATGCGCTGCCCGCGCGTGCAGTTGTCACTGTCGAGGATGGCCAGGACGTCAAGACTGGCGACATTGTCGCCCGCATCCCGCAGGAGGCCTCCAAGTCACGCGACATCACGGGTGGTCTGCCGCGTGTTGCCGACCTCTTCGAGGCGCGCAAGCCGAAGGACCCGGCCGTTCTGGCCGAGGCCACGGGCACCGTTCGCTTCGGCAATGCCACTAAGGGCAAGCAGCGCCTCAAGATCGTGCAGTCCGACGGCGAAGAGGTGGAGCTGCTGATTCCGAAGTGGCAGCAGATCTCGGTATTCGAAGGTGAGCATGTCGAGCGCGGTGAGCAGATCACCGACGGCGAGCCGTCGCAGCACGACATCCTGCGTCTGCGCGGCGTGGTGGCACTGTCCAACCACGTCGTCAAGGAGATCCAGGACGTTTACCGTCTGCAGGGCGTGACGATCAACGACAAGCACATTGAGACGATCTGCCGACAGATGCTGCGCAAGGTCGAGATCACCGATTCCGGCGACTCGCCCTTCCTGCATGGCGAGCAGGTGGAACTCTTTGCGACCGAGGACACCAACCGCAAGCTCGCCGCCGAGGGCAAGACCCCGGCCAAGTTCGAGCGGCTCATCCTCGGCATCACCAAGGCGAGCCTGTCCACCGAATCCTTCATCTCGGCGGCCAGCTTCCAGGAGACCACCCGCGTGCTCACCGAAGCCTCCGTGCGCGGATCTCGCGACGAGCTGCGCGGTCTCAAGGAGAATGTCATCGTCGGTCGCCTGATCCCGGCCGGTACGGGACTGTCCTTCCACGAGCAGCGCCGCAAGGCCCGTGGCGGCAGTTTCCTCGCCGACCTGCAGGTCCCCGCCTCGGGAGCCGCGGACTTCAACGAGAGCGGCTCCTCGCCGGCTGCAGCGGCAGAGCGCAGTACTGCCGGCGGTGACGACGAGGCCGGCGTGCCGGAAAACGAAGGCTAGAGGTCTGGATCACCGCGGTCACGCGCGCCGCGGTGATCTTTCCGGTTGACAGGTCCGCAGCGGACCACTATATTGCGCGCCCTTCCTGACGGGCCCCACACAACGGCGGCCCGTCATTTCTTTCATAAGTCGGAAGTCACCATCGTGCCAACGATCAATCAGTTAGTGCGCAAGGGTCGTGCGACCCGCAGCACCCCATCAAAGGTGCCCGCGCTGGAGAAGAGCCCCCAGCGGCGTGGCGTGTGTACCCGTGTCTATACCACCACCCCGAAGAAGCCGAACTCGGCCATGCGGAAGGTGTGCAAGGTGCGCCTGACCAATGGTTTCGAGGTGATTTCCTACATCGGCGGTGAAGGTCATAACCTTCAGGAGCACTCGGTTGTGCTCATCCGCGGTGGACGTGTGAAGGATCTTCCCGGTGTGCGTTATCACACCGTGCGCGGCGCACTCGACTGCGCCGGCATCGAGAAGCGCCGTCAGGGTCGTTCCAAGTACGGCGCCAAGCGCCCCAAGAGTAGCTAGGAGCGTAGCCATGCGTCGCCGTCGCGCTGAAGTCCGCAAGGTACTCCCGGACCCCAAATTCAATTCCGAGCTGCTGGCCAAGTTCATCAATATGATGATGGTGTCCGGTAAGCGTTCCGTGGCCGAGAAGATCGTCTACGGCGCCCTGGACATCGTGTCTGCCAAGCAGAGCACCGATGAGCCGCTGCCTGTGCTGGAGCAGGCGCTCGACAATATCCGTCCGACCGTCGAGGTGAAGTCGCGTCGTGTCGGTGGTGCCACCTATCAGGTGCCCGTCGAGGTTCGCACCGTTCGCCGCAACACGCTGGCGATGCGCTGGCTCATCGACGCCACGCGCAACCGTGGCGAGCAGGGCATGTCGCAGCGCCTGGCTGGCGAGTTGATGGACGCGGCCGAGAGCCGCGGCGCTGCCGTCAAGAAGCGCGAAGACACGCACCGTATGGCGGAGGCCAACAAGGCCTTTTCGCACTTCCGCTGGTAGTACCCGCCTCTCACTGAAGTCCCCAAGCCCGAATTCGAGGAATCCGCCGTGGCCCGCAACACGCCCATCGAGCGCTATCGCAACATCGGAATTTCCGCGCATATTGATGCCGGGAAGACGACGACGACCGAGCGCATCCTGTTTTACACCGGCGTTTCTCACAAGATGGGCGAGGTGCACGACGGCGCCGCGACCATGGACTGGATGGAGCAGGAGCAGGAGCGCGGCATCACTATCCAGTCGGCTGCCACCACCTGCTTCTGGCAGGGCATGGACAAGCAGTTCGAAGAGCACCGCGTCAACATCATCGACACTCCCGGGCACGTCGACTTCACCATCGAGGTCGAGCGTTCCATGCGCGTGCTCGACGGCGCCGTGATGGTGTACTGCGCGGTCGGCGGCGTGCAGCCGCAGTCGGAGACGGTCTGGCGCCAGGCCACGAAGTACCGCGTGCCGCGCATGGGCTTCGTCAACAAGATGGACCGCACCGGCGCGGACTTCTTCCATGTCGTCGAGCAGATGCGCTCGCGGCTGAACGCCAAGCCCGTGCCGATCGTCATCCCGATCGGCGCCGAGGAAGATTTCGAGGGCGTGGTCGACCTGATCAACATGCAGGCGATCTACTGGAATCCGGACGACATGGGCATGACCTATGAGCTGAAGGATGTTCCGGAGAACCTCAAGGAAGAAGCCGCCAAGTGGCGCGAGTTGCTGGTCGAGTCCGTGGCCGAGTCCAGCGAAGAGGTCATGAACAAGTACCTCGAAGAGGGCGATCTGCCGGTCGAGGACATTCATTCCGGTCTGCGCACGCTGACGCTGTCGCGCGAGATCGTGCCGATGCTCTGCGGCACCGCCTTCAAGAACAAGGGCGTGCAGTTCCTGCTCGACGCGGTTATCCGCTACATGCCGAGCCCGACGCAGGTTCCGGCCGTCGAGGGTACCGACCCCGACGATCCCGAGAAGCACCTCGTGCGCAAGGCCGACGACAGCGAGCCCTTCTCGGCGCTGGCCTTCAAGATCATGTCCGACAAGTACGTCGGCAGCCTGACCTTCATCCGCGTCTACTCGGGCGTGCTCAATGCCGGCGACAGCGTATTCAACCCGATCTCGGGCAAGAAGGAGCGCATCGGCCGCCTGCTGCAGATGCACTCCAACAAGCGCGAAGAGGTCAAGTCGGTGCACGCCGGCGACATCGCCGCATGCGTCGGCATCTCGCACATCGTGACGGGTACCACCCTGTGTGACCCGAACCACCAGATCATGCTCGAGCGCATGGAGTTCCCGGAGCCGGTGATCAGCCAGGCGGTGGAGCCCAAGACCAAGGTCGACCAGGAGAAGATGGCGACCGCGCTGCAGAAGCTGGCGATCGAGGATCCCTCCTTCCGCGTGCATACCGACGAGGAATCGGGCCAGACCATCATCTCCGGCATGGGCGAGCTGCATCTTGAGGTGCTCATCGATCGCCTCCGGCGCGAGTTTGGCGTCGATGCCAATATCGGTCAGCCGCAGGTTGCCTACCGCGAGACCATCAAGCAGCAGGTCGAGCAGGAAGGCAAGTTTGTTCGCCAGTCCGGCGGTCGCGGTCAGTACGGCCACGTTTGGCTGCGTATCGAGCCGCAGGAAGCCGGTAAGGGTTACGAGTTCGTCAACGCCATTGTCGGCGGTGTCGTGCCGAAGGACTACATCGGTTCGGTTGACAAGGGTATTCAGGAGCAGATGAAGAACGGCGTCATTGGCGGCTACCCGATGGTGGACGTCAAGGTCACGCTCTTCGACGGCTCCTACCACGACGTCGACTCCAGCGAGATGGCCTTCAAGATCGCCGCCTCGATGGGCTTCAAGGAAGGCGCGCGCAAGGCGAAGGCGGTCATCCTCGAGCCGATCATGCGCGTCGAGGTCGTCACGCCCGAGGAGTACATGGGCGATGTCATGGGCGATCTCTCCAAGCGCCGCGGGCTGGTGCAGGGCAACGAAGACAGCCCGTCGGGCAAGGTCATCGAAGCCGAGGTTCCGCTTTCCGAGATGTTCGGCTACTCGACGACGCTGCGCTCGATGAGCCAGGGCCGCGCGACCTATTCGATGGAATTCAAGAAATACGACGAGGCCCCGGCGAGTGTCGCGGCCGCTCTCATGAAGCAGGACGCCGCCTAGACGCACCGGCGCGTTTTTTGTCCCGACTAACAATACGTATCAGGAAGCAAGAAGATGGCCAAAGCAAAGTTCGAGCGCACGAAGTCCCACGTGAACGTGGGTACGATTGGGCACGTTGACCACGGCAAGACGACGCTGACTGCGGCGCTGACGGTATGTCAGGCGCGGAAGTGGGGTGGTGATGCGACCGCATTCGACATGATCGACAAGGCGCCGGAAGAGAAGGCGCGCGGCATCACGATTTCGACGGCGCACGTGGAGTACGAGTCGGAGAATCGTCACTACGCGCACGTTGACTGCCCTGGCCACGCCGACTACGTCAAGAACATGATCACCGGTGCTGCGCAGATGGATGGCGCGATTCTGGTGGTGTCCGCTGCTGATGGCCCCATGCCGCAGACGCGCGAGCACATTCTGCTGGCCCGTCAGGTGGGTGTGCCCTTCATTGTCGTGTTCCTGAACAAGGCCGACATGGTGGACGACGCCGAGCTTCTGGAACTGGTCGAGATGGAAGTTCGCGACCTGCTGAGCCAGTACGACTTCCCGGGCGACGACACCCCGATCATCACCGGCTCGGCGCTGAAGGCGCTGGAAGGCGACGAAGGCGAGTTTGGCGCGGAAGCCATCCAGAAGCTGATCGACGCCATGGACAGCTTCATTCCCGAGCCCGAGCGCGCGATTGACGGCGCCTTTCTGATGCCGGTTGAGGACGTCTTCTCGATTTCGGGTCGCGGCACCGTGGCCACCGGGCGCATTGAGCGCGGCGTGGTCAAGGTCGGCGACGAGATCGAGATTGTCGGCATCAAGAAGACCGTCAAGACCACGGTGACCGGTGTCGAGATGTTCCGCAAGCTGCTGGATCGTGGCGAAGCGGGCGACAACGTCGGCGTGCTGCTGCGCGGCACCAAGCGCGAAGAGATCGAGCGCGGCCAGGTGCTGGCGAAGCCGGGCAGCATTACCCCGCACACGCAGTTCGAGTGCGAGGTCTACATTCTCAAGAAGGAAGAGGGCGGACGTCACACGCCCTTCTTTGCCGGCTACCGGCCGCAGTTCTACTTCCGGACGACGGACGTCACGGGCAACGTGACGCTGCCGGAAGGTGCAGAAATGGTGATGCCGGGCGACAACGTCAACCTGAAGGTTGAGCTGATCGCACCGATCGCCATGGAAGATGGCCTGCGCTTCGCCATTCGCGAAGGTGGCCGCACCGTCGGCGCCGGCGTCGTGGCTAAGATCATCGCCTGAAGCGCTTCGGGGCATTCGCCCCGAGTCGCTTCCCGTTCTTTTTCATAACCGAGTCCAGCAAGCATGGCCGCAGCTAGCCAATCGATACGTATCCGGCTCAAGGCCTTCGATCATCGTTTGATCGATCGGTCGGCCCGCGAGATCGTGGAAACCGCCAAGCGCACAGGTGCGCTCGTGCGGGGGCCCATCCCGCTTCCGACCCGCCGTGAGCGCTACACGATCCTGGTATCGCCGCACGTCTACAAGGACGCGCGCGACCAGTACGAGATCCGCACGCACAAGCGGCTCATGCAGATCGTCGACCCGACCGAGAAGACCGTGGACGCCCTGTCCAAGCTCGATCTTCCGGCCGGTGTCGAGGTCCAGATCAAGCTCGGTTGAGGCGCGCGGGAGCCATAACTATGAGTATTGGAATTGTTGGCATCAAGCGCGGCATGACCCGCATCTTCACCGAGGATGGCCAGTCCGTTCCGGTGACGGTGATTGAGTGCGCGCCGAATCGCGTCACACGCCTTAAGACTGAGGAGAGCGACGGCTACCGCGCGATCCAGGTCACGGTTGGCGAGGCCAAGCCGCAGCGGCTGACCAAGGCTGAGCTCGGGCACTTCAAGACCGCCGGTGTCGCGCCGGGCACCGGTCTCTGGGAGATGCGCCTGGAAGAGGGCGAGGACACCGAGCTGCAGACCGGTGCGGAGATCCGCGTCGACGCCTTCGCGGAAGTCAAGGCAGTGGATGTGCGTGGCACCAGCATCGGCAAGGGCTTTGCCGGCACGGTCAAGCGCTGGGGCTTCGGCGGTGGTCGTGCCACGCACGGCAACTCGCTGTCGCACCGCACGCCGGGCTCGATCGGCCAGAACCAGTCGCCGGGCAGGGTGTTCAAGGGCAAGAAGATGTCCGGGCAGATGGGTAACGCCCGCGTCACGACGTTGAATCTGGACGTCGTCCGCGTCGATGCCGAGCGCAATCTGTTGCTCGTCAAAGGTGCGGTACCCGGGGCGAAGGGCGGCACGGTGATCGTGCGCCCGAGCAACCGCAGCTAGTCCGGACCGCGCAAAGGAAGCAATCATGGAATTGGCAAGCAACAAGGGCGGAAGTACGGTGCAGGTGGCGGATGCCGTCTTCGCCGCGGACTTCAACGAGGCCCTGGTGCATCAGGTCGTTACCGCCTACATGGCGGGTGCGCGCGCCGGCACGAAGGCGCAGAAGACGCGCTCGGACGTCAGCGGCGGCGGCAAGAAGCCCTGGCGGCAGAAGGGCACCGGACGTGCGCGCGCCGGCACCATCCGCAGCCCGCTGTGGCGGGGCGGCGGCGTTACCTTTGCGGCGCGGCCGCGCGACCATTCGCAGAAAGTGAACCGCAAGATGTATCGCGGCGCGTTGCGCAGCATCCTCTCTGAGCTGGGGCGGCGCGAGCACCTCATCGTCGTACCCGAGCTGGCATGCGACGGCAAGACCAAGAATCTGGCAGCCAAGCTCGCCGAGCTGGGTGCGACCAATGCGCTGATCATCGGCGAGTCGGTCGAGCAGCCGCTGTACCTGGCTGCGCGCAACCTGCCTGGAGTCGACGTGCTGGATGTCGAAGCCGTCAACCCGGTCAGTCTGCTGTCCCACGAGAAGGTGGTGGTCACCGAGGCCGCCATCCGCAAGTTCGAGGCCTGGCTGTCATGAATATCGACCGTCTGCACGAAATCATCCGGGCGCCGGTGATCTCCGAAAAGGGCAACCGCGCCGCCGAGGCACAGAACCAGATCGTGCTCAAGGTTGCGCGTGATGCGACCAAGCCGGAAATCCGCGAGGCCGTCGAGAAGCTCTTCGAGGTCCGCGTCACCGGTGTGAGCACCCTGAACGTCAAGGGCAAGACCAAGCGCTTCGGCCGCAGCATGGGCCGTCGCTCCGACTGGAAGAAGGCCTACGTCACCCTCGCCGAGGGTAGCGAGATCGACTTCCTCGGCTCCGCGAACTAGAGGCAAGCATGGCGATCCAGAAGAGCAAGCCGACATCGGCCGGGCGCCGTCACCAAGTCAAGGTCATCAACAAGGACCTGCACGGTGGTGGACCGCACGCGCCGTTGGTCGAGAAACAGTCGCGCACCGGCGGCCGTAACAACGCGGGCCGTATCACGACGCGTCATCGCGGCGGTGGCCATAAGCAGGCGTACCGCATCATCGACTTCAAGCGCGACAAGGACGGCGTGCCGGCCAAGGTCGAGCGCGTCGAACATGATCCCAATCGCAGCGCCCATATCGCGCTTTTGGTCTATGCGGATGGCGAGCGGAGGTATATCATTGCGCCGCGTCATCTGAAGGTTGGCGATGCCGTCTTCAGTGGCGAGTCCGCCCCGATCAAGCCCGGCTGCTGCCTGCCGCTGCGGAACATTCCGCTCGGTACGACCATTCACTGCATCGAGATGCGTCCCGGCAAGGGTGCGCAGATGGCCCGTTCCGCGGGTGCGGCGGTGCAGTTGGTGGCCCGCGAAGGTGGCTACGTGACATTGCGCATGCGCTCCGGCGAGATGCGCAAGATTTTCGCCGAGTGCCGCGCTGTCGTTGGCGAGGTCGGTAACTCGGAGCACAGCCTGCGCGTGCTGGGCAAGGCCGGCGCCAAGCGCTGGCAGGGCGTCCGCCCGACAGTGCGCGGCACGGTGATGAACCCGGTCGACCACCCGCACGGTGGTGGTGAAGGCAAGTCGGGGCAGGGCAACCCGCACCCGGTATCGCCGTGGGGTCAGCCGTCGAAGGGCTACAAGACGCGCAATAACAAGCGCACCAACCAGTTCATCGTGCGCAAGCGCACGGCGAAGAAGAAGAAGTAACGAGGTATCGCAATGCCACGTTCATTGAAGAAAGGTCCTTTCGTGGATCACCACCTGGCCAAGAAGGTCGATGAGGCGCAGGCCTCCCGTGTCAAGCGGCCGATCAAGACCTGGTCGCGTCGTTCGATGGTGACGCCGGATATGGTCGGTCTGACCATGCAGGTGCACAACGGGCGGCAGCATATGCCGGTCTTCGTCACTGAGAACATGGTCGGGCACAAGCTCGGTGAATTCGCTCCGACGCGGACCTTCAAGGGCCACGTCGCCGACAAGAAGGCACGTTGATCATGCAGACTCATTCCGTCCTGCGTTTTGCGCGACTGTCACCCCAGAAAGGGCGGCTCGTGGCCGACCAGGTCCGCGGCAAGCCCGTGGACCAGGCGCTGTCGCTGCTGCGCTTTTCGAACAAGAAGGCGGCTGGCGTGATCCGCAAGGTGCTCGAGTCGGCGATTGCCAACGCCGAGAACAATTTCGGCGCCGACGTCGATGAGCTGCGGATCTCCGAGATCATGGTGGACGCAGGACCGCAGATCAAACGCATGATGCCGCGCGCCAAGGGCCGCGCCGACCGCATTGTGAAGCCGACCAGTCATATCACGATCCGCGTCGCGGACCAGTAAGCGCAGGACGAGAACCCATGGGTCATAAAGTACATCCGAACGGCTTCCGCCTGGGTATCACGACCAAGTGGACGTCGAACTGGTACGCCGAGCGCGATGCCTACCGCGAGCAGCTCGCCACCGATATCGAGGTGCGCGACTTCGTGCGCAAGCGCCTGGCCAAGGCTTCGGTTTCGCGCGTGCAGATCGACCGTCCGTCCAAGTCGGCGCGCCTGACGATCCACACCGCGCGTCCGGGCATCGTCATCGGCAAGAAGGGCGAGGACATCGAGAAGCTCAAGCAGGACATCGCCGTGCGCATGGGCCTGCGTGCCGACGCCGTGCATGTCTCGGTCGAAGAGATTCGCAAGCCCGAGCTCGACGCCTATCTCATCGCCGAGTCGGTCGCCCAGCAGCTGGAGCGCCGCATCATGTTCCGTCGCGCCATGAAGCGCTCGGTGCAGAACGCCATGCGCATCGGCGCCGGCGGCATCAAGATCCAGGTCTCCGGCCGCTTGAATGGCGCCGAGATCGCGCGCACCGAGTGGTATCGCGAGGGTCGCGTTCCGCTGCATACCCTGCGCGCGCATATCGACTACGGGCTGGCCGAAGCGCACACGACCTACGGAATCATCGGGGTCAAGGTTTGGGTCTTCAACGGCGAGCAGTTCGAAGCCGAGAAGCCTGCCGAAACCGCTGAAGCCGCCAGCTAAGGAGAGTACGCGCCATGATGCAACCCAAGCGCACCAAGTACCGCAAGCAGCAAAAGGGCAAGAACCGTGGTCTTGCGCAGCGCGGTAACAAGGTCTCCTTCGGCGAGTACGGCCTGAAGTGCCTGGAGCACGGTCGGCTGACCGCGCGCCAGATCGAGGCCGCGCGCCGTGCCATCAACCGTCACGTCAAGCGCGGCGGTAAGCTCTGGATCCGCGTCTTTCCGGACGTCCCGGTCACGACCAAGCCGCTCGAAGTCCGCATGGGCAAGGGCAAGGGCAATGTCGAGTACTGGGCCGCCAAGGTGCAGCCCGGTCGCATGATCTACGAGATGGAAGGTGTGTCAGAAGAAGTCGCACGGGAGGCCTTCCGCCTCGCCGCTGCAAAGCTGCCCATCAAGTGCGAATTCGTCAACCGGACGATCATGTGATGAAAGCCAAGGAATACGTCAACAAGCTCGACGGCAAGGACGCCGAAGGCCTGCGCGAGGAGCTCGAAGCCCTGCGCAAGGAACAGTTCAATCTGCGCATGCAGGCCGCGACCGGTCAGCTGACGCAGCACCACCGCGTGCGCGAGGTGCGACGCAACATCGCGCGTGTCAAGACCACCATGCGCACTGCGAAGGCCTGAGGAAGTAGTCACGATGTCGGACAATCAGCAAGAAAGTGGTGCGCAGCGGCTCCTTTATGGCCGTGTGGTCTCGGACAAGATGGACAAGACCGCCACGGTTCTCATCGAGCGCCGCGTGCAGCACAAGCTCTACAACAAGTACATCCGTCGGTCGACGCGACTGAAGGTGCACGACGCCGAAAACAGCGCGCGCATCGGGGACCTTGTGGCCATTCGTTCTTGCCGCCCGGTTTCCAAGGACAAGCACTTCACGCTCGTCGACGTGGTTGACCGCGACATCGACCTGTCCGCAGCCGGCTGAGGCCCCGTCCATGATCCAACAGGAATCCACACTTCTGGCCGCCGACAACAGCGGCGCCAAGCTCGTCCAAGTGATACGCGTTCAGGGCTCCACCGGTCGTCGCTATGCCCACGTCGGTGATGTCGTCAAGGTCAGCGTCAAGGACGCGATCCCGCGCGGCAAGGTCAAGAAGGGCGAAGTGCACAACGCGGTGGTCGTGCGCACGCGGCATCCGGTGCGTCGCAACGACGGCTCCGCGATTCGCTTCGACACCAATGCGGCCGTGTTGCTCGACAACAAGGGCGACCCCATCGGCACACGTATTTTTGGGCCGGTCACGCGTGAGCTGCGTGCCAAGTACATGCGCATCATTTCGCTCGCCCCAGAAGTGCTCTGAGGCAGGCAGGAAGATCATGAAGAGAATTCGTACGGGCGACGATGTCGTCGTCACAGCAGGTAAGGACAAGGGACGTCGCGGCACCGTCTCGCGCTTGGTCGACGACCAGCGCGTGGTTGTCGAGGGCGTCAACATCGCCAAGAAGCACCAGAAGCCGGATCCCAACGCCGGCGTCCCGGGCGGCGTCGTGGACAAGGAGATGCCGCTGCATATCTCCAACGTGATGCTGTGGAACGCCAAGGCCGAAAAAGGCGATCGCATCGGTTTCCGCGTTGAGGGCGAGGGTGACAAGGCACGCAAGGTGCGCTACTTCAAGAGCAACGGCGAGGTGGTCGATGTCTGAGCAGGCTGAAAACAAACGCGTTCCGAACCTGCAGGCTCAGTACCGCGACACGATCCGCGGTGAGTTGCAGAAGCAGATCGGCTGCAACATCAATGCCGTGCCTCGCGTGGTCAAGGTCACGCTCAATATGGGCGTGGGCGAGGCCGTGCGCGATCGCAAGGTACTGGAGCACGCCGTCTCCGACCTCACCGCCATCGCCGGCCAGAAGCCGATGATTACCAAGGCGCGCAAGGCGATCGCGGGCTTCAACATCCGCGAGGACTTTCCGATCGGCACGATGGTGACGCTGCGCGGCAGCCGCATGTACGAGTTCCTCGAGCGGCTGATTCACGTTGGTATGCCGCGTATGCGCGACTTCCGCGGCATTCCCGCGCGCGGCTTCGACGGCAGTGGCAATTTCAATTTCGGGATCAACGAGCAGATCATCTTCCCGGAGATCGATTACGACCGGGTCGACAAGATTCGTGGCATGAACATCACGATTTCGACCTCCGCCCGCAACGATAAGGAAGGCCGCATGCTGCTCGATGCCTTCGGCTTCCCCTTCCGCAAGTAGAGCGACGACAGGCATGGCAAAGAAAGGCATGGTGAACCGCGAGCAGAAACGTACGAAGCTCGTGGCCAAGTACGCAAAGAAGCGCGCAGAGCTGAAGCGCATCATCGCTTCCGAGAACTCGAGTTTCGAGGAGAAGCAGGATGCGGTGGTGAAGCTGCAGAAGCTGCCGCGCGACTCCAGCCCGGCCCGCCAGCGCAATCGCTGCGCGATCACCGGGCGGCCGCGGGGCGTCTACCAGAAATTCGGTCTCGGCCGAAACAAGCTGCGCGAGGCCGCGATGAACGGCGAAGTTCCCGGTCTCAAGAAAGCGAGCTGGTAGGAGAACGACGATGAGCATGAGCGATCCCATCAGCGACTTCCTGACCCGCATCCGCAACGCGCAGGCGGCGGGCAAGCGCACCGTCACCGCGCCGGCTTCCAAGCTGAAGCTTCATCTTGGCGAGGTCCTCAAGTCCGAGGGCTACATCAATGATGTAGGCGTGTCGGGCGAAGGCGCGGAAGCTGTCGTCACGGTCACCCTCAAGTATTTCGGGGGCAAGCCGGTCATCGAGCGCCTCGACCGCGCCAGCAAGCCTTCGCTGCGGATGTTCCGCGGCAAGGACGAGCTTCCCAGCGTCATGGGCGGTCTCGGTGTGGCCATCGTCTCGACCTCGCGCGGTCTGCGCACTGATCGTCAGGCCCGTGCCGAAGGCATTGGCGGCGAAGTGCTCTGTTACGTCGCCTAGCGCGACCTCCATTCCTTTTTTGCAGGACATCGCAACATGTATCGAGTCGCAAAAGCGCCGATCACCGTTCCCAAGGGTGTCGAGGTCTCGATCAACGGCCGCGACGTGCAGGTCAAGGGCAGCAAGGCGACCCTGACCATGACACTGAACGCTGGTGTCGACATTGAGCTGGAAGGTGACCAGCTGCGCGTGGCGGAAGCAAGCGCGGAGAAGGATCCGGCGATGGCCGGCACCGTCCGCGCGAATCTCAACAACATGGTCACCGGCGTGACCGCCGGCTTCGAGCGCAAGCTCCAGCTGGTCGGTGTCGGTTATCGCGCTCAGGCGCAGGGCAAGCAGATCACGCTCTCGCTGGGTTATTCGAACCCGGTGGAATACGCCTTGCCCGAAGGGGTGAGCGCGCAGACGCCGACGCAGACAGAGATTGTGGTATCCGGTTCCGACCGCCAGGCCGTAGGCCAGGTCGCTGCCGAGATCCGCGCCCTGCGTCCGCCGGAACCGTACAAGGGCAAGGGGGTGCGCTATGAAGGTGAGCGCATCGTCATGAAGGAAGCCAAGAAGAAGTAGCGCCTCAGGATCCAAGCCATGCAAGCAAAGAAGATCAACCGCCAGCGGCGCGCCCGCAAGGCGCGGGCCAAGATCCGGCTCCAGGGGCACTATCGCCTCTGTATCAACCGGACCCCGCGTCACATCTATGCGCAAATCATTGCGCCCGATGCTGCGCACACCGTCGTCGCTGCCTCGACCACAGAGAAGACGATCGCCCAGGCGCTCGAGAATGGCACCGGCAATGTCGCCGCGGCCGCTCAAGTAGGCGCCGAGATCGCACGTCGCGCGAAGGAGCAGGGCATCAGCTCGGTTGCCTTTGACCGCTCCGGCTTCAAGTACCACGGGCGCGTCAAGGCGCTCGCCGATGCCGCGCGCGAAAACGGATTGGAGTTTTAAACGATGGCCAAGCAGGACAACCAGTACGACGGCGGTCAGGGCAGCGACCTCGCAGAAAAGCTGATCACCATCAATCGCGTCTCGAAGACGGTGAAGGGCGGCAAGCAGTTTGCCTTTACGGCCCTGACCGTGGTCGGCGACGGTCAAGGTCGCGTCGGTTTTGGCTATGGCAAGGCCCGTGAGGTTCCCGTTGCCATCCAGAAGGCGATGGAGCGCGCGCGCAAGACCATGGTCAGCGTCGCGCTCAACGAGGAAACGGTGCAGCACGCCATTGAGGGTAGTCACGGCGCCACCCGCGTACTCGTGCGTCCGGCCTCAAGTGGTACCGGCGTCATCGCCGGTGGTGCCATGCGCGCGGTATTCGAGGTTGCCGGCGTGCACAACGTGCTCGCCAAGAGCTATGGCTCGCGCAATCCGATCAACCTCGTTCGCGCCACCATCAACGCGCTGTCAGCGATCCGTCTGCCCGAGGAAGTGGCCGCCAAGCGCGGCAAGTCCGTCGAGGAAATCACCGGTCGGGAGGTGACTCATGGCTGAGACAAGGAAGATCCGCGTCACGCTGACGGGGTCGCTTATCGGGCGCCTCAAGCAGCACAGGAACAACGTCAACGGCCTCGGCCTGCGCAAAATCGGCGATAGCCGCGAGATTCTCGCCACGCCCGCGAATATGGGCATGGTGCGCAAGGCCGAATTTCTCCTGAAGGTCGAGGAACTGCAGTAACACTGCTCCGGGATTACGCCTTATGAAACTGAATGATATCCATCCCGCTGCGGGCTCCAAGACGGCCCGCAAGCGTGTCGGCCGCGGCATCGGCTCAGGTCTGGGCAAGACCGGCGGTCGCGGTCACAAGGGCCAGCACGCGCGCTCGGGCGGCTACAACAAGGTCGGCTTCGAGGGCGGTCAGATGCCGCTGCAGCGCCGTCTTCCGAAGCGGGGTTTTGCCTCGATGGCCGCTGGCGACTGCGTCGAGCTGCGCCTCTCCGATCTGGAGCGCTGCGGTCTCGATAGCATCGATCCTGCGGCCCTCAAGGACAAGGGCTTGGTGCCGCGCGGCATCAACCGCATCAAGGTCATCGCCACGGGCAGCATCAGCCGCAAGGTGACGCTGACCGGTATCGGTGCCAGCAAGGGCGCCCGTGCGGCCATCGAAGCCGCCGGCGGCAGCGTAGCCGACAAGCCGGCCGGCTGATTCGGTAACCGACCCAGCATCCCAGCGAAGCGAACTTCATGGCCCGCAATCCGCAGAATCCCGCCGGCGCCGCTGCGCCGAGCATGAAGCCGGACCTCTCCAAGCTGGGGGAGGTGCGCTCGCGCCTGCTCTTCGTGCTGGGCGCGCTCGTCGTGTACCGCATCGGTACGTTCATTCCCGTCCCCGGTATCGACCCGGTACAGATGGCACAGCTCTTCGAGCAGCAGCGTGGCTCGATCCTGGACATGTTCAACATGTTCTCCGGCGGCGCGTTGGAGCGACTGTCGATCTTCGCGCTGGGCGTGATGCCGTATATCTCCGCCTCCATCATCATGCAGCTGCTTACGGCGGTGGTTCCTACGTTGAAGGAGCTGCGCAAAGAAGGCGAGCAGGGTCGCAAGCAGATTACGCGCTACACGCGTTACGGCACGCTGGTGCTGGCTGGTTTCCAGTCCATCGGCGCCTCGGTGGCGCTGCAGAACTCGGGTGTATCCATCAGCCCGGGCATCGGCTTCATCTTCGTGGCGGCTGTGTCGCTGACCACGGGCACGATGTTCCTCGTCTGGCTGGGCGAGCAGGTTACCGAGCGCGGCATCGGCAACGGCATCTCCATACTGATCTTCGCCGGCATCGTCGCGGGGCTGCCCTCGGCGCTGGGCTCCATCGCTCAGCTGACCAGTGAAGGCGAGATGAGCGCCTTCCAGGTACTGATCATCATGGTGCTGGCGGTTGGTGTGACCTGGTTCATTGTGTTCATGGAGCGCGCTCAGCGTCGCATTCCCGTGCAGCACGCCAAGCGTCAACAGGGTCGCCGCGTCTTCGCAGCGCAGACCCAGCACCTGCCGCTGAAGGTCAACATGGCCGGCGTCATTCCGCCCATCTTCGCTTCCAGCATCATTCTCTTTCCGGCCTCGATGATCCGCTTCTTCGGAGAAGCCGGTTCCGGGACGATGGGCGCCATCGCGAATACGCTATCGCCGGGGCAGCCGATCTACATACTGCTCTACGCGAGCATGATCATCTTCTTCTGCTTCTTCTACACGGCGCTGGTCTTCGATTCCAAGGACACCGCCGACAACTTGAAGCGTTCCGGTGCATTCATCCCCGGTATTCGTCCCGGACTGCAGACGGGCCAGTACATCGACACTGTGCTAACGCGCCTGACCGTAGTGGGTGCGGCCTATATCACCGCCATCTGTCTGATGCCGGAAATCCTGTATTCGCAGTGGAGCGTGCCCTTCTACTTCGGCGGCACCTCGCTGCTGATCGTCGTCGTCGTGGCGATGGACTTCATGTCGCAGCTGCAGGCGCATCTGATGTCGCATCAGTACGACAGCGTGCTGAAGAAAGCCAACCTCAAGTCCATCGGCCGGGCCGGCACCGTCCGCTGAGCCGATTTTCAGGAAACCGCATCATGAAAGTAAGAGCCTCCGTAAAGAAGATCTGCAGAAACTGTAAGGTGATCAACCGCAACGGTTCCGTGCGCGTCATCTGCACCGACGCCCGCCACAAGCAGCGGCAGGGGTGAGCGAAATTTTCGTGTCCAGTGAACACGAAAATTTCGCGAACGCCGCGGCCAGGACGGCCGCGGCCGGGTCACTTAGTGAGCGCAGGAAGCGCGAACTTAGTGACCGCGGCGGCCGTTCGCACGACGTTACCAATGAGGCCGGTCAGAAGGCCCGGGCTGGGGCACTTGGCGAGGTCCGGAAGACCGAGCTTAGTGCCCGCGGCGGCCGTTGGCACGAGATTTCCAATGTCGCGCGCCCGACGGCGGCGGCAGGGACAAGTTCCCGCGCCAGCCGCTCGCACAACGCACCGGCCCAGGCTGTGAAGTTGCGAGCAGAAAGATGACCTTGGACCGGTTCGGCAGCGTTGCCCGAGCCGTGCATTTTGATTTCGAGCCCGTTTCGTTTACAATCCGGCGCCTTTTTCAGCGCCGCTGTTAGTCAGGAGTTTTCCACGCATGGCCCGTATTGCAGGCATCAATGTTCCGGCGAACAAGCACGCGGTGATCGCGTTGCAGTCGATCTACGGCATCGGCAATACCCGCGCGCGCCAGATTTGCGCGACCGCCGGCGTGGATCCGGCACAGCCGATCAAGCAGCTCACCGAAGCCGAACTTGAAGCGCTGCGTGGCGCCGTCGGCAGCTACAGCGTGGAGGGCGATCTGCGTCGTGAGATCTCGATGAATATCAAGCGTCTGGTCGATCTCGGCTGTTATCGCGGGTTGCGCCACAAGCGCGGCCTGCCGGTCCGCGGCCAGCGCACCCGTACCAACGCCCGTACCCGCAAGGGCCCGCGCCGCGCTATCGCCGGCAAGAAGAAGTAAGGCTGAAGCATACCCATGGCAACTCCGAATACCTCGACGAAGCGCAAGCGCGTCAAGAAGAACATCACCGACGGTGTCGCGCACGTGCACGCCAGCTTCAACAACACGATCATC
Organism: Algiphilus aromaticivorans DG1253; assembly: GCF_000733765.1. Taxonomy (NCBI): domain Bacteria; kingdom Pseudomonadati; phylum Pseudomonadota; class Gammaproteobacteria; order Nevskiales; family Algiphilaceae; genus Algiphilus; species Algiphilus aromaticivorans. Next base: position 2,401,247 of record NZ_JPOG01000001.1, on the reverse strand, counting down.
CTGATCTCCGACCGCCAGGGCAATGCGCTGGCCTGGTGCACCGCCGGAGCCTGCGGCTTCCGCGGTTCGCGCAAGTCGACGCCCTTCGCCGCGCAGGTCGCAGCCGAGCGCGCCGGGCAGGGCGCGGCAGAGCACGGCGTCAAGAATCTCGAGGTCTTCGTTAACGGCCCGGGCCCGGGCCGCGAGTCGGCGGTTCGTGCGCTGAATTCCGCAGGTTTCAAGATCACCAACATCACAGACGTTACGCCGATCCCGCACAACGGCTGCCGTCCGCCGAAGCGTCGCCGCGTCTAGGGAGCACAGATATGGCCAAGTACACCGGACCCAAGTGCAAGCAGTCCCGCCGCGCCGGCACCGATCTCTTCACCAAGGGACGCGGGCGCGCGCTGGACACCAAGTGCAAGCTCGACACTCCGCCAGGGCAGCAGGGCGGTGGTCGACGCCAGCGCCTGTCGGACTATGCGTTGCAGCTGCGCGAGAAGCAGAAGCTGCGCCATATGTACGGCGTGCTCGAGAAGCAGTTCCGTAATTACTATCTCAAGGCGCAGCAGCGCAAGGGCTCCACGGGCGTTCTGTTGCTGCAGATGCTGGAGTCGCGGCTGGACAACGTCGTCTATCGCATGGGCTTCGGCGCCACGCGGGCCGAGGCGCGCCAGCTGGTCAACCATAAGGCGATCAGCGTCAACGGCGTGACCGTCAATATCCCGTCCTACCAAGTGCGTGAGGGCGATATCGTCGAGGTCCGCGAGAAGGCCCGCCAGCAGTCGCGCATCGTCGAGTCGCTGTCGATTGCCTCCCAGGTCGGTTTCCCGGAATGGGTGCAGGTTGACGAGAAGGGCCTCAAGGGGACTTTCAAGGCGGCCCCGGAGCGCGACCAGATCCTTCCGGACATCAACGAGAACCTGGTCGTAGAGCTCTACTCCAAGTAAGTGGTACGCCGCCTCCGGCGGTTTCCCTTTGTCGGGGAATTCATTCGATTTTCGCGAGGTAGTACGCGTCCATGCAGGGTCAAGTTTCCGATTTGCTGAAACCCCGTAACATCAATGTCGAGACGATCAGCGCCTATCGCGCGCGCGTCGAGCTCGAGCCGATGGAGCGCGGTTTCGGCCACACGCTGGGCAATGCGCTGCGGCGCATCCTGCTTTCCTCCATTCCTGGCGCCGCGGTTACCGAGGTGCAGATCGAGGGCGTCGTGCATGAGTACGCTGCTCTTGAGGGTGTGCAGGAGGATGTCATCGACATCCTGCTCAACATCAAGAATCTCGCGCTGCGTCTGAACGCTCGTGACGAGGCCACTCTGACGCTGAAGAAGTCCGGCAGCGGCCCAGTGACCGCGGGCGACATCACGCTGGATCACGACGTCGAGATCATCAATCCCGAGCTCGAGATCGCCAATCTCACCGGCGGCTCGCTGGATATGACGCTGCATGTCACGCGTGGTCGCGGTTATCAGCCCGTGACTCAGCGCGGTGATGACGACGACGGCGCGACCATTGGTCAGCTTCGCCTCGATGCCAGCTATAGCCCGGTGCGTCGCGCCAGCTACAGCGTCGAGCGTGCCCGTGTCGAGCAGCGCACGGATCTTGACAAGCTGGTGCTGGACGTTGACACCAACGGCTGCATCGATCCCGCCGAGGCGGTCCGGCTGGCAGCGCGGATCCTGCGTGACCAGCTCTCCGTCTTCGTCGACCTCGAAGCCGAGGCCGAGGAAGCCGGCGAAGCGCAGCGCAAGGAAGTGAATCCGCTGCTGCTGCGGCCGATCGACGATCTCGAACTGACGGTGCGCTCCGCGAACTGCCTGAAGGCCGAGAGCATCTACTACATCGGTGACCTCGTGCAGCGCAAGGAAACCGAGCTGATGAAGACGCCGAACCTCGGCAAGAAGTCGCTCAACGAGATCAAGGATGCGCTGGCAAGCAAGGATCTCGAGCTTGGCATGACTCTCGAGAACTGGTCCCCGCCCAAGACCACCGCCTGAATCCCGGAAGGAAGCAGACAACATGCGTCACAGAAAGGCCAATAAGCGCGTCGGTTCTCATACCGGCCATCACAACGCGAACCTGCAGAGCCTGAGCAACGCGCTGCTGCGTCACGAGATCATCCGAACCACCGTGCATCGCGCCAAGGTGCTGCGCCGTCACGCCGAGCCGCTGATCACGCGCGCGAAGACCGATTCTGTTGCCAATCGCCGGCTGGTCTTCTCGCGTCTGCGAGACCGCGAGATGGTCCAGAAGCTCTTCAACGATATCGGCCCGCGCCATGCGGAGCGTCCGGGCGGCTATTTGCGCATCATCCGCTGCGGCTTTCGCCCCGGTGACAATGCGCCCATGGCGTATATCGAACTGGTCGACCGCCGCGAGCGCCAGAACGCCGAAGCTACCGAGCAGAAGCAGCCTGAGGCCGTCGAGGCCTGATCGGGCGCTGCCGTCCCGTCGTATCCCGAAGGCCGGCCTTGCGCCGGCCTTTTCTTTGGGTGAGAGTCGCCGCATGCCAATCCGTCCCGACCAGCTTGATTCCGCGTTGCGCACGCCGCGGCGCGTGTGGATCGTGGCGGGAGAGGAGCCGCTGCTGGTTGAGGAATCGGCCGATCGAGTGCGCAGCGCGCTGCGCGCCGAAGGCTTCGCCGAGCGCGAACAGATTCCAGCAGAGGGCAAAGGAGACTGGGACGCGCTGCACGCAACCCTGAGCGCGCCCTCGCTCTTTGCCAGTCAGCGTATCGTCGAAATGCGCTGCGATAGCCTGGACGGCCGCGCTGCGGCGGCGCTGAAGGGAGCGGCAGCACATGCCGGCGGGGACGCCGCTCTGCTGTTGATCAGCGGGGCGCTGGATGTGCGCGCGCGCAAGACCAAGTGGTATAGCGAGCTCGATCGCGATTTCGGGCTGGTCTACGCCTGGCGCGTCGATAGCCAAGAGTTCCCTCGTTGGATCGAGCAACGCCTGCAGGCGCGCGGGTTGCGAGGCAGTCGCGAAGCCGTTGCGGCAATCGCCAGCTGCAGCGAAGGCCATCTGCTGGCCGCCGCTCAGCTCATCGAGCAGTTGCGCGCCCTGCAGGGCAGGGAGTCGGCGCCGCTGGAGGCCGACGCGGTCTGGGCGCTGGGGGCGGATATGGCACGCTTCGACCCCTTCTCCCTGATGGACCGCGTCTTCGCCGGTGACGGTGCCGGGGCAGTGCGGGCGGCGCGCAGCCTGCGCCGCGGTGGCACCGAGCTGCCCGCCATCACCGGCGGGCTGGCCTTCGTGCTGCGGCAATGGCACCAGGCCCAGGGCGCCTACGCGCGCAGCGGTGACGTGCGCGCGGCCACTAAGGCTGCGCACATCTACGGCCCGCGCGCCCAGTCGCTGGAGCGCGCGCTTGTGCGCAGCCGCGCCGGGCACCTGCAGGGGCTGATGCGCTGGCTGGCCGAGATCGATAGCGCGGCCAAGCGGGGTCAGGCGGCGGCCGCCTGGGACGACCTGCTAACATGGTGCGGCGTCGCCAGCGGCGCGATTTCACCGGGATTCCTTCCCCGCTCACTATGCAAGACCTAGCCGTGGCTGCCGACAACGCACCCTCCAGTTCATCTGCCGAGCAGCGCATGCGCGGTGTCGGCCAGCGAGCCCGCGCGGCCGCGCCCGAGATCGCGCGTGCCGATACCGGGACCAAGAACGCCGTCCTCTTCCGCATGGCCGAGGCCTTGCTTGAGAACTGCGATCGCATCTTGGCCGCCAACGCCCGCGACATGAAGGCCGCGCGCGCGAATGCGCTCGACGCGGCGCTGCTCGAACGCCTCGAGTTGAATAACGAGCGCGTCGAGGCCATGGCCGAGGGCGTGCGTCAGGTCGCGGAGCTTCCGGATCCCATCGGGGCCATCCATGAGCTGCAGCGCCGTCCCTCCGGCATTGAGGTCGGGCGCATGCGCGTGCCGCTGGGCGTTGTCGGCATCGTCTATGAATCACGACCGAATGTCACCGCCGATGCCGCCGCGCTCTGCATCAAGAGCGGCAATGCCTGCGTGCTGCGTGGTGGCTCGGAGGCGCTGGAATCCAATCGCATCATCGGCGAGATCGTGGGCTCGGCGCTACGCGCAACCGGGCTACCGGCCGATACGGCGCAGGTGGTTGACTTCACGGACCGTGACGCCGTTGCTGCCATGCTGACCATGCCCGAGTACATCGACGTGCTGATTCCGCGGGGTGGCCGGGGCCTGGTTGCCTTCGTGGCCGAGCACGCGCGCGTGCCGGTGATCAAGCATCTGGACGGCATCTGCCACGTTTACATCGATGCCGAGGCTGATCCGGACAAGGCACTTGCCATCGCCGTCAACGCCAAGACCCAGCGCTACGGCGTCTGCAACGCCATGGAGACGCTGCTCGTCGATGCCGCCGTGGCTGAGCGCATGCTGCCCGAGATTGCGCGCGCACTGGCGCCCTACGAAGTCGAGCTGCGTGGTTGCCCGCGCAGCTGCAATATCCTCCCGGGCATCGACGCGGCCAGCGAAAGCGACTGGCGGAGCGAGTATCTTGCGCCGGTGCTTTCGGTGGCGGTGGTCGACGGCCTGGACGGGGCCATCGCGCACATCGCGCGCTACAGCTCGGCACACACCGAGGCCATCGTCACCGAGAACTACAGCCACGCGCGTCGCTTCCTGCGCGAGGTGGACTCGGCCTCTGTCATGGTCAATGCTTCGACGCGCTTCGCGGACGGCTTCGAGTACGGGCTGGGTGCCGAGATCGGCATCAGCACCGACAAATTCCACGCGCGCGGTCCGGTCGGCCTTGAGGGGCTGACCTCGCAGAAGTGGGTCGTCTACGGCGACGGCCAGGTGCGCTGAGCCTATGCGCTTCTCCGGGTGATCGGCCTCTACGGCGGGACCTTCGCGCCCGTGCACAACGGCCATCTTCGCTTCGCGATCGAGGCCGGTGAGCGGCTCGGGCTCGATGCGGTACACCTTCTGGCCTGCGCACAGCCGCCGCATCGCGCCGTACCCGCCATCGATGGGCAGCGCCGCCACGATTGGCTCGTGCGTGCCGTTGCCGGCACGCCGCGCCTGGTGGCTGACGATGACGAACTGCAGCGTGAAGGACCCTCCTACACCGTCGATACGCTGGCGCGCGCACGCGAGCGGTTTCCGGATCAGACGCTGCTGTGGTTGCTGGGCGCCGACGCCTTCAACAGCCTGCACAGCTGGCATCGCTGGGAGGCGCTGTTCGAGCAGGCGCATCTGGTCGTGGCGGCGCGCCCAGGCCACCCGCTAGCGCCGGATCCGGCGGTGGCGGCCTATCCGCGTGTCGACTGCGCTGCCCTGCGTGAGCAGCCGGCCGGCTGCTGGCACGCGCTGGAAATTCCCGAGCTGGAGATATCCTCCAGCGGGATTCGTCGCCGCCTGCACGACGGCGGCTGCCTGCGCGGTCTGGTTCCGGACCGGCTGCTGGATCATCTCGACGCGCAGGATCGCGCCGACCTTGCCGAGCTTGCATGAGGCTATGACCGATACTCTGATCGATACCGTGGTGGGGGCCCTGGAAGATCTCAAGGGCGAGCAGATCACCCGCCTGCACGTGGCGCCGCTGACCACCATCACCGACGACATGGTGCTTTGCACCGGTAGCTCCAGCCGTCACGTCCAGTCGCTGGCGCAACGCGTGGTGGAGGACGCCAAGAAGCACGGCGTGCAGCCGCGCGGCGTCGAAGGCATTAGTCGGGCCGAATGGGTGCTCGTCGACCTCGGCACCGTGGTCGTGCACGTTATGCAGGCGCAGATGCGCGCGCTCTATCAACTCGAGAAGCTCTGGGATCTACCCGGCCCCGAGGCGCGCGACGAGGCCGCCAGCGGCGACTGAGGTGCGCATCCGCATCGCCGCGGTGGGCACACGCATGCCCGATTGGACGCAGGCGGCCGTTGAGGAGTACACCCGCCGCATGCCGGCCGAGTGCCGCGTGGAGCTGGCGCCGGTGGCCGCCGCACCGCGTCCGAAGAAGCCCGATACCGCCCGCATCAAGCGCGACGAGGCTGCCCGGCTGCGCGCGCAGATTCCCGAGGGCGCGCTGCTGGTCGCCCTGGATGAGGGCGGGCGCGCCTGGAGCACGCGCCAGCTCGCGGCCGGCCTGGAAGGCTGGATGGCTGATGGCCGTGACGTCTGCATGCTGATTGGCGGCGCCGACGGGCTGGATGCGGAGTTGCTGAGCGCTGCCGATCTCCGCCTGTCGCTGAGCGCCTTGACGCTGCCGCACGCGATGGCGCGGGTGCTTCTGGTCGAAGCGCTTTACCGCGCCTGGAGCGTGGTCGCCGGCCACCCCTACCATCGCGGCTGAAGCGGATCATTCAGTTGGATTGAAGCCGGACAGGCAAAGCTTCCGCTTGTCCGCCGGAGCCGGCCCCCCTACTGTGAAGCGCATGTCGCAGCAAAGCCCCCACGCCACCGCATCCACGCGCTACGGAGCAGTCGCCCAGATCTTCCACTGGCTGACCGCGGTCGGCGTGATAGCGAGCTTCACCATCGGCCTGATCATGGTCGACATGGCCTTCTCACCACTGCAGCTCAAGCTTTACTCGTGGCACAAGTGGGTTGGCGTGTGCATCTTCATGCTGCTGTTTCTGCGCCTGGGCTGGCGGCTATGGCACCCGGCGCCGCCGCTGCCGGCGTCGACGCCGCCCTGGCAACGCCACGCCGCTCATCTGACGCACTGGGCGCTCTACGCGCTGCTGCTGATCATTCCGCTGAGCGGCTGGCTGATGAGTTCGGCCAAGGGCTTTTCCACGGTGGTCTTCGGCGTGCTGCCACTGCCCGATCTGCTTGACCAGCACGAAGCCCTGGGCGATCGGCTGGCCGTATTGCACTGGTGGCTGAACAAGACGCTGCTGGCGCTGGTCATTCTGCATGTGGCCGCAGCGCTCAAGCATCAATTCGTTGATCGCGATGGCCTGCTGTGGCGCATGCTCCCAGGTCGCCGCCCGCAAGGAGATTGCTGAGATGTCCACCCAAGAGACCCATGAAACGCCCCGTAGGCACCTTTGGAGGGCGTTGCTGGTACTGCTCGCCGTCGGTATCGTTCTGCCCCCGGCCGATGCGCAGAAGCCACTGTCGGTACAGCAGTCCGACAGCGAGATCACCTTCCAGGTCACCCAGATGGGCGTGACCGTGCGCGGCGGCTTCTCCGACTGGGAGGCCGACATCGCGATCGACGAGGCCAAACCGGAGGACAGCAGCGCACGCTTGATCGTGCACACGGCTTCCATCGACACCGGTCACAGCGATACCGATCGCGAGGTCAAGAAGAAGAACTGGCTGGCCGTTGAGCAGTTCCCCGAGGCCGTCTTCGAGGCCGAGCGCGTCACGCGACGCGGCGATGGTCAGTGGCTTGCCGAAGGACCATTGCGCATCCGCGACGTCAGCCGCGACATCGAGGTTCCCTTCACCTTGGAGCGCCTGGACGACGACCGCTTGCGAATGAAAGGAACTTTCAGCATCAAGCGCGCGGACTACGACGTCGGCGGTGGCGCCTGGGGCGACTTCGATGTCGTCGCCAACGAGGTTCGTATCGATTTCACTCTCGTGGCCGCACCCTGAGGCGCAGCCATCGTCATCACGCACTGTTTCAGGAGATTACGCATGAACATCGCTAAATCGCTGACCACTGGCCTGGCCGGCATCGCCCTTCTCGCTGCCGGCAGCGCCGTAGCCGAAGATGCCAAGCCGAAGGCCGGCACCTATCAGATCGACAATACACACACCTTCGCCTTCTTCGAGCTCAGCCACCTCGGCCTGAGCAACTTCAAAGGTCGCTTCGACGATATCGAGGGTACGGTCGACTTCCACCCCGACAAGGGCGAGGGCCGCGTCGAGGTCATCATCGACGCCGCTTCCGTGAACTCCGGCGTCGCCGATCTCGACAAGCACCTGCGCAATGAGGATTTCTTTCAGGTCGAGAAATACCCTGAGATCCGCTTCGTCGGCGACGAATTCGAGATCAGCAAGGGCAAGGTTCTGGCCGTGTCCGGCGAACTGACGCTGCTGGGCGTGACACGGCCTGTGACGCTGCAGTTCAGCAATTTCAACTGCATCGAGCACCCCATGGCGCGCGTGCCGGCCTGCGGCGGCAACGCCCATACCCGCATCAAGCGCAGTGACTTCGGCATGGACGCCTACGTCCCGGCCGTCGGCGATATGGTGCGGCTGAGCATCGAGGTCGAGGCACTGCAGCCGAAGGACGAGAATAAGGACGGCTGAGCCCGGATTTCATCGCGGCTCGGAACGAGGCCCCGCCACGCGGGGCCTTTTTCGTTTCGACGAACGATCGGGATCGGCTAGGCTTGGCGCGGTCTGCTGGGGGAGGGATACATCGTGAGCGAGGCAGCGCAGCGCCTGCAGGGCGCCTACGCCATCATCAGTGGCGACGACGACGCCGACCGCATCTGCGACGCCATTCCGGATAGCGCCTGCCGTCAGGCGCCGCGCAACTACATGCTGAATCTGGCCAACGGCGCGGCCAGCAAGCTCGCCGAGCAGCTGGCCGGGCCGCGCCTGGTGCTGCCCTGGCTGCTGGGCGCGGCTGGTGCGCCCGCCATGGCCGTTTCCGCGCTGATGCCCATCAAGCAGGCAGCCAGTCTGTTGCCGCAACTGCTGGTCTCCGGCGCGCTGCGTGCTCGGCCGCGGCGCAAGGGCTTCTGGGTGGCGGCGGGCTGTCTGCAGACGCTGTGCCTGCTGCTGATGTTGCCCGCTATGCTGGGGCTGGCACCCGGGCCGATGGCGCTGGCCGTGCTGGGCCTGCTCGCCGTCTTCTCCATGGCCAGCGGCGTGGCCTCGGTAGCCTTCCAGGACGTGCTGGCCAAGACCATCGGCAAGGGCGTACGCGGCGGACTGCTCGCCAATCGCGCCATGGTGGGGGGCCTGCTCGCGCTGGGCGCGGGGTTGGGTATCAAGCTGTTCAGCGAGGGCGAGGCAGGTGATATCGCCGTCGTCGGATTGCTGGGTGGCGCGGCGCTGCTCTGGCTGCTGGCCGCGCTCTGCTTCGCTTTCATCGTGGAGGCCGCTGGCGCCACCGACGGGGGGCGCAACCCGGTAGATGAAACGCGGGCCGGCATCGCGCTCACGCGTGGCGAGCCGCTCTATCGGCGCTATCTCGGCGTGCGTTTCCTGCTCTTGCCGGTGGAGCTGGCGGCGCCGCTATTCGTACTGCTTGCCCAGACCGACAGCGGGGTAGGGCTGCTGGGGCTGCTTGTGGCGGCCATGGCGCTGGCCGATGTCTTCAGCAGCCGCATCTGGGGCGGGCTGGCTGATCGCCATGCTGGCAGCGTGCTGGCACTTTCCGGTGCCGCCGGCGCGGCCAGTGCTGTCCTGCTGCTGCTCATGCAGCTGCTGCCGGGGCTGCCGACGGCCACGCTGGCCTTGCCCTTCGTGCTGCTGGGCATCGCCGAGGCCGGAGTGCGCCTCGGCCGCAAGACTTGGCTGGTGGACGCTGCCGCGGCTTCGGCGAGGCCGACGGCGGTGGCCTTCGGCAACACAGCCACAGGCGTGGCGGCGCTCGTGTTCAGCGGGCTGGGCGTCTTCGGGCTGCTGGGTGCGGCAGCGCCGGTGGCTGCTGTCGCCGCGTTGGCGGCGGTGGGTGGGCTGCTGGCGCTGGGCCTGCCGGCTGAAGCCAAGATCGGCGGCGAGGACAGCGCCGCGCGCTAGTGCGTGGCAGTGGCTGCCGCGGCCTGCAGCAGCCGCAGGTTGTAGCGCATCACCTGCGCCAGCGGCGCGTAGCCGAAGCCCTGGCCATCGGCCAGCGGCGTCGTCGCTGCGGCAGTGACCAGGGCGGTGAAGGCGGTCTCGTCGTCGCTGGCGGCGCCCAGCAGGGTGTCGTCGGGGCGCTCGCTGCGCGTCTGCTGCAGGAAATCGAGCAGCGCCTCGATACGCAGGCGCTCGGTGAGCTGGTCCTCGCCGAGCGCCTGGCGGGCGTGTTCGACGGGGTGCACATCGCGCGTGACGATGGCGGTGATGCGCCCGTCGGACTGCAGCGTGGCCACCGGCTCCTGCAGGTCGGCGCCGCCGGCGTTGACGGCGGCCACGTAGCGCAGGAAGTCGTCGCGGAAGCGGTCCGGGCGCAGCACGGTGGTCAGCGTCGGCGGGCCGGGCAGCTGAGCGGCGGCATCGACATGCAGCAGCATGGTGCGCAGTTCCATCAGGCCACGGCCGCCGAGCCGGTCGTCGTCGGTGCGCAGCCCGTCGTATAGGCGATAGATCGCCCTGGACAGCGCCGAATGCAGCGGCTCGCGCCCGCCCTCGGAGGCGGTGATGGCCGCCGCCAGGGCCTGGCCCGAATCCGCCCATACTTCGGCATCGCCCGCCTCGGCCAGCGCCGGATGCATGGCGACCAGGGCGTCGAATACGTCGGCATCGTGCGGCTCGGCGAAGCGCTCCTCCAGACCGAAGCGCAGCGCGCGCAGTGCAGCCAGCGCGGCCCGCAGCAGTACCCAGATGGCCGCGGCGCGCGGCAGGGCGGCGGCGGTTGCCGTGGCCAGAGCGTCCCGGGCCGGGTTCTGGCCGTCGTGCAGGACGCCGTCGAGATCGGCGTAGATCTGCCGCGCCAGCTCGGCGGCGAAATCGTGCGGGTGAACTTCCTCGTCGCTGGGGGGCATGGCTCTTCCTGGGCGCCGCTCAGCCGGCGCGGTCGGGGATATAGTCGCGAATGAAGGTCGCGCGGTCGATGGCGGCCAGCCGCGCGCTATCCAGCGCGCAGCCGTCGGCGTCGAAGGATATCGCGCCGATGCGCCACAGGCCTTCCGCGGCGTCCCATTCCATATCGCAGCTGTGTTCGGTGGCGGTGCGCATCGCTTCGGCAATCGTCATGGGGATATCGGCGACAATGGATACCCGATCATAGGAAAAGTGCGCACCCGCGAGCATGGCTGTTGCCTCCGGATATCGAAAGCGTCTCGGCCGGCAGCTGCGTGCGGCCGAAGCGCGCCTGCTCGCGCGCCCGCCGGTTCAACGCCGTGCGGTGCGTGTGACGCGTCTACTGCCGCTAATGCTGATCGTGACCATGCTGATCTGGCTGGCGGCGCCGGCGGTCTGGCTGCGCGCGCTGACGCCCTGGGTGGGTGCGGCGGCGCTGCTCTGCGCCGGCATCTATCTGGGGCGGGTGATCCTGCGTATCGGTCGCTTTTACTGGCACCACCTGGCCGACGCGAACGACAGTGATCCGGCAGCAGCCAGCCTGCGCGGCGCGCTCTATCAGACTGTCTTCGTGCTGCTGGGCACGCTGATGCTGGCCGCCGGCTTCTTCGCCGTCTCCACGCAGCTGCTCGCCGAGAGCGGCACGACGTTGCAATCACGCCTGCTCTGGGCGCTGACGGTGGGCGGGATGATCCTGTCGCTCTTCTTCGGTGAACTCGTCACTCGCCTCATCGAGCTGATGGAGACCATGCTCGAAGCCCGCGACGAGGAGGAGGGCGCGCCGTGAGCATGCCGCCGCCGCTGCATATCGGCCCGTATCGCATCGACACGCCGCTGCTGCTGGCGCCGATGGCTGGTGTCACCGACCGCTGCTTTCGCGTGCTCTGCCGGCGCCTGGGCGCCGGGCTGGCCGTCTCGGAGATGACGCACGCTGACCCGAAGCTGCGAGGCACGCCCAAGTCCCGCGCCCGCCACGACCACGAAGGCGAATCCGCGCCCATCGCCGTGCAGATCGCCGGCGCCGAGCCGGAGATGCTGGCGCGAGCGGCGCAGTACAACCGCGCGCACGGTGCGCAGATCGTCGACATCAATATGGGCTGCCCGGCCAAGAAGGTCTGCCGCCGCGATGCCGGCAGCGCGCTGCTCGCCGACGAGCGCCTGGTGGGGCGCATCCTGCACGCCGTCGTGCGCGCGGTGGACTGCCCGGTGACGCTGAAGGTCCGTACCGGCGTCGATCCGGCGCATCGCAACGCGGTGCGCGTGGCGCGCATCGCCGAGGATGCCGGTATCCGCATGCTGTCGGTGCATGGCCGTACGCGCGACCAGGCCTATCGCGGCGATGCCGAGTACGCCACCATCGCTGCGGTGAAGGCCGCGGTGGGCATTCCGGTGATCGCCAATGGCGACATCGATGGGCCCGAGGCGGCGCAGCGCGTTCTGCAAGCCACCGGCGCCGACGGCCTCATGATCGGCCGTGCCGCCCAGGGCCGGCCCTGGATTTTCGGCGAGGTCGCCGCCGCGCTGCGTGGCGAGCCGCAGCCGGCGCCGCCGAGCCAGATACAGATCGGCGGCTGGCTGCTCGAGCATATGGAGGCGCTCTACGGCCTCTACGGCGAGCGCGGCGGCGTGCGCATCGCGCGCAAGCACATCCGCTGGTACTGCGAATCCTCCGTCGATGACGACGCGCTCTGGGCGCGTGTCTGCCGTGTCGAGTCGGCCAGCGAGCAGCGCCGTCTGGTGGCCGAGGCCTTCGGCTTCGCGGCGCAGCGTGCGGCATGAGGTTTCCTGCGCCGACAGAGCTGAGTGGCTCGGGGCCATGCCGACATCCTCTCTTGAAGGTGCCCAGCGCGCCGCCGTTCAACGAAACCACGCGGCTACCGGCGTCATGAGCGATTCGCTATCCAGCCTGCATCCGGCCCAGGTCCGACTGGCCCAGGCCGTGCTCGAAGAAGTGCTTGCCGATGGTGCGGCCGCCGACCGGGCGCTCGCACGCCATATCGGTCGAAATCGCAAGCTGGGGGCGCGCGACCGCCGCTGGGTGACGCGCCTGCTCTTTGGCAGCCTGCGCAGCGCCGTTGGCTTGCGCCGCCGTGCCGGTGATGAGCCCGCCGCCTGGCTGGCCGCCCAGCTTGCCGAGGTGCACGCGGCGACCGCCGAGGATCTCGCGCGGCTGGGTCTGCCGACACCGCCGCCGGCAATGGCCGAGGACGATGAAGCGCGGCGCAACTGGCCGGAATGGCTGAACGTGGCGGCGACCGCGCGCATGGATCCGGACGACTGCGACGCACTGGCGGCGGCCCTGCGCCAGGAGGCCGCCGTGGACCTGCGCGTGAACCGCCTGCGCGGAAGCCGCGAGCAGGTGCGGGCGCTGCTCGCCGAGGACGGCGTCACTGCGCAGCCGCTGGAATGGGCGCCCGACGCGCTGCGACTGGCCGCACGCCGCCCGCTGCAGCAGACCCAGGCCTGGCGGCAGGGCCTGATCGAGCCGCAGGATGCCGGCAGCCAGCTCATCTGCGAGCTGCTGTCGCCGGTGGCCGGCGAGACCGTGGCCGACTGGTGCGCCGGTGCCGGTGGCAAGGCGCTGGCGGTGGCTGCCCAGCAGCGCGACCGCGGCACGATCACGGCCTTCGATACTGATGCGCAGCGGCTGAGGCGCATCGCCGAGCGTGCGAACCGGCTGGGCGTGCGCAGCATCGAGGTGCAGGCCTTCGACGGCGACGCCCCTGACGCGGTCTTTGACGCGGTGCTGGTGGACGCCCCCTGCTCGGGCAGCGGTACGCTGCGTCGGCATCCGGATCAGGTGCTGCGCGCGGTCGACCTCGCGGCCATGGCTGCCACGCAGCGCGCCATCCTTGATGCGGCGGCGTGCGCTGTGCGGCCCGGCGGGCGGCTGGTTTACGCCACCTGCAGCTTCTTGCCGCAGGAGAACGACGATATCGTCGCCAGCTTCCTGCAGGCGCACCCGGATTTCTCGATGGTGCCGGCCGCTGGTGTGCTGGGCAGCCCGCCGGCCGATGCCGACGATCCCTGGCTACGCACGCGGCCCGATGTTCACGGCTGCGACGCCTTCTGTGCGCTGCGGCTGCAGCGCGCCGGCTAGGTGCGGTCGGGCAGGGCCAGGCGCTCTGCGACCACGCGCAGCACGTGCGGATTGGCGACCATCGCCATGTGGCTGCCGCGCACGGCGACGTTTTCGGTGTTCGGCCCTGGTAGCTCGCGGCAGCAGCGCGCGGCGACGATGCCGTCACTCGGTGAGTAGACCGCCGTGCAGGGCACCGGCGGCGCAGCCTCGCGGCGCGTGAAGGCAGCCCAGTCGATCTCCCCGCTGTACTTGGGGTTCGCCATCCGGAAGATGCGCTCCATGTTGGTGGCCTGCGGATGGTGGGTGATGGGGCTGCCCAGCGTGATGACACGGCGCACCGCATTCGGCCGGCCGCGCGCCAGCTCGCGCGCGAAGACGCCGCCGAGGCTCCAGCCGACGAGGCTGACGCGGCCGATGCGGCCCGCCAGCGCCTCGATGCGTGCGTCCAGCGCCTCGCCGACAGCGCGGCGCATACCGAGGTTGCGACCCTGTCCCCAGCCTTCCGCCGCGTAGCCGAGACGCTCCAATGCGCGCCGCAGCGGGCGCGTGGCGCGATCATCGGCGCCGAAACCCGGCAGCACGATGACGGCGTGGCCGTCGCCGCGCGGCAGTCCGCCAGTGGGCAGATGCAGCAATCCGCGCGGCCATTCGGCGAGGGCACGCAACTCCCCCAGCAGCAGCTTGACCGGCGGCGGGCTGCCGTCCCTGGCGGACAGATTCTCGGGCACCACGCGGCTCATGTCTCGGAAACCGCGATGGCCCCGGAGCCGGGCAGCCGCTCGACCAGCTGCCAGCCAACCAGCCGCGACGGCGTGTAGGCGCCGCCCTCGGGCTTGTTCTCGTTCAGGTGGGCGATGACGGCAAGCGAGCCGCTTACCGTCAGGCTGTAGCCGTTGGCGGTGCGCACGCGAGCCACCAGTTGGTGGCCGCTGTCGTCGCGCACCTCGCCCCAGACAAAGGTGGGCATCTTGTCGCGCGTGGCGGCGTCGGGGCCGCGCACCGTTTTTTCGATGCGCTTCTTGAGCAGCGTCTGCACCGGCGACAGGCGCAGCAGCCAGCGCAGCTTGTTGGCGCGGCGCGCGTTCTTCACCAGTCGGGGCGAGCCGGGAATGTAGACCTCGATGTTGGGAATGCCAGTGCTGTGGAAGGCTGTCGAAACATCGCCCCAGGGAATGGTCATGGCCAGCTTCTCGCCGTCGCCGAAGTCGATGCGGCGCGTGCGCCAGGCCAGCGGCACCGGCGTGATCCTGCTGGTGCGCCGGATGCTGCCGCCCTGGCCCAGAGCCTCCACGGAAGTCTTGGCCGTGCCGGGCGAGAAGCCCGAGCGCGAATCGAAGCCCAGCGCCAGATGCGTGGCCTCGGGCATGGCTTCGGCCAGCCTTGCTGCTACACAGTCGGTGGGAATGACGTCGAAGCCGACGCCCGGGCAGAGCACAACGCCGGCTTCGGTGGCGCGCGTGGCCTGGGCCTGGGCGTGCTCGAAGACCGCGATCTCACCGCTGATGTCCAGATAGTGCGCGCGTGCCGCCAGACAACCCTCAATCATCGGTGCGCTGGTGGCCGAGAAGGGGCCGGCGCAGTGCAGCACCAGATCGATGTCGGCGAGCTGCCGGCCCAATTCCTCAGCGTTGTGCAGCTCGAAGACGCGCCCTTCCAGGCCCAGCTCGTCCGCCAGCGCCGCCACCGCGGCGGAGTTGCGCCCGGCGAGGATCGGCCGCTGGCCGTTGGCGACTGCCTGGCGCGCGATGAGTGCGCCCGTGTAGCCGTTGGCGCCGTAGATCATCCACTGCATGCTGGTTTTTCCGCGGGAAACAGCCGTACAGGATACCGCCGTGCGGGCCGGGGCGGGCGCGGTCGACAGGGTGGCGGGGCGACGCTAAGCCGAGGCGGTTGTCATGGGCTATGAATGCCGTTGGGCCGGGGCCGGCGGGCGCAGTGGAAGACAGGCTTGGCGTTCGGTGCGCACGGGCTTGCAAAGGCACTATCCAGCCTTTGCAGAACGGTTGTCGGGGAAGGCGGTATGCGGAGGGTTTCACCGGTAAAGAGAAGGACTTCAACGATGCAAAGGGTTACGGCTTCGTTGCGCCCGAACGGTGCGGTCAGGAGTTCTTTGCGCACTACAAGCGAATCTAGGGCTCGGGCTTCCGCTCGCTGAGGGGCACCGGGTCGCATTCGAGCCCCGCCTACTGCCGGGGCTGTTTTGTGGCCGACGCCTGCAGCGGCTAGGCTCTTCGCAATCACACGAGGAGGGAGCGAATAATGACCGCGGAAGATCGCGCGCAGCGCCTGCTGGATGCGCATGTTGCTCATGTGGTGGAAACACTGACAGGCAAGAGCTTCGGCGAGTGGCTGGCCGGTACCGTCGCCGCCAGCCTTGCCGATTGCCGGCGCCTCAAACTGCAGGATGCGGTGCCACCAGCGCGTGTGCGCTCGCTGATCGCCGAGCGCGCGCCAATGCTGGAAACGCGCGATGGGCTGCGCGAGATGCTGCAGGCCGTGGCGCGTGCGCTGGTCGAGAGCGAGGTCCACGAGCAGGTTTCGCTCGGCGAGTTGCTCGACGACGCCGTATTTGCTGCCGGCCGCGACAAGGCCATTGCCATGCACGAGTTGCGCGAATCGGCCGTGCGCTCGCTGCTTGAGTCACGCGCCTATCGCGACTTCGTGGCTGATCTGCTCTACCACGGCATCCGCGGGTGGGCGACCAACAACCCGCTGACTCAGTCGGTGCCGGGCGCCAAGCGGGCCTTCTCGATCGGGCGCTCGGTACTCAGCCGCGCACGTCCGGGCATCGAAGACAGCCTCGACAAGACATTGCACGATTACATCGACAAGAGCGTGGAAGCGACCTCCGAGATCGGCGCCAACTATCTGCTCGGTGTCTCGGATGCCGAGCTTGCGCGTGGTGCGGACGCGGTCTGGGCACGCTTGCGCGAGCTGACAGTGGCCGAGGTGCTCGGCGCCATCGACGGCGACGACGCCGCCGATTGGGCCGGTATCGTCCACGATGGCATTCGGCATCTGCGCGGCACCGACTGGCTGGTGGATCTTCTCTGCGCCGGTGTCGACGCCTTCTACGAGCACTACGGCAAGCAGAATCTGGAAGAGTTGCTGCTCGACTTCGGTGTCGACGAGGCGCTGCTCAGCGCCGAGATTGCGCGCTTCGCAGATCCGGTCATTCGGCTGCTCAAGCGCAAGAAGCTGCTGGAACCGGCCATCCGACGCCAGCTCGCCCCCTTCTACGAATCGGAGGCTGCGCGCGCGATCCTGGCCGATTGAGCGGCGCGCGGGTGGGGCTCAGACGCCGGCGCCGATCAGTCGGCGCGCGCCCACCAGCCGCTTCTTCCACCAGTCCCGATTGACCTCCGCGATGGTGACGGTGCGCCCGGGGCGGGGCGCGTGAACCGCGCGGCCGTCGCCGATGTAGACCACGACGTGATCGCCGCCGTCGATGCGGTAGAAGAAGAGATCGCCCGGGCGCGCCGCCTCGGGGGCTACGGCTCGACCATGCCGCCGTTGCTGCGCGGCTGTGCGCGGCAGCTCGATGCCGGCGTCGCGATAGACGTGCAGCACCAGGCCGCTACAGTCGAAGCCCGCGTGGTCGCCGCCGCCGTAGCGATAGGGCCGGCCGAGCTGCGCCAGTGCCTCCTCCAGGATGCGCTGGCGCAGCTCGGTCTCGGCGGGCGAGGCCGGCGCCGGCTGTCTCGGATGCGAGGCGCAGGCGACGAGCAGTAGCCCGAGCAGTGCGACCGCGGCGGCACGCATGCTCACTCGGGCTTGCGGAAGCGCAGCGTCATGCGGTCGGATTCGCCGATGGCGCGGTAGCGCGCCTCGCAATCCGCCCGCGCCGATTCCGGCTGTTGCCGGCAGTGGCGCAGGCTCGGCGGCAGCGTCCAGACGCCCTCCGGATGGTCGGCGTCGTCGTCGGGGTTGGCGTTGATGTCGCTGCGCGCGGCCAGTTCGAAGCCGGCGGCCTCGGCCAGTGCAATGACGTACGCCTCGGTGACATAGCCGCTGTCGATCATGGCGGCGCGATCGGTGCCCTCCGGTGCGCGATGCTCTACGACGCCGAAGGTGCCGCCCGGTCGCAGCGCGCGATAGGCGGCGCCGAAGACGGTGTCCGCCTCATCCGCGGCCATCCAGTTGTGCACATTGCGGAAGGTCAGCACCAGATCAGCGCTGCCGGGCGGGGCGATGTTGGCGCGGCCGGGCGTGCCCAGCTCGGTGACGACCACGTGGTCGTAGACCTGCGGCGCGGCACCCAGCATCTGCAGATAGCGCCGCTGGATGCGGGTGCGGTAGTCCGGCGCTTCGGGGTCGCTGAGCGCGAAAGCAGCGGCGAAGAGCTTGCCCTGATCGCGCGTGATGGGAGCGAGAATCTCCGTGTACCAGCCGCCGCCCGGCCACAGCTCGACCACCGTCATCTGCGGCTGCCAGCCGAAGAAGGCCAGCGTATCGGACGGGTTGCGGTAGCGGTCGCGCGCCCGGTTGTCCGCCTCGCGGTGCTCGCCGGCCAGCGCGGACTCGAGCGTGGCGTCGGTGTCGCTTTGCATTGCTGTGGCGGGCAGGACCAGCAGCAGACCGATCAGGGCGGGGAGGATTCTCATGGCGTTTCCAGAAGCCGTTGGGGGGTCGTCAGCCTAGCGCCTGGCAGGGGCCGGCGCAGCTCTTTCGTCGATCCGGATGGAACATTGAACCGGGGGCATGCAACTCAGTGTCGTGAGGGGGCGAATCATGCAGAGGCTGTGGAATATGTCTGGAAGGAGGTAACTATCGAGTGTTCATGGACTGGCCCGAACTACGTTGTCGGTTTCACACATACGCTCGTCGGGTGGGAGCACTTTTACTTTCCAGACAAATCGCACGAAGATGTGTTGCAAGACTGGTCTGAGGAGCAAGGATGTCAGTAAGGGAGCTGTTTGCACCAAAGGTGCGCAGGATCTGGTTCTTTGGGCCGGTCATGATCATTTGGATCGGTTATATGCTCTATCTTTTTATTACCGGTGAGCCGATCCCGAGCGGTCAAGGCAGTGGTGCCGTGACCACTGATTCTGGTCGTGCAGAATCCCTAATAGGGCTTTTATTGGGACTTGTAGTTGGTGCTTTAGTCTTTATGATATTTCGTCGCGATCTTATGGAAGTTAGAAGTCAGGGTCGCGATGGGGGTCGATGAGGAAGCTCCGCGGCCAGTTGGTGCGAGTGTGACTAAGGCCGGTTATCAGTGTCCCGAGTGCGTGAAGAACCGCGATTTCCGCATGGGAACCTCCTCAAGTCAGGTTACGAGAAGATTCGACTTCTGATTGCCGTAATCCTATGGAGGGTTACCAGCCGCGCCTCCCCGCTGCATTCACCCGGCACTCCGGCGCTGGCGAAGCGGAGTTTCGACGGGGGCGTGGCTTCGCGACATCGTAGCCAATCAAAGGAATCCGCGGAAATCTGTGATTCCTAGCTGTCCCACGCTGCCGTCATAGCCCTCAGAGCGCCTTGGCGTCCGGGTCGGTTGGCCGCTTACTGACGCCGTCGGTCATCCAACAGCCGTCGCAATCTTCGTCCTCGTAGCGGCTGAGAATGAAGAGATAGAGGTGGTCACGACCGTCCGGGCCAACGATTTCGACGCCCTGATAGGCGTGGGAATCGTCTTTGCGCAGGGGCGCCAGCTCCGCCCCGCGGTGACCGATCAGCTCGGGGTAGGCCTCGCGAATCATTCGGGTGAAGCGCGGCAGCGGGCCGGTGTTGGCGCGATTGCCCGGTGAGGCGAATGCGAAGGCCCGGGCAATGCCTTCGTCGTCACCCTGGGCGAAACCGGCGAGCTGGGCAGCGACGACCTCGTCCGGGCCGAGTTCGGGGGCGGGCGCCTCCTGGGCGTGTGCGATCGGCAGCAAGCCGACGAAGGCGACGAGGGCAGGCAGCAGACGAGGCAGGGACATGGCGGGCTCTGCGTGGGTTCGGAGCTTGAGACTAGGTCAGCCGTCAGACGCTGTCACTTCCTGCCCGACTTCGGTTTCAGAAGGGTTCCGGTGCAGCGCGGGCTGCCGCAGTGGCAGGCCCAGACGCGCTTGCGCGCCGCGGTGTGTGGCACTTCGAGCACGATGCCGTAGTCGAAGGACAGCTCTTCGCCGGCACTGATGTCGCGCAGCGCTTCGATGACGATGCGGTCGCGCTCGGGTCGCTCGTGGGCGTCCTCTACGGTGACCGCCTGGCAGTTCGGGTCGCAGCTGTGGTTGATCCAGCGCGCGGAGTTGCCGTTGTCCTCGCCGTCGATGACGTAGGTCTCGTTCAGCGTGAAGAGATAGGTTTGGCCTTCCTCGACGTTGCCGCCATAGCGCTGATCGGCCTCGTCGTGGGTGAGCAGTCGACCGCGGTATTGAATGATCTCGGTGCCGGCGGGGATGTCGCGATTGGCGAAGACACCGTTGCCATGGATCGGTGAGCGGCGAACCTTGATGCGCGGGCGCATGCATGTTTCCGGAAGAAGTGTTGTAGCGCGAGCCTGCAGCAGCCGCGCGCTGGCCGCAAGCGACACCGTCGCGACGACCGCACTCTGCGTGCTCGTGCGCTGCTAGCATGCAGGGCATGAATCGCGACGACGAGCCATCGCCCAAGCCGCGGCAGGTGTTGCTGGATGAGGTCAAGGAGCAGCACACCACGCACTGGGACATGGACGTCATGCCACGCGCGGAGATGGAGGCGATCTACGCCGAGCAGCAGCGGCACCGCAAGCGCCGACGCCTGACCATCATCGCGGGCGTTGCCGGCGGGCTGATTGCGATCGCTTGCGCGGCGGCACTGCTGGTGCTTTACCTCGGGTGACCGCGCGGCCGCTGCCGCGGCCGGCGCGCCCCGCTACCATGCGCGGATGACCGAGACGATCACCGCGCCCGCCACCGGTGTGCGCGAAGCCCTGTATTCGCGGCGCAGTATCCGTGCCTTCACCGACGCGCCGGTGGCCGACGCCACGCTGCGCGAGCTGCTCACTGATGCCGCGCGTGCGCCCTCCGGCGGCAATCTCCAGCCCTGGTCAGCCTATGTGCTCAACGGCGCCGCTACTGATGCCTTTCGCGCGCGTATCCGCGAGGCGATGAAGAAGCACCCCTTCGGCGAACCGCCGGAATACCCGGTCTACCCCGAGGATCTGCCTGATCCCTTCCGCTCGCGCCGCCGCGATATCGGCGAGCTGCTCTACGGCACGCTGGGCATACCGCGCGAAGACAAGGCCGCGCGCCTGACGCAGTTCGCGCGCAACTTCGAGTTCTTCGGCGCGCCGGCGGCGGTCTTCTTCGCGGTGGAGCGCATCATGAACGTCAATCAATGGGCGCATCTGGGCATGTTCCAGCAGAGCTTCATGCTGGCCGCCCGCGAGCGCGGCCTGCACACCTGCCCGCAGGAGGCCTGGGCGATCTGGCACCGTGAGGTCGCCGCCTTCTGCGACATCCCGGATTCTCAAATGCTTCACTGCGGCATCGCCGTCGGGCATGCCGACCCCGAGGCAGCTGTCAATCACATGCAGAGCCCGCGAGCGGGCCTCGATGACTTCGTCCATTTCGTAGCGCAAGACTCATGAGCTATGCACGCATCCGCGGCACCGGCAGCTATCTGCCGGAGCGTGTCGTCACCAACAGCGAGCTGGAAAGCCGCATCGATACCTCCGACGAGTGGATCGTCTCGCGCACCGGTATCGAGGCCCGGCACGTTGCCGCCGACGACGAGCTGACCAGCGATCTGGCGCTGGCGGCGGCACGCAATGCGCTCGACGCCGCCGGCCTGGTGCCCGGCGACGTGGATCTCATCATCGTCGCGACCACGACGCCGGATATGATCTTCCCGTCCACGGCCTGCATCCTGCAGGACAAGCTGGGCGTGGGCGCGGCCGCGGCCTTCGACGTGCAGGCGGTCTGCACCGGCTTCATCTATGCCCTGACGATTGCCGAGCGCATGGTCGCGACCGGCAGCCACCGCTGCGCGCTGGTGGTCGGTGCGGAGGTCTTCTCGCGGCTGCTGGACTGGAACGACCGACGCACCTGTGTCCTCTTCGGCGACGGCGCCGGTGCCGTGGTCGTGACACCCGACGCCGAGCACGGCGTGCTGGGCACGCATCTCGGTGCCGACGGCAGCCTCGGCCACATTCTCCGTGTGACCGGCGGTATCAGCGAGGGACAGGTGCGCGGCAATCCCTTCCTGGAGATGGACGGGCAGGCCGTCTTTCGTCTGGCCGTGCGCGCGCTCGGCGAGTCCGCGCAGAAGCTGCTCGCCGAATCCGGGGTCGGTGCCGAGGATCTCGACTGGTTCATTCCCCACCAGGCCAATATGCGCATCATCAATGCCCTGGCGGACAAGGTCGGGATCGCGCGCGAGCGCGTGGTCACGACGGTCGCGCGGCACGGCAATACCTCGGCGGCTTCCGTGCCGCTGGCGCTGGATACCGCGGTGCGCGATGCGCGCGTCAGTGCCGGGCAGACCCTGCTGCTGCAGGGGGTTGGTGGCGGCATGACCTGGGGCAGCGTGCTATTGCGCTACTGAGCCGCGCGGCGGCGTAGACTGCGGACTCGTCTTCCGGAATCGCGTCGATGTACCGCCTGCGGGCAGCCGACCGGCTGCGCTACTTCTTCGAGCGCCAGTTCATCAAGGGCGCCGGTTACCAGCTGCTGGTCGTGGCCGGAGCGATCGGCGTTGTGTCTCTGATCGGTGGATTGCTCATCCTGCCAACGGGGGAAGAGCGGCTCGGCGAGGCGGTGTGGTGGGCCTTTCTGCGCCTGACCGATCCCGGCTATCTGGGTGATGACGCGGGCAGCTGGCGGCGCGTGGTCTCCACCGGATTGACCGTGAGCGGCTATGTGCTGTTCATGGGCACGCTCATCGCTATTCTCACGCAATGGCTGACGCGCACCATGCGCGCGCTGGAACAGGGGCTGACCCCGATTACCGCACGCCGTCACATCGTCGTGCTCGGCTTCGGCAGCCGCACGCTTCCAGTGGTGGCGGAGATCCTCAACGCGGGCGGTCGTCTGCGCCGCTTCCTGCGTCGCGTCGGCGCGCGCCGACTGCGTATCGCCGTGCTGTCCGAGCGCGTCGACGCCGGCGTCGCACAGCGTTTCCGGCAGCTCGGCCTGCGTGGCCGGCACAGCCGCGAACTGGTGCTGCGCAGCGGTGATCCCTTGCAGACCGTGGACCTGCACCGCGTGAATGTGCCGCAGGCAGCGGTGATCATTCTTCCCGGCGGCGTGTTCGCCCGTTCGGTACAGCAGTCCGAGGATGTCGCCACCATCAAGACGCTGATGGCACTCGGCGAGGAGGCGCGTGCATTGTCCAGCGCTGCGCGTCCGCTGGTGGTCGCGGAGCTGCAGGACCGGCGGCAACGCGAGGTGGCGCGGGCCGCCTACCCGGGGCCGCTGGCGCTGGTCGCGGTCGATCAGATCGTGAACCGCATGGTTGTCCAGCAACTGCGTCATCCTGGCATTGCTCGCGTCTTCGCGGCGCTGCTGACGCGCTCGGGTAGTCATCGCTTCCATGTGCGCGAGGCGGAAGAGCTGGCGGGGCAGCGCTTCGATGCCCTGCAGGCGCGCTTCCCCCATGCGCTCGTCTGCGGTATCGCGCGGCCGAGCACCGAAGGTTTCGAGGCGCGGCTGAATCCGCCCGGCGACACGTGTGTGCTCGCGGGGGACCGGCTCGTCTTCATCGCTGCGCATCATGACGCCACCGAGCCGGAAGAAGCGGTGGAGGAGGCCCCACCGCAGTCGGCGGCGACGCCGCCGACAACGCCTGCGCCGGCTGCGGTCGCGGCGCGCCGGCTGCTCATCCTGGGGTGGAATCAACGGCATCTGGCGTTGCTGGAGGAACTGGCCGGTCGCGAGGACATGACCGTGGCGCTGACGGTCGTGTCGCAGTACTCGGCGGAGGCGCGCGACCGGCTTTGTGCCCCCTTTCTGCCCGAGGATGGCCGCGTGCAATGCACGCACGTCGAGGCCGACCTGGTGGTCGAGCACGAACTGGCCGCCTGCCATCCGGAACGCTTCGACGCGGTGTTCATCGCCACTTCCGAGTTGATCAGCGATGAGCAGGAGGCCGACGCCCGGGCCATCGTCGCCAAGCTGGTGCTCCGGCGCCTGCTCGCCGAAGCGCCCCGGCCGCCGCGCGTGCTGCTGGAGCTGGCGGATTCGGACAATACGCCCTTGATGGGGGCGGACCGGGAGGATCTGCTGGTACCGCCCTTGATCGTCAGCCACCTGCTTGGTCAGGGCGCGCTGCGGCAGGAATTGCTGCCCGTCTTCGACGCCCTGTTGCAGCGCGACGGCGCCGATCTCGTGCTGCTGCCGCGCGCCGAGTGCGGAGCGGCGGCCGAAGGCGCCACCTGTGCGATGCTGCGGGTCATGCTGCGTGAGCGCGGCCTGTTACTGGGCTGGATGACGGCCGACGGAAGCATCACCCTGCGCCCGCCGGCGGAGGCCGTGCCGCCGCCGGCATCGGATCTGCAACTGTTGCTGCTGTCACCGGGCATGGGCTTCGCGCCGGAGGCGCGCTAGGCTGTGGTTGCGGCAAGCGACCAAGAAAGGAGTAGCAGCATGGAGTCGACACAGGATCTCCGGGGCGATCGATCGCTACAGGATGCGGAACCGCTTGCAGGCAGCCTGCCGGATTCCGAGCGCGGGCTCCCGCTGTGCGTCACCGCTCCGGCACCGGGCACCGTGCTCGCGGACTGGATCGCCGAGCGGCACGATGCCGTCATGGCCGCTCGCCGCAAGCATGGCGCGCTTCGCTTCCGTGGCTTTGCCGTCGACCAGGCGCAGGCCTTCGAGGATGCGGCGCGGGTCATCGCGCCCGACCTGCAGTGTGAATACCTGGGCCAGAGCCCGCGCCGCAAGCTCTCCGATTACGTCTTCACCTCCACCGAGCTGCCGCCGCACTATCCGATCCCGCAGCACGCGGAGATGAGCTTCTATTTCGATCGCGCCCCGCACAGCCTCTTCTTCTGGTGCCCGACGCCCTCGGCGGTGGGCGGGGCCACACCGCTGACCGATCTGCGCAGGGTCTATCGCGACCTCGACCCCGTGGTGCGCGAGGCCTTCGAGACGCGCGGCGTGCGCCATATCCGCGCCTACAAGGGGCCGAAGGCGAAGCACAATTTCGATGTCTTCCAGTTCAAGCGCTGGCACGAGGTCTACGGCACCACCGACAAGGCCGAGGTCGAGCGCATCGCCCATGAGGCCGGCGACGAACTGGTCTGGGACGACGATGACCGGCTGACGCTCTACAGTACGCATCCCGCCGTGCGTGCGCATCCCGAGACCGGCGAAATGGCCTGGTTCAACCACAGTCAGGTCATGCATCTGGCCGCCACGCCGCACGAGTTGGCCAGGCAGGCCCGCCTGCTGGGCAGTCCACGGCTGTTCGCGTCGGCGGCGGCGCTGAAGCTGATCGCGGTGGCCAAGCATCGCCTGCTGCCTGCCGACCGCCAGAGCTATCACGTCACCTATGCCGACGGCGGAGAGATCCCCAGCAGCCATATCCGCCACGTCTGTGATGTCGTGTGGCGCAACACGGTCGTGCAGCCCTGGCAGCGCGGCGACGTACTCGCCATCGACAACGCCAGCGTTGCGCACGGTCGACAGCCCTTCCAGGGTGAGCGCCTGGTCGCTGTGGCCTGGGCGTGAGCGTTCCGTGGTGCGGCGGTGCGCCGCGGCTTGCCGTTAAGGCGCGCTCATGAGGGGCGGCCCGGAGTGGCGGGCGCGTACGCCGTGGCAGCAAGGCTTCACGCTGCTGGAGCTGATGATCGTTGTGACGGTCGTGGGCATCCTCGCCGCCATTGCCATCCCGAGTTACCAGAGCTATGTCGTGCGCGCGAAGGTGGCGGAGGGGTACATCTTCGCCAGCAGCCTGAAGACGGCGGTCGCCGAGTCACTGATGATCGACGGGCGCTACCCGGACTCGAACGAGGCGGCCTATCTCGATCCGCCGGAAGCCATCGGGGGGCGCTATGTGCGCTCGGTGGCGATTCGTCCCGGCGGCGTCATCGAGGTGACCTTCGGCGATCCCATGATCGACGGAGAGACACTGACACTGACGCTGACGCCTTCCGGCGACCGCGGCATACGCTGGGAGTGCAGCGCGACGCTGCCGGCGAACTACCTGCCGGCAAGCTGTCGCGATGGCGCCAACGCACCGCCGGGCGACCCGGGCAGTCCGCCCGGTGGACCTCCTGGCGGTGTTCCGCCGGGGCAGTCCGGCGGGTCGCCCGGCAATTCCGGTAATGCGCCGGGAAGGAACAAGTGATGAAAGCCCCCATCCCGGCATTGCCGCGCATGTTGCTGGAGGACCGCCTGCGGCTGCTGCGCCAGCTCGTCGTCTTCGCCTGGTTGTTGCTGGGCTGGCAGATCGCGACCCAGCTCTGGCTGCGCGCCGTCCCCGGTTTCGACTGGCCGGAACGGGCCGGGTTCTCGACCGGCTTCAACACGCTGCTCGCCGTTTTCGCGCTGAACACCCTGGTGCTGACGACGCTGCTGCTGCGACGCGACTGGTTCGAGCGCATCCCGCGCAGTGCCGAGCACCGCGTCGGCTGGCTGCAGTTCGCCGTGCTGGTTTGGCTGGGCCTGCATCTCTTCTACGCTTTCCACTTCAGCGGCGGCCTCCACGGCCCGCTGCTAGCACTGCCGCCCGTACTCATCGTTGCGGCTCTGAGCCTGTTGCCGGGGCGCGCCGGATGGTGCCTGACGGGCTATCTACTGGCCGGCTTTGGCGCGGTGATTGCCATGCAGCAGCTGGCCTGGATCCATCCCGAGGGCGCGCTGCGAGTGGGCTTCGCGCTCTTCGGCCCGGGCGCACCATTGGGCGCGCTGACGCTGCTCAGCGTGCTTCTACTTGCGGTGGCCGTGGCGCTGCACGCGCGACGCTGGATCTACCCGGATACAGCCGCTGGTGCCGAACTGCTGCGCATCGACCCCGAGACGGGGGTGTTCACCGCCCGCTTCCTGCGTGAGCGCACAGCCCGAGAACTTCGCCGGGCCGCGCGCCAGAACAGCTGGTCGGGTCTGGTTCTGCTCGAGCCGGTTGATGGCTCGGAGGCCGCGTTGCAACAGGCGGCCCTCCTGCTGCGCGGCACGATGCGTCTGAACTCGGACACGCCCGCGCGGGTGCAGGGCGGGCGGCTGGCCGTGCTGCTGCCGGCCACCGGCATCGATGCCGCGGCTAGCTTCTGTCAGCGCATCAACCGCGCCTTCTCCGACGCTGGCCTGCCAGCCCCCAAGCTGGCTGGTGCGGCCACTCAGGACCGCGCTTGCAGCGCTGCCGCGCTGGAAGCTGCAGCCACCACGGCTCTGATTGGGGAGTCCCCAGATGCGTCGCCGCGGGTGGTCAGTGTCTGAGAGGGTGCTTACCGAACCTTTTTAATGTCGGTTGAGGAGGATAGGAGCGAAACCTCCGCCGGGGGTCCGGAAATTGGTGGTCTGCCCGCGATATAGCCTTGCGGCGGCGAGAAGCAGGGAACCGCGATAGCTATACAAGCGCACGTCGACCTTGAGCATTTCACGTGTGCCATCGACAAGAATTTGTCGCTCAGAAGGGGGTGCATAAGCTTGAGCGACATAGTCATTTTCAAGAATTGTCTTGAAGGTGCTCTTGGTTAGTTTGCTGCCTCGATATACACCCCTGCTCCCATAGCCGGCTACTGGTTTGAAGAACCACTGCCGTCGCTCCTGCCAAAGGGTCTCTTCGTTATTCTTGGTGACTCGCACGGTTCGGGGCACGCCATTGTGAAGCAACTCGGCACTCTCATGGCTCAAACCCCAACCTACAAGGGTTGGGTAATCCGATAGTATTGTGAAGTTGCGTTTGTCTGCGAGCAGAGCATGCGTGTACGGATTGGGGGTTATTACTGCACCTCCGTCCAACCATGCCGAACGCAATGCGGCGTGTTCAGGTGCTTCGAGGCTGAAGTCGACTACCCGATTGTAAACTAGGTCAATTCGCTTTGCGCCATTATATAATGCGCCTGAACGATATGCGATGTCGGATGGGGATAGTATGACGGTATCGATACCATTATTTCGAAATAGCCGCTGCGCTAATCGGAACTCGGGGTACAGATACTGCTCAGTGGGATGATCATCGACGATTGCTATGCGTGCTGGTCGTCCGCTATTCCGCTGCGCGCGCCATTCACTCTCGAACTGGGCGATTACAGCTGTGTTGAAATTTTTGGCCCACGCTTCAGGCGAATATTCGTTGCAGCATTGCAATTGCGCCGCAGCTAGTGCTGCATTGAGAAATGCACCCCCGGCATTAGTATTGACCTCAATAAGACGCGGACCCTCCTCGCTAAGATGAAAATCATATCCCATAAAAGCGCCTGCCTGCCCGTGCTCTATATGTGCTGTTTGTGGTGCCCAGGACATGACCCGTCGCCGATAGTCAGGGAGTGTTGCAGCGCTTTCCAACGCATGAACGATGGATAACATCTGCTCCAATTCCCGGTCGGGAACGAAGACGGCGACATTTGAGAAAAATTGATGCCAGGCCGTACTAGACAGGATTTCATCGTCTAGCTGTTCGGCGAGGTTTCGCATCAGCGCCTTCTGATCGAGAGTGACGCAGACGCAGTGCTGGTTAAGTTTTTCCGCGTCCGTCATGATTGGTAAGTCATCCGGTTTTCGCTAGTCACTCTCAGTAATGAAATCCAACGCGTTCCTTGAACTTCACCGTTTGCCATGTCGGGCCTGTTCTAGGCGATTGCCAATGGTGGGGCTTGCGTGGCCGCCCCTCGGTCAAGTGGGCGAATCGTGGAGTTGGGGTTGGGAGCCAGTATTGAGATCGTGTCTTTGGACGAGAATCGGCCTATCACGCCTTAGGTGACGTTCCGGTGCGTGAAGGCTGGCTTCGCTGCACTCAATAGGACTCCAAACGGGCGGCATCTCGGCTAAGGCGTTTATTTTCCGCGCTCTGACGGTCGGCGAGGGATTCAAATAATCGGCCTTCATCGGCAATCGCTGCCTGGGATGCCAGCGATCGGTACATATCCGTCAAAGTTGCGTGGATTCGACCGGCCAAGTCGAGCACCTCATCGAAGGTCGCGCAGCAGATGCAGCCTTTGAGATCGTCAAGAGTATGGGGATGCTTGAGATCCGGTGCATTCTGCATCCAAGTGTTGAGCACCGAGCTGTGATCGCCGGTTTTGTATCCTTCAAGTCCGGAACGCAGCTTATCTTCGTGGTCGGCGAGGTAGGTTAGAAGCATTCGGACACGGGGGTCGTGTGCCTCGTCCGCTAGTTTTCCATACTCGGTGCTCAGCTGTTGGTGGTAGTCGATTACGTGGTTCAGTACATCTTTGACCTGCTCGAATTGCATAGGACTCTCCTCTAAAGCGCCGGATAAAGACAGGTTGTGAAGGTGCCCGGCCAGCATGAAAGTTAGCCACTGTTCATGTTGGTCTCTTCAATCACCGGAGACGTTGGATCCGCGCGTCTTGTTAATGATTCTGAGTGACGGCCATTCAGAAAAAGCAATGAAGTACAACACAACAATATTAACCAGGGGTACGAACACGAGCAGGCTCAGCCATCCAGAGAAGCCCGCCTTACGAAATATATTCCAAAATGGGGGTAGAATAATAGCGAGCCAGGCCAGCATGAAAAGCCAATGGCCGTTGCCGGAAAGCATATTGTAGTCGTGCATACGTGATCGTGCCTCATCGTTATGTATCGGGTGTAACGTTACTGTGTAGTCTTAAATATTGCGCGCGTCAGTAATAGTTTACTTTTGATGTCTGGGTATTATTTGAGTAAGGTTAGTGAGCGCTCTCAAAACCCAACTGCAACACCTGACATCTCGTAAGGTGAGGCATGAACGAACGAAGGGGTTACCAGCAGGTTCAACCGGAAGAACCGGTGCTGCTGGCGGCGTATAGGCAGAAAGGTGCGACCGTGCGTGAGAGCGCTTGCCAGTTGGGACGCTGCCCCAGCACCTTGAGTCGCGAGCTTCGCCGCAACGGTCTGGTCGGAGCGGGGTATGCCTCGAAGGCCGCCTAGGTTGCGGCAACGCAACGCCGAATCGCGGCGCGACCGGCGGCTAAGCTGGCACCGGAAAGCGTGCCGT
Organism: Algiphilus aromaticivorans DG1253; assembly: GCF_000733765.1. Taxonomy (NCBI): domain Bacteria; kingdom Pseudomonadati; phylum Pseudomonadota; class Gammaproteobacteria; order Nevskiales; family Algiphilaceae; genus Algiphilus; species Algiphilus aromaticivorans. The sequence continues at coordinate 2,371,456 of NZ_JPOG01000001.1, read as the reverse complement.
GGGGCGTGGTCAGCGCATTGCTGGACTGGCGGTGGTCGCCGCAGCCGATCGCCGGCACAGTGCGTAGCATGTGGCGCGGTGACCGTGACCGACACGTCACGCATGAGACCATCTATACCGCGATCTACGAGCGGGAGCTGTTCGCCTGCCTGCGGCAGGGCCGCATGAAGCGGCAGCGGTGCTCGCATGGCGAGGATCGATGCGGCCATCTGCTTGATGCCATCAGCATTCATCTGCGGCCGCCGGAAGTCGATGACCGGCTGATACCGGGCCACTGGGAAGGCGACCTCATGAAGGGAGCGGGCAACCGCTCTGCCGTTGCGGTGCTGGTGGAGCGCCGGACGCGGCTCGTACTTCTGGCGAAGATGCCGGACGCGATCGCAGCCGCTGCTCTGGAGGCCTTCAGCACCAAGCTACGCAGCATCGCCGCACCCATGCGCAAGACCTTCACCGACGTGCAGGGTAAGGAGATGGCACTCCACGCCACGCTGGCCGAGCAGAGCGGTGTCAACGTCTAGTTCTGCGACCCGCACAGTCCCTGGCAGCGCGGCACCTTCGAAAACACCCACCGCCTGTTGCGCCAGTACCTTCAAAAGGGTATAGACCTTTCCGTGCACAGCCAGGTCGATCTGGACGCCATCGCTGACAGCTTGAATGGGGGCCTCAGAGCCACGCACAACTTCCGCTCGCCCATCGAGGTCTTCAACGAAATGATGAAAAAGCTCAAGATCACCCATCCCGCTATCCATTAAATCCATCCGTTGCACTTTGGATTTGAGACCAGCCCCCACTAGGCGAGCTATTTGAACACGGGAGGTACCTGTTCGAGAAATGCGTACATATGCAGACTTTGGGGCGTCGCCAGTCCGTAGGTCTCGCACACGATAAAGGTGACTGTAGGAAAGAGGCACAACGCCCAGGCAACCAGGTTCGTGGAAAATATGTCGTGTCCTCCGTTGGTGCCGATGGCTTGATGGCTTGTCTCGGGCACCGTCCGCACTGTTAGGCGCGCGATGCCCTCCGTTATCGAAAAGGCGCATCGTTACGAATAGGGTTCCAATGAGAACCTAGAATCAGTCGTCGGTCAACCATTCCATAAGAACTCCTCAGTCTACGACTGCACCCTATCGCCATTGCGTGGTTTCCGGCATATCCGCGCTTTGCTCGGTGATGTAGTGCTGGTGTTCGGCAAGATGGTGGCACAGGCAATGCCTAATAGATCGATCAAGAGGCCGCTAATGTGTACGCCTCGCGACGCGGGACTGCCAGAGGAAATAGATCACCGGTACGACGAGTAGCGTCAGGATGGTCACTGTGACCATGCCGCCTACCATTGGTGTGGCAATGCGCCGCATCACTTCCGACCCAGTACCAGAGCCGAGCATGATGGGTAGAAGGCCTGCGATGATGACCGAGACAGTCATGATGATCGGGCGTACACGCAACAGAGCGCCTTCGGTTACGGCGTCCATTACCTCCGTACGATTAAACGCACGCCCCTCCTGCGCTGCCTGATCGCGATGGCGGGCCATGGCTTGATCGAGGTAGACGATCATCAGCACCCCAATTTCAACTGCCACCCCTGCCAGCGCGATGAAGCCGGCGCCAACGGCGATCGACTGGTTATAGCCCAGCAGGTAGAGAAGCCAGTAACCGCCCACCAGCGACAGTGGCAGCGTGCCCATGATGATCGCCACCGAGATCAGGTTGCGAAAGTTCATGAACAACAGCAGCACGATGATCCCGACCGCGGCGGGCACGACGAGCTTGAGCTTGGCCGCAGCCCGCTCCATGCTTTCGTACTGGCCGGACCAGCCGAGCGAATACCCCGGCGGTAGTTCAACGTTGTTCGCGACCGCCTGTTTGGCCCTTCGCACGTAGCCGCCGAGATCGGAATCGGCGACGTCAACGTAAATCCAACCGTTGAGACGCGCGTTCTCGGTCCGGATCACGCCGGGACCACTTTCCACCTCGACGTCGGCGACCGCAGACAAGGGTATCTGCTCGCCGCCGGGGTTAACGATCGCGAGCTGGCGGAGTTCCGTCAGCGAACTGCGCAGATCGCGCGGATAGCGGAGATTGATCGGGTAGCGTTCCAGTCCCTCGACGCTCTCGCCAACGCTCATGCCGCCGATTGCGGAGCGCACGGTGTCGTGTACGTCGGCGATGTTCAGGCCAAAGCGGGCTGCTGCCAGCCGATCGACATTGATGGTCACATACCGGCCACCGGTGACGCGCTCCGAGTAGGCCGATGCCGTACCTGGGACATTCTTCAACGTTCGCTCGATCTGTTCGCCAACGTTAGATATGACTTCGAGATCCGGGCCTGCCACCTTGATGCCGACCGGGGTCTTGATACCGGTGGCCAGCATGTCGATACGGTTCTTGATCGGCATGATCCAGGTGTTGACCAGGCTGGGTACCTGGACCAGCGAATCGAGCTCGGCCTTGAGCTTCTCCATGGTCATGCCCTCGCGCCACTCTGATTTCGGCTTGAGCTGGATCGTCGTCTCGATCATGGTCAGTGGTGCCGGGTCGGTGGCAGTGTCGGCGCGCCCGGCCTTGCCGTAAACCGTCTCGACTTCGGGCACCGACTTGATCAGACGATTGGTCTGGCCCAGGATCTCGGCCATCTTCCCGGCCGACGCGGCCGGAAAGGCACTGGGCATGTAGAGCAGGTCGCCCTCGTCAAGCTCTGGCATGAATTCACTACCGATCTGGGAGTACGGCACCCAGGTAGTCGCCACCACCGCGAGCGTGGCGAGTATGGTCAGCTTCGGGAACTTCAGCGCCAGGGCCAGAATCGGTCGATATGTCGCGATCAGCAGGCGATTGACCGGGTTCTTGTGTTCCGGTGTGATATGCCCGCGAATCAGATAGCCCATCAGTACCGGAACCAGCGTGATGCCGATGCCGGCCGCGGCCGCCATGGCGTAGGTCTTGGTGAATGCCAGTGGCTTGAACAACCGGCCTTCCTGGGCCTCCAGCGCGAAGATCGGTACGAAGCTCAGCGCGATGATCAGCAGAGAGAAGAACAGCGCCGGGCCAACCTCGCTGGCCGCATCGGCGACAACACGCCAGCGCGTGTTCTCGTCGAGATCGTCACCAGCTTTTTCGAGATGTTTGTGGTAGTTCTCGATCATCACGATGGTCGCGTCGACCATGGCACCAATCGCGATGGCAATGCCTCCCAGCGACATGATATTGGCGTTGATGCCCTGGGCGTTCATGACGATGAAGCTGGCCAGAATCCCAAGTGGCAGGCTCAGAATTACGACTAGAGACGAACGGAAGTGGAACAGGAACAGCAGGCAGACCAGCGCGACGACAATGAACTCCTCAACGAGCTTTTCCTTAAGCGTGTCAACCGCGCGCTCGATGAGCGAAGAGCGATCGTAAGTCTCGACGATCTCGACGCCTTCCGGGAGGCTTTTCTTCAATTCTTCGAGTCGCTCTTTGACCCGCTCGATGGTGGCCAGCGCGTTCTCGCCGAAACGCATCACGATGACGCCGCCTACCGCTTCGCCCTGACCGTTCAGCTCGCCGACGCCGCGTCGTAGCTCCGGGCCGTAGCGCACCTGCGCGACGTCGCGGATCAATACCGGCACGCCTTCGGCGGTGGTCTTGAGCGGAATCTGCTCCAGGTCTTCCAGCGAGTCGACATAGCCAGTGGCGCGGATCATGTACTCGGCCTCAGCCATTTCGATGACACGACCGCCGCTTTCCATGTTGCCGCGCCGGATCGCATCGCGTACGCGCGTCAGCGGAATGTCATAGGCGCGCAGCTTGTCCGGGTCCACTACAACTTGATACTGACGGACCATGCCGCCAATCGAGGCAACTTCCGAGACGCCCTCGACCGTCTGCAGCTCGTACTTCAGGAACCAGTCCTGCAACGAGCGCAGGTCACCGAGATCGTGTTGACCGCTGCGGTCGACCAGCGCGTATTGATACACCCAGCCGACCCCGGTGGCATCGGGGCCGAGCGCGCTCTGGACGCCATCGGGCAGTGTGGGCGCAACCTGACTGAGATACTCCAGCACCCGCGAACGGGCCCAGTACAGATCTGTGCCGTCTTCGAAGATGATGTAGACGAAAGAGTCATTGAAGAACGAATAGCCGCGCACCGTCACGGCGCCCGGTACCGCTAGCATGGCCGTGGTCAGCGGGTAGGTCACCTGATCCTCGACGACTTGCGGTGCCTGGCCGGCATAGCTGGACTTGACGATGACCTGCACGTCGGACAGGTCCGGGATGGCATCCAGCGGCGTGCGCAGCATCGAGATCAAGCCCCAGCCCGCGACCAGTGCCGCGAGCATCAGCACCAGGAAGCGGTTGGCGATGGACCAGCGGATGAGCTTTTCAATCATGAGGGCTCTCCGCTGCTGCTCATGCTTTCCATGTCATGATCGGCGTCGTCCATCCCTTCCATGCCATCGGCCGACGAGGGAGCGTCCTCGTGGGTGTCGTGCTGCATTTCGTGCCCTTCGGGCGTGCTGCCCGGGCCGGCCCCTTCGTTAATCATGCGCAGCAAAGACGCTTCCATGCTGGCTTCCGAGTCGATCAGGAATTGGCTGGAGATGACGATCTTCTCTCCCGCGGCAAGCCCCTCGAGAATCTCGACCCGGCCTTCGCTTTCCAGGCCGGTGCGCACCTCGGCGGGTCGGAAGCGGCCCTCGCCCAGCGCGAGGATCACGCGTTCCTGGCCGCCGGTGCGAATCACCGCTTGGCTGGGTACGTAAACGACCCCCAGTCGCGGAGCCGCGTCGATCGCGACATTGGCGTACATGTTCGGCTTGAGCGTGAGATCCGGATTGTCGAACACCAATCGGATGCGCGCGGTGCGGCTCTCGGCCCGGATCGTCGGATAAACGTAGTCGACTTCGCCGACCCATTCACGTTCCGGCGCGAACGGCAGTTTCATCCGCGCGACCTGTCCCGGCGCCACCCAGTCAATCTGGTTTTCGAATACATCAACATCAACCCAGACCGTACTCAGGTCGACCAGACTCATGATCGTCGCGCCCGGCTGAACGAACATGCCCTGGCGCACGTTGAGCTCCATCACATGGCCGTCGATCGGCGAGCGCACATCGAAGAGCTCGCGTGCTGCGCCCCGTCTCTTCAACGCTTCGATCTGGTTGTCCTGCATGCCGAGGGCTCGGAGCCTGGTTGCGGTGGCACGCATCAGCGCGGCCTGGCTGGAACGCAGTGCCTGCAGGTACTCGTGCTGTGCACTAACCAGGGCCGGCGAGTAAATTCGGAAAAGCAACTCGCCGGCTTCGACGCGGTCACCTTCGGTGTCGGTGGCAAGTTCCTCGATCCAGCCTTCGGCACGAACGTGAATGTGTTCGAGACGATTTTCGTCGGGGGTGATGAAGCCGACGGTCTTGATATTGCGGTATAGCGTGCCGCGCTGAACCGGCGCGGTCTTGACGCCGATGTTATTGAGTACGACCGGGTTAATCCGCAGCGATGGCTCATCGGAGCCGGGAGTGCCGGCCTCGTCAGCATAGACCGGTATCAGGTCCATGCCCATCGGCGACTTGCCGGGTTCGTCACGCCTATAGTTAGGATCCATGGGCGCCGCCCAGTACAAAATTTCGCGCTCGCCTCTGGCGCCTGATCCGCCAGCTTCCGAACCTGGCGCGGTACCGGCAAACCACCAGCCCGCGACGGCACCGACGACGGCGGCGGCCGTGATTGAAATTGGTATCAGAATCCTGGTCTTGTTCACGAGGGGTCTCCTGTCAGCCAGGCCAGACGGGCCCAGGTCTTGGCGGCGTCGGTTTCGAGTTCGGCGTGCTTGAGCGCAACTTCCAGCTCGGCAAGCTGGGCGCGGATCAGCTCCGCGAAGTCAGTCTGGTTATTGGCATAGGTGGTGATCGAGGCCTCGGCCGTTTCCCGGGCACGATTGCCGACTGCCTTGCGATAAAGGGTGATCCGCTCGTTGAAGCGTCGCCAATTGGCCAGCTCCTGCTCGAGTTGCCGCCTCATGTCGAGCAGCACGGCATCGCGATCGAGATTGCGGGCGCTGCGCTCGCGCACGGCCGCCGTGCGCCGACGGTCCTGGCGCTTGTCGGTAAAAAACGGGAGCGAGAGCGTGATGCCGATGGTGGCCAGGTCCGGCCGGGTCGTGCGTAGGCCGTAACCGCCCTCGATGGCCAATTCGGGCTTATAGACTTGCTCGGCTAGGTCGATGCCGAGATCCGCCGCCTCGATACGCGCGTTGGCGGCCCGCACCCGCGGGTGTTCGACCAAGCGCTTTTCCAGCACTCCCGGAGCCTGAGGTTCGGGAAGCTCCGGGATCGCTTTGGGCAAAGGCCGGAACGCCGCGCGCCCGATATAGCGTGCCAATGCTTCACGCGCTACGTCGGCCAGCCGCCGGTGCTCGACCAGCCGATCTTCGAGTAGAGAAAGTTCCAGTTCGGCGCGCTGCACGTCTTGGGCGTGCATTCCACCGGTCGCGAAGCGCGCCGTCAGTGAATCGATCTGTTTACTGAGCGCCTCGCGGCTGGAGGCCAGAATCCGGATCGCGTGTGCCTGATAGGCAAGATCCAGCCAAGCTGTTCGCGTGCTCAGTGCGACCTCGCGGAGTGCGGCTTCGCGCTGAGCGCGTTCGGCCTCCGCCTCGGCCCGCCTTTGCGCGCCGCGCACCTCCAGCGTTTTGCCGGCCGGGAACTCCTGGCGCAGGCCGAGGCGAATCGCCTGGGTCATGCCCTCCTGGTCCAATTCGAACGAGTCGGTCGGGACGTTGGCGACCTGCGCGGTGATCTTCGGGTCAGGCAGTTGGGCTTCAGCAACCGCCTGATTTTCCAATGCTTCGGCGCGCTCAGAGAAGCGATCGAAGGCAGGATCCTCAGCCGCTAGTGCGGTGGCTACTGCCTCTGTAAGTTTGAGCGGCGAGGCTTGTGCCGCCAGTGGCGGACATATCGCTACCGCTAGGCTTAGCGCGAGGCCGCGAGGTAACAGCGCGAGATATCCCGTCGCGCAGCTTTTCGTGGGAGATGCTGGCGAAGCGATGCCTCGCTGCGCCATTGGGCCCGTTGGGAGCCGGGTAAACAGATCCTGCAACATGTCAATCTCCAGCCTAGAGAGAAGCACCATGAACAGGACGTCCACGGCACGGTACAACCTGATTGGCTAGTTGAAGATTGGTGGTCGCAAGAAAATGGGTGCCTGCCGCAACAAGGCGCGGTGCGAGGATTTGTCGCGTGGAAGCGTGACTCCAGAGCGTTCTGCCACGGCTATGCTCGCCGGAAGGGCAGCGAATCCGGCGCAGGCTGTAGAGCAGGAACAATCCGTCAGGCAACAGCGCATCTGGCGACTCTCATCGCCCGCGCCTATGTGTGCATGCTCACTAGCTAACGTGCTCACTTTCCCGGCAACGGGCTGTTCCCCAGCACTCGCGCTCGAGGCGCAATCGCCAAGCGCAACCGCGAACTCGCGCGTCGCATGAGCAACCTCCGCTGAACCGTGCACCATCCCGGCTGCATGTAAAGGCGGAGGCAAGCTGACTTGGACCAGCACGCAAAAAAAGAGCAGTAGTTGCGAGAACATGCGCACGCTAGAATAGTAACCGGGTGATGCCGTAAGGGCCAGTGTTCTCTTCGGTAGGAAGGTACGATTGAGTGGCGTTCGCGCCAACGCCTCTGAAGGCCGATGTTGATGTCGAATAAACCATTCCCGAACGAGAGCTACCGTAACTTGACCTTCTTCGACGGATGAGCTGAACCCTCACCGGAGCAGGCGATGTGGCATGACGTTTCAGCCCCTATTTCCGGATATGTGGGGGTGTACGGTGACAGCTCCAAGGCTCACGCCGCGCATTGTCCTTGACGTTCTGGTCTACGAATCTATAAAGCCCTTCTTTGAAGTGCGTCCACCAGTCATGCTTGGGTTGGATCTCATGGTTTGTCAGAATTTCCTCAACGCAATCGATGCATAATCGGGATGCGTCGTAGGAGAAATCGAGCTTGGCGGATTTCTCGTCGAAAGTGACTTCATCCAGGCCATAAAGCTGGTCAATCTCTGCAATGGCTGCGTTCAGTCTTGTGGTTTCGACGGGCGTCACAAGCGCGATATGACGAGTCACCAGGTTGGTCTCTGAAACGCCCAGTCTATGCTCTTTGTGTTTCATTAAAGCTCCTTGTTGCTGTGCCGATTGGCATATTCGCTTCATGTTATGAAGCGCGCGCTCCGCGTCGGGTTGTGGGAGTTTCCCTAGAAGAATCGTTGCAGGACGACTTTGATATGATCGTCGTCCCCATAGCCAAACAGAGGGTCTCTCGCGGGTACCTGCGAGAAAAGGCGTGCCACGAACGAGAGGCGCATACTGCTGCCGACTCTACGGCTAGCCTCCAAGCTGGTAAAAACTGCGTCCGTCTCCAAGTCGAAGATCGTACCGGCAAGGATTTGTGTTCCCTGGATGTCATTGGGCAGGAAGCGGGCACCCAGGAACAAATCGTCCTGGAATGCTGCGGCATCCTGCGGCCGCAAGCCGGCCTGAAAGGCCTGGACCTGTGCTAGCGACCGGAAGCTGAGCGAGCTCGAGCGGGCAATTCGATCCGCAACGCGCGCAATTTCTGGCTCGATCTGACCGCGACTGTCATATAGATACTCCGCCAGTACACCGATATCGACGGCACTACCAAATACCCCGTAGAAGCTGTATTCGAAGCCGGCGGCCAGGGCGGCGAAATCCTGCAAGGGCGCGTCCTGATAGATCGACTCCAACTTGAGCAACAATCCGCCTCGGATGTACTGGGCGTCAAGTCCTATCTGTTGGATCTCGTCGTAAACGGGCACGAACACGGGGTTGACGGCATCCACGCGCACCTCGTCGATCGTGACCAAGGGCGGCGGCTCGCCGCTCGGCGGATTCGCGCAGGTGCCGGTCTGCGGGCCGGGTGTGAGCAATGGCGGGCCCTCGAAAGTCGCCGTGACCGTGCAGCTGTCGAAGCCGAAATCGAAGAGTGGTTCCCGGTCGGTCCCGCGGAAGTAATACAGGCCCAACTCCATGGGGCCGAACCCTTTGAAGTAGCGGACTGCCGCTCCCAGGTTATGCCGCTCATCGGGGTGTCGGTATCGGGTGCGGTCGGTTGCCACCGGCAGCAGGGTGCGCGGCCTGCCGTCAGGCGCTGAAAATGTGCGCTCACGGAAATAGGGCAGAAGGAAGAAATCAATGGTACCGAGCTCACTGAACCAGGCCAGATTGACCATGGGCTGGCCCAGCTTGTCCTCGCCGTCGATGTCCTCGACCAGGTCCGTCTGATTAATCACGTCCACGAGATGAACGGATTCGGTCACTCCCCAGAAGACCTTGCGCACGCCGATTCGCCATTCGAGGTCGCGTGCGGTGAAACGGTAGAAGGCCTCGTGCACTTCGCCGTGACTGCGTTCATTGTCCTTGGAATCGGCGCGGCCGAACAGGGTCAGGGTAAAGCTCTGGGCGCGGTCATCCCAACTTAGGTAGTTTTCGGATTGCAGCGCAATCGAAGCATAGTTCCGACGCTGGCGCTCATCCAGCGGCTCATGCGGGAAATAGCGATATTCGACCCCGGCGGTCAGGGACGAGTCCAGCCGCTGCCACAAGTCCCCAACCGCGAAGGATGGCGGCACGCCGGCCATCAACCCAGCAAAGAGGACACACGCGAAGTGCCGCTTCATCAGTGCACGCGCTTAAGGCCGTTGCGGTCGAAGTCCCGGTCTGTGTAGCCGTTTCGGAATGCATACTCCCGCCACAGCAGGGCGGTGGACTTTCCGGTCTGGTGATTTTTCATGGTCATGGTATGTGGATACCAGTACTCATCCAGATAAAGCTCATAGTCGTCCACGGTGAGGGTCTTGAGCCGGGCATTCTTGCGATCGTAGAACTCGACCTTTTGCACGCGGTAGTGCGGCTTGTCGATCCAGACGATTTGCCGGGTATATCCGGAGTTGTCGGATACGGGGCGACGCTCGACTTTCCAGGTTCCCAGATTGTCCACTTTGTCGTCGCCCAGGTACTGGTAATCGGTGTATTTCTCGACCTCCTGGGAAGATAGATCCTCGTAGGCGAACTCGCTTCCCATGAAGGGGCCGGACTGGTTGTTGGATGCGATGCGCTTGACGCGCTTGAGCGCGGGCAGGTAAAGCCATTGCTCGTCCGGCCGCGTGGCGTAACTGTGGGTGAGCAAAGCAGTGCCCTCGACATCCTTGGGCTCGTCGAAGACGATCAGGCTCCAGTCGCCGCGCGGCTTCTCCAGGGTGCGCATGCGCATCCGGCGGACGGCCTCCCGACCACTCGAGTCGCGCAGGATCATTTTCAGTTCGGCGCGCACGTCATTGAAGCCGCTGCCATGAGCCTCGGCCGTCTCGATGATGGCGCGGCCCTTGGCTCCGGGGTCGCCGGCATTGCGGATTGCGTCGCTCGGCGATGCCAAGGAGGTCGAGATCGCCACCGCCAGGCCGGCGAACAGCAATAGTCTTGGATGGAGTCGGTCCATGCGGTTCTCCCTTGTTTTCTGCATATGAAAAGATGGCATAAGGCTAGGTGCTCGTTCTCATTGCTTGTCGGTTACTCGAGTGTCGCTTGCCATCCCGGGCGCACGGCGGCTATCCAGGGCCATCAAGAGGGGCGGCAGAAGCAGAAAGTCCAGGAGTAACGCGAACAACAGTGCAAGCGAGGTCAGCAGCCCCATGTTCGAGTTGAGTCGGAAGTCCGACATTGCCAGGGCGAGAAAACCTAGGACGAGCACGACCGTGGTGATCAGCAACGCATTGCCGGTATGCGCGAACATGTAGACGATCGCATCGCCCGGTTCCATATTGTGCTCCTGGCGCGCGCGTCGATACTTGCTGAGGATATGCACGGTATCGTCGACGATCAGTCCCATGGTGGTGGCTGCAATCACTGAGACAATCAGACCGATCTCGCCGACCAGGACTGTCCATAGGCCGATGGCAAGCAACGCCGGGAGGAAATTGGGGACTAGGCTGATCAAGCCCAGCCGCAAGCTACGCAGGGCGATCACCAGGGTCGCGGCGATCAACAGGAAGGCCAGCGCGGTGCCCACCAGCATGGCCCGGATATTGCGCTCGGTCAGGTGAGTGAACATCATGATCGTGCCGGTGGTCCGCGTATGCATGTAGGCCGGCAGGTTTTCCTTCATCCATCGCTCCGAACGATGGGCGAAGTCCTTGATGCGGCTCGATGACACCCGATCCAAGGTCACTGTCACCCGGCTGGCCGACTTGTCGAAGTTGATCTGGGTCGTGAGGTCGCGTCCCGCGGGCAGGCTCAGCTCGTAAAGCAGCAGATACTGCGCCGCCAGCTCCGGTTCGCGCGGTAGGCGGTACCAGGTCGGGTCGTCGCCGTGCATGGCGCGGTTGAGGCGCTTCATGACCTGCGCGAAATGGTCCACGTGCAGCACGTCCGGCTGAGCATGAAGCCATTCAGCGAAGCGGTTCAGGTGCCGCAGGTACGCCGGGTCGCTGATGCCGTTTTCGCCGGTCGCGGGTAGTGAATACTCCAGGGTGTAGGGGCCGGTCAGGTTGGTCGTGATGAAGTCCGTCGCCTGACGGAATGGCACATCGGTGTCGAACCATTCCAGGAATTGGTCGTCAATCTCCAGGCGCGGGATGAAAGTCAGCAGGAGCAGGGACAGGGCCAGGGTGGTGATGAACGCCGCCCGTGCTCGAGCGACCACGAAGCGGCCGAAACGGGTCATCGTGCCGCGCCCGGCGCCGACACGCGTGCGGGGCTGGGCGGGCAGGATGATGATCAACGCCGGCAGCAATGTCATCGAATAGAGCCAGGCGGCGGCGATGCCAACGGCGGTGATGTTGCCGAGTTCCCGAAAGGGCGGTGTATCCGAGAAGTTGAGGCTCAAGAACCCGACCACCGTGGTCAGGCTAGTCAGGAATACCGGGCCCGCATTGAGCCGCAGGCTTTCGATCAGGGCGGCGCGCTTGTCACGGCCGGCGTGCATCTCGTCTACATAGCTCGCCAGGATGTGCACGCTGTCTGCCACCGCCAGCGTCAGGATGATAGTTGGGGCCATGGCCGAGGAGGCGTTGAGCTGCATCCCCATCCAGCCGGCCACGCCCAAGGCTGTGATCGCCGACAGGGCGATCATCACCAGAGTGACCACGGTGCCGCTCAGCGAACGCAGTAGCAGCAACAGGCAAGCGGCCATCAGCACGAGCATGATCGGCGTAAGCGTCCGCAGGTCGGACTTGCTTAGTTCGACCTCGGCATAGCTGAATGCGGCAACGCCACTCACCTCGATTTGGGCCTGAGGAAATTCGGCCCGGTAGCGTTCCGCCAAGGCATAGGCTGCCTCGACGGACTGCGGCAAATGATCGGTGTGATCCTCGCCTGGAAACTTGAGGGTGACGAAGATACCGGCAGTCTGGGCGTCTCGTGCCACCAGCCGGCCCGCCAAGGCCGGCTCAGCCATGGCGGCGGTTTTTATACGCTCGATGTCCTCATCCGAGATCGAAGCGGCTTCTTCCACCAAGTCCGCGACGACTACGTCATCGCCTCGGGCGGAAATGTGCTGGAAGTTGGTCAACGAGTCGGCCCGCGCGGCATGGGGAATCTGCCAAGCAGCTTCGGTGAGCTCGTGCACCAAGCCAAGCATGCGCGGGTTGAACAGTTCGCCGTCTTTCGGTCGTACCGCGATGATCAGATTGTCGGAGGTAGTATAGGCGGACTCGAACTGTTGGAAGGCCTGAAGCCCAGGGTTGTCCGCGTCGAAATAGACCCGGTAATCGGCTGAGAAGGTCAAGTATTGGGCCCCCCAAGCCGCCGCGCCGGTAGCGAGCAGGCAGGCCAGTGTTACCGGCCAACGCCAAGTGTTCAGCCAGAGGCCATAGCGGACGACTGGCCCGATGGCTTGGGGCGTTCCCGGAGACTCACGCTGGTCACTCATTCTTGTCTCTCCTCGGCTCAGCGCAGCCTAACGCCTGTACCGGGGTATAGAGTCAAGTTTAGGCCCGAGGCCTTTACGCCAACCGGGTAATCATCTGCGGCTGCACTACCCGGCAGGAAGGTGCCGCCATGTTCATCTCACCCACCTTGGCCGCATCCCTCGTCCCGCCGGGCGATGTATTAGCCGGTGCTGCAAAGCCCCGAACTGTGCTGCATCGTCATGACAGCTTCACGGTCGGTGTCTTATCGAGTTAGTGCTGCGGGGCGGCTGCTTTTCGTCGCGACCATCTGGATCCCTATGACCGTAACGATAATGCCGATGCCCTGAATTAGACTGAGTCGCTCCTCGAAGAACAGGCCGCCTAAAAGAAGGCCGAAAATCGGCGTCAGGAAGGTGAAGGTATTGAGGCTGTTCAGAGAAGCTCGTGCCAGCAGGTAATACCAGAGTGCGGTCATGAGCGCGGTGCCGAACACGGCAAGCCCGACCACGCTGACGGCGAAGCGGGTCGTCCAGGTGATTTCCCAATCCTCGCCCAGGGCCTGTGCGCCCACTGCGAGCACCGCTGCCCCGAGACAAAGCTGCAGGCCGGTAACCATCAGAACATCTGCGCGGCCAGCCGACGCCTTGAGCAGAACGTTGCCTATTGCCGTGCCCGCCGCGCCCAACGTGATCCATAGGAAGGCCTGCATGCTGGCTTCATGATCCGGCCCCGATAGGCCGGGGAGCGACATCACCACCACGCCGATAAACCCCAGTAGTAAGCCAGCGCCGATTCGTGGGGTGATCCGCTCTGATAGGAAGATCATCGCCAACACGGCCGCGATCAGGGGCTGGATATTCGCCAACACGGTCGCTAATCCTGGCGAGATCTTACCCCCGCCGAGGAACATGCCGCCGAAGCCCAGACCGGTGAAAGAGAGGCCGATAGCGACGATCAGGCTCTGATTGACGAATCCGCGCGGCCACGGGCGGCCCAAGCAGACAGCCAGCAGCAGCACCAGTACCCCGGCCAGGGCCGCCCGGGTCGCAGCGAAAACCAGGGGCGGGGCAGCGCCCAGGCCGACCTGGATGAGCGGGAAACAGATCGCCCAGAGAAAGGCGACCAGGACCATAAGCAAGATGTTGCGAATGCCCATGACTCAGGTTGCCTGTCCTGGACATGGCACGGCCTGCTCTTATTCCCGTCCGATGACGGTCAGCTGCGGAACAAACGCCGGCACCTCGGCTGCGTAGGCACGCCAAGCGGCTCCGAACTCGGCCTCGGTCTCGCGCTCCTCGTGTCGCGCTAGGCGGATGTACATGTAGGTCAGCACCGGGAACATGGCCAAGGTTAGCAGAGTCGGCCACTGCAACAGGAAACCGAACATGACGAGGATGAAGCCCAGGTATTGCGGGTGGCGCATGCGAGCGTAGGGGCCAGAGACGGCCAGTTCGCCGACGCGCTGGGCGGCATAGAGCACCCGCCAAGCGGAGGCGATCAGCATGAAGCCACCCACGATGAAGGCGAAGCTGAGCAGGTGGAAAGGTCCGAAATGTGGATTGGTTTCCCAGCCAAGCAGCATCTCCAGCAAGTGACCAGCGTCGTGGGAAAGCCAGTCGACGCCCGGATAATTGCTCTGTAGCCAGCCGGACAGCAGATAGATGGTCAACGGGAAACCGTACATTTCAGTGAACAGCGCCACGAGGAAGGCGGAAAATGCCCCGAAGCTGCGCCAGTCGCGCTTGGTCTGCGGCTTGAAGAAGCTGAAGGCGAAGAAGATGAAAACGAAGGAATTGATCACCACCAGCCCCCAGAGGCCATAGGCCGCGGCGGTCTCATGCATGGCTAGTCCTCCCCGTCCTGGCGTTGTCGGTCGTTGCCTTCGCCGTGACTTCCATGCCCGTGACCGCCGTGCATGAACACATGCATCAATGGGCAGAGCACCAGGATCAGAAGCCAGGGCAGGGCGCCGAGAATGTGTGCCTGGTGCTCCTCCCAGAGCAGGAATAAGGCGAGCCCCAAGAATATTGCCAGCACCGGCCAGAACCGCGCCGGATGCGGCTTGACTTGGCGCTGCTCGTACGGACTTGAGTCGTGACGATGAGTGCTCATGGTTTCACTTCGGGTTCGATGCATTCACGTGGATTGCGCCGAGCAGCTGGTAACGGGCTAGGCTCAGCGCCAGCGGCGGCAGCAATAGCCACTGCAGCAGTGGCGCTAGGCCGGTGCCGAGGACGGGCAGTACCGAAGCGGCCTCGGCATAGGCCCAGCGGTCCAATGTCGTGGTGGCAAGGTGCTCGAACACCACGGTTACGGCTAGTCCAACACCGAGGTAGATGGTAAATGGCAGCAGCCTGGGCGTCAGGGCCCATGCGCGTGTGCGGGCGACAGCAGCCGCCCCCCAGAAGGCCGACACTAGGATTGCGACATCGCCGAGCGTGGCCTGAGTGCAAAGCCAGATCACGTCCCAATGACGAGCTTCGCCGATATCCGCATAGAACGGCACTGCCCACATCTCCCAGACGAAGTTGAGCAGGAAGCCGAAGAAGGCCAGCGGCAGTTCCGGAGCGAGTAGTGCCCTGGAAGCCGGAGCCTGCGGGGTCATGAGATCAAGACTTGAGATGCTCGGGATAGCCCCGGAGCGCCCAATGTTTGAGCGCTCCGGGACAGGACCCAGAGGGCTACTGGTCTTGTCCCATCGAGTGGCGCGCCTTCATGTGCTCCATCATTTGTTCCATCATGCCCTGCATCGTCTGCATTCGCTCTTCCATCATCTGCTGGCGCTTTTCGGGGCTCATATCCTGCATTTTTTTGCCCATGTTGCCGTCGCCCATCATGCCGCCCTGCATGGCGCCCATGCTTTCGTGCATCTGCTGCATGTGCTGATGCATAAGGCGCTGTCGTTCAGTGTCATCCTTCGAGTTGTGGATCTGCTTCATCGTCTTCCGCATCTTCTGCATATGCTGATGCATGCCGTCCTTGTCCATCATGCCCTTGTGCATGCCCATGCCCGAGCTATCGCCTTGCTTGCCTGAGCCATGCTCTTGGCCAGCGTGAGCCAGTGGCAGGGCCAATGCGAAGGTCAAGACGATGGTTGAGATGAGTGTCTTCATGATGATGCTCCTAATTGAATGTGGTGTATCTAAAAGCGAACGCGGCCAACGGGGCCACTTCCTCGATCCTGCCTCTTCAGCGGAGCCAATCGAGACCTTTCGTGATGCCGGCTAGCGCATGCGGCACACGCAACTCGTGCGGGCTCTCGCTTCCGGAGGCTTCCGGTCTTTGGTGCGATTGCCACGCTTCTTTCACCCAGTCCTAAGGAATGTCTGATCAAAGTCGGATGAGTGACCGCGAAGACATTGCAGGCTGCACACCGGGTGAAATGAAGGCTGTTTCGGGGGCTTCAGCCTCTGCAGAAGCCCGATTTCGTTGTCATTGGACGCACCTATCCTGCCGCCAGCAGCTGTCTTCGGGCCGCCACGAGGTTGGCCATGGCAAACAGGCTGTGCAGGTGCGCGGTGTTCTTGGTCAGGCCGCGATAGCGGACCTTGGTGTAGCCGAACTGGCATTTGACAATCCGAAACGGATGCTCGACCCGGGCTCTCAGAGACGCCAGACGTCGGTTGGCGGCGCGCTGCCATTCCAGCAGCGCCTTGCCGGCACTGCGCACGTAAGGCGTGACGATGCGCGGTCCACTATCGGGCGCCGGGGCATCCAGGCTGCGGCCCGTGCGTCGATAGCCGGCATCGCCCAGCACGATGCGTTCTTCGCCGTGCAGCAGGGCTTCGGTCTGGGTGATGTCGGCGACTTTGGCCGTTGTGCCGATAACGGTGTGCACGAGGCCACTGTGGGCATCGGCGCCGATATGCGCCTTGCAGCCGAAGTACCACTGGTTGCCCTTGCGCGTCTGACTCATGTCGGGATCCCGCGTACCGCTCTGGTTCTTCGTCGAGCTGGGCGCGTGGATCAGCGTGGCGTCCACCAGCGTGCCTTCGCGCAGCATCAGGCCCCGCTCGCGCAGGTGGGCATTGACCTCGGCAAAGATCTGCTCGGCCAGCCCGTGCCGCTCCAACAGCCGCCGGAACTGCAGGATCGTGCTCTCGTCAGGCACCGCCTCATCCGTCAGCGTGATGCCGGCAAAGCGGCGCATGGCATCGGAGTCGTAAAGCGCCTCTTCGGCGCCTGGATCCGACAGCCCGTAGAACTGCTGCAGGCAGTAGATGCGCAGCTTGGTGGCCAGCGACAGCGGCCGGCGCCCCGGCTTGCCCGCCTTGGGCTTCGGGTAGTGCGGCGCAATCAACGCCTCCAGGCGCGACCACGGAATAACCGCATCCATCTCCGCCAGAAACTTCTCGCGGCGCGTCACCTTCTTCTTGTGCGCCTGCTCAAGATCCGCGAACGTCCGCTGCTTCATCGACTGGCTCACCATCGTCTCCGTGCCCCGGCATCATCCCAGATCGGGGCGATTGATCAGAGTTTCCCTAAGCCCGGGGTCAATGGATTGTCGGGTGGATGTTTTATGCACATTGGCACGGGTGAACAGCTTGGTTCTCCTTGCCGCGTGACATCTCACGCGTCAACCAAAACCCGGCGCCGAGCAATAGCGCGCCGCCGAGAATCATTCCGCTCCCCGGGACTTCGGAGAAAATCACGTAACCCAGCGTTGCGGCGACTATGGGTGAGACGATGATGTCAACCAGTGCGTATACATTCGCGCTAATCGATCTCAAGACAATAGAGATCCCGAAATACGCGAAACCGGTTGAAACTACGCCAAGGCCCAAAGCCCACAGCATCACCGGAAGCTCCATACTCAGTTTCGGATAGGCGATTGTCGACGCCATATCGCCAGGACCAGAAATCAGCAAGAAGGGCGAAAGCACAAGTGCCGCGATCAGAAGTGACCAAGCAATGTCGTTGCTGGTCTCGCTCTTTCCCTCGTATCGCATGTAGGTCACCATCGCTGCGTAGATTGCGCCGGTGCTCAACGCCACAAGATTACCCAGCATATGGGCGCCACCGAGCGGGTTGGCCAGTGCGATGCCGACGAGCGCTACCACAAAAATCAAGATGTAGCTCCTCTTCGCCGTCTCGCCTAAAAACAATGCCGAGAAAATAAACACGAAAAATGGCGCAATGCTCCAAAAAATCACTGCGTTGGCAATTGGCACGAGTGACATAGCGAGGTTGAATACGCCGCCTTGGGCCGCGATCAACACACCAATGATGGCTGTGTCCTTGAGATTGTTTTTGGGGAACCGCGGCCGTTCGCCGTTCGCCAGTGACCTCGCGACGAACAGGAAGGCCGCCGCGAAGGCCATGGCGTAGAAGGTCAATGTCTGGATCGGGATCCGTCCGTCAGTGAGCTTGACGAACACACCAATGGTTGCTTCGGAGACCGTGATCAAGGCGAGCAGAAGCAGGGTCTTCATGTTTGACTCTTGCGTGTCGCACTGGTGATGTCGATCGCCTCTGCGCCGGATTCGTCGACGCAGGCGGTTTCCACCTGCAAGGTGGCGAAGAAGAAGTCGTACTCGTCTTTGAGCATCTTGTAGGCGGCCCTGAGTACATTCTGCGGGTCCGCATCCTCTGCAATCCGCAAGTGTCCGGAGAAAACGTGGCGCCCGCTGGTCAGCGCCCAGGCGTGCACGTGATGGGCGTTCTTGACGTTATCCAGCGCCTCTAGAGCCTCGGTCACCTCGGCCAGGCTGATCTCGGCGGGCGTGCCTTCCATCAGCAGATGGGCCGCATCGCGCAGAATGCCCCAGCTTGCCCAGAGGAGCACGAAGCCGAAGGCCATGCCCAGCAGCGGATCGATCAGAAGGAAGCCTGTGAAGTGGATGACCAGGGCGGTGACGATGATCAGCAGACTGCCGACGAAGGTCTGGATGATGTGCCAGAGAGCGCCCTTGACGTTCAGATCGGTCCGGCTCTGCTTCCAGATCAAACCGAGCGAGATCACCTCGGTGATCAGACCGCCGGCCGCGGCGAGCAGCATGGGCCCAGGGGGCAGGTCGATGGGCTGGGCCAGCCGCATTGCGCCCATAACGATCACGACTAGGGCCATGCCGAGCAGGAAGCCGCCATTCACCAGTGCGCCGATGATTTCGGCGCGATACCACCCGAAGCTGCGGTTCTCATCGGCAGGGCGTCGCGCTAGTCGGGCAGCGAAGATGGCGACCAGGACGCCACCGACTGCCGAGAAGGTATGGAAGGCGTCCGATATCACCGCGATCGACCCCGTCCACAGTCCGATCCCCATCTCTATGACGAAATAAACCCCGGTGAGCCAAGCCGAGATCATCATGCCTGGTCCACTTGAGGGCATGTGGCCGCTGTGGCCGCTGTGGCCGCCGTGTTCGTGGTTCATGAGCTATACCCTCATTTGCGGACGTAAAAAATGATTGCGCTTATGAGCCGGATGACCGCGAGTGAATCACATTCTTCTAGTCGAGACGGTGATCCTCCGCTAATGCCGCAAACCGGATCGGTTGCCCCTGCACGCGTTTGTTCACTCATTTGTGCGTCCCTGTCGTTGAGTGCTGCGGTAATCGGGTAGCCGGCCCGGCTACCCGATCCTTGATCGGAGCAGTGCTGAGTAAGCTCCCTTAGTCTCTTGCGCATCCGTTGCAGATCGGCGATGCGGGACTCGATCTCTTCCAGCTTGGTCGAGGCGATAGTCTTGGTTTCGGTGCGATTGCCACCCTCCTCAAGGCGTAGCAGTGAAGCGGTCTCGTTGAGGGTGAAGCCAAGTCGCTTGGCGCGCTGGATGAAATGCATGCGTTTAGCCGCCGCGCGTGGATAACGGTGGTAGCCGCTCGCAGCGCGCGTTGGCTCGGGCATGAGTCCGTGACGTTCGTAGAACCGGATCGTCTCGATTCCGGTTTCCGACGCTTTGGCGAGCTGACCGATGTTGAGGGCATTCATGTCGATCCTCTATGACGAATTTCGGTACATCGCCAAGCTGGCGTTGTTAGCGTGGCCACCGCCTGAGTCCAAGCATGTCATGTGTGGCGCGAATAAGCCTAAACCCTGCAGTACGCTTCAGAGTCAAGCGACCCGAGAGACGCTCCGTGCCACTTATTCGAGACTCCGTGCTGCATAGCTGGAAAAAGCGGTGGGTGTGGAGTCACCCAACAGCCATACCGTATACGCCTGACGGCGGTCATCCACTTCCATCCCGGGCGAGCCGAGCGGCATCGCAGGAACGGCGAGTCCGCGGGCGTCCGGTTGCTCGCGCAACAGTCGATGAATGTCGGCTGCGGGCACGTGGCCTTCCACGACGTAGCCACCGATCTCTGCGGTATGACAGGAACGCATGTCGGCCGGCACCTCGTGTGCGTCCTTGATCGACGCCAGTCGCTGGGTGTCGCGCATCTCAACGGTGAAGCCGTTGGCTGCCAGATGCTCGCCCCATTTTGCGCAGCAGCTGCAACTGGGGTTCTTGTATATCACTGCCGTCGGTAGCTCGGTGGCCTTGGCTTCGCCGTTGTTCGAGGTCTCCTGCGCACACCCCGATAACATCGGTAAACCCGTGACGAGCAGCAGCGCCATGCGCCATATCAGAGCATGCGTTCTCTTAGTGCTTGTGGTTGCCATGTTGATCCTCGTGCCTTGTCTCGTCGCTGGAATTGGAATGTTGCTCGGAGGCATGGTGATCCTCCCTGCCGCTCTCTCCTCCTTGGTTTTCCCTGACCCGCTGATCGCCACCGTGGCTATGGGCGTCGTTGTCGTCGCCGTCGTTGCGACCGTGGTGACCACCGTGGCGCTTTGCCGCGCCCTTGAGCTTTTGATAGCGCTCGCCGGTCATGTCCGGAAACTGCTTGAGCAGGGCTACGATATGCCACAGCGCCTCGTCGTCGTGGGTTAGCCCCCAGGCTGGCATGCCGCTGGCCTTGATGCCGTGCTTGGTGACCCAGAACAGCTCGGCGGCATCCATATGCTCGGCGGAGCGAGCAAGGTCGGGCGGCGATGGGTACATACCCTTGGCCATGGCCGACTGCGCACCGCCAGGGGGCGTGTGGCAGCCGGCACACATGGCTTCGTAGTCGTTGATGCCTGCAAGCCATTGCTCGCGAGCCCCCAGTTTCGGCGCTGCGATTCCGTCGGCGTGCCGGGCCACTGACCGGCGTACGGTGGTTTCCAGCAACCAGTGTGTCACCGGCAAGTGCGTATCGGTGGCGGCCACGTTGTAAAGGCCAGACCAGGCGAAGCCCACTGCGGCGAGCGGCGCAATCACGACAATGACCGTCAGCGTCTTGATGACGGCCCTGAATGATTTCATGGCCTTGCTCCCGACGAGTCAGTACCAGGCCCGAAGCCCGATAACGACAGAGGTTGCCGAGGACGGTTCGCCTTCGCGCTCCGCGATGACCTTGGTATCGCCGTAGCGCTGCTCCCAACGCACGCCGATGTAGGGGGAAAATTCGCGCCTGATCTCGTAGCGCAGGCGCATGCCGGCCTCGGTGTTGTTGAGCCCGCTGCCCAGCCCCAACTCGGGGACCTCGTCGGCACTGGCGTTGATCTCCAGGCGTGGCTGGAGGATCAAGCGCTGCGTGAACAGCAGCTCGTACTCGAATTCGCCGCGGAAGCTCAGATCGCCGTCCTCACTGAGATAGACGGACAGATCCGACTCGAACCAGTAAGGCGCCAGCCCCTGCGCGCCGAGTACCGCATAGCCGGTCTCCGGGTCGGGATGGATATCGTAGCGAACCCCTGCCTGGACACCCCACAATGGGGAGACGGTGTGGTTGTAGAGGGCTTGCAGCTCGGTGCTTTCGGGGGAACCGCCATCGACCGAGCCTTCCCCCTCGGTCTTCCACCAGAACTTGTGTATGTCGCCGCCGATCCAGCCCTGGGCGTCCCACACATAGGTGTCCTCCTCGTCGCTTTCGCCATACTCCAGGCGATCGATTAGGCTGAAGGCGAAGGGCTTCGAGTCCTTGACGAAGTTGGTCCACTCGGCAGGCGCCCCGCTAAAGGAGGTTCTGGCGCCGGGCGGAGCGATGACATCAGGATCCGTGATCTTTCCGGGAAGCTCCTCGCTCGAACTCCCATCTGTTTCCGAGCCGGACGGCGTGTCGTTACCGGCCGCAGCAGTCAGGGGGAGCGACACACTCCCGAGCAGCAGAACCGGGATCATCCAGTCACTTGCCAGCTTAGGCATCACGCTCTCCTTCGTTGTCGGTGGGGAGCACGCGGACCACGCGGAACATGCCCATATCCATGTGATAGAGGAAATGGCAATGAAAGGCCCAGCGGCCGGGCTCGTTGGCAGTGACCAGCAGCGAGACCCGCGATCCGGCCAGCACGCTGATGGTGTCCTTGAAAGGTAGATGTTCGCCCTGGTCGTTCTCCAGCTCCATGAACATGCCGTGCAGATGGATCGGGTGCTCCATCATCGTGTCGTTGACGAGAATCAAGCGCACCCGCTCGCCGTAGGGGAAGTCGATGGGACTGTCGGCATCGGTGTACTTGACCCCGTCGAATGACCACATGTAGCGCTCCATGTTGCCGGTCAGATGGAGCTCCACGGTGTGGTTGGGTTCACGCCGGTCCGCCATGGGCTTGGTGTTGCGCAACTGGCTGTAGGTGAGCACCCGGTGCGGTACATCCTGGAGGCCGGTGCCGCGCTCGGCCAGGCGATCGCGCTGGACTTCGGCAACGCTGATATTGCCGGGACCGTGCCGATCCGGCCCATGGCGGGCGACGATCGGCCCGGCCGAACCCATCATGGCGTGGTCCCCTTGCGACGCCTTATCCGGCATGGCGTGATCGCCGTGTTGCATGGCGCCCATGTCGTGCCCGTCATGCTGCATGCCGGACTTGCCCATGCCACCTTCATTCGCATGGCCCATGGCCCCCATTTCGGCGCTGTCCATGTCCATGTCAATCATGGCCATGCCCATATCGACCATGGTCCGCTCCGGTCGCTCTCGCAATGGGGGGACTGCCGCGCTCATGCCGGGATGGGGTGCCAGGGTGCCGCGGGCGTAGCCGCTGCGGTCCATGGATTCGGCCATCAGCGTGTAGGCGCTGTCGGCCTTGGGCTGCACGATCACATCGAAGCGCTCGGCAACCCCGATCTGGAATTCATCGGTTTCCACGGGCTCCACGTTTTGTCCATCCGTGGCAACCACCGTCATCGGCAACCCCGGGATGCGGACATTGAAATAGCTCATCGCCGATGCGTTGATGACCCGCAGGCGCACGCGCTCCCCTGGTTTGAATAGGCCGGTCCAGTTGGTGCCCGGGTGCATCCCGTTCATCAGGTAGGTGTAGGTGTGGCCGGTGACATCGGCGATGTCGCGGGGCGTCATGCGCATGCTCCCCCACGCCAGGCGGTCGCGCAGGGTTGCACCCCACCCCGTCTCGGAGGCGTCTTCGGCGAAGTCCTCGATGGTGCGCGCGTTGAAGTTGTAGTAGTCGCTCATCTTCTTGAGCTTCGCCATGACCCGGTGGGGATCCTCGAAAGTCCAGTCACTGAGCACCACGACGTATTCGCGGTCCGCGGGGATGTGGTCCTCGTGACTTTTCGGATGGATAACCAGCGGGCCGTACTGGCCGAGTTGCTCCTGCACGCCGGTATGGCTGTGGTACCAATAACTGCCGTACTGGCGTATCGGGAAATTCACCTCGAAGGTATCGCCCGGATCGATACCCGGAAAGGCGATGCCCGGCACCCCGTCCATCGTGAACGGCAGCAGGATTCCGTGCCAGTGAATGGAAGTGGACTCATCGAGGTGGTTGTGTACCCGCAATCGGGCGTTGTACCCCTCCCACAGCTCCACGAGAGGGCCGGGAAGGGAGTGATTCAGGGTGATTGCCGACGCCCGACCTCCGGCAATGTCGATGGTCTGTCGGCGGACATGAATATCCATGGTCACGTCCCCGGGCGTTCCACCGGGGACTTGCGCGGCAGCGTCCGCGGGATGCGCGCTGTCACGAGTGCGTGCGTATGCGGGGAGCAGGGCCTCCAGGCCGGCGAGCATCCCCGCACCACCCAGCGCCTGAAGCAGCCGTCGGCGATCAATTTCGTCTTGGATCATGATGGACTCCGTGTTGTGGTGAAGAGATGAAGGAGGTGCCTCCCGGGCTCAGGGCCTCAATCTCTATCGCCTGCCCCAAAGGAAACGAGTGGGGTCGCACCAAGTGGACAACTTGGTACGCGAGTATCTGTCGTGAAGGATGGTCGCTATCCATGTTGATGTGCCACCGGCGAAGTGGTGGTCGACGCCGCTTCGCCTGCATTGGTCAGCCTGCGCCCGCGCCGGATCGCGAACAGCGACGGGAAGACTCGCAGCACCATCAGCAGTGCGCGTCGGTGGAAGGGGGCGGCGGCAGTCGCGTGCGTGGAAAATGCTGAAGGGCATGGCCGGTCTCCGTCGTGCGAATCGGAAGATCGCGGCGGCGAGCGCATCGCCACCGCGCCGGATCACAGGCGTCGGGTTCTGGGCGGTCTCAGCAGTTTCTCGGGGGGCGCGGAGGGCAGCCGGGTGCGCGGCGCAGGCCCGGTTGCAACACGGCCGGGCAACCGATCCGCCACAACCGGCTGGGGCGGTACGCCGGTGGTCGCAGCGGCGCAACTCGAGCGACATTCGCTGCTGCAGTCGGTCCCCGCCTTGCAGCAGTCCGGTATCGGCGTCACAGCCTCAGCCTGGTGCGCATGCGATGCCGCCATGCCGGTGGCCATCGCGCTGTGCGGGCAGTCGGCCTGCTGCTGATCGAGCCATCGCAACGGCGTCTCGCCGGCGGCGCCGGCGGCACCGGTGAAGAGCAGCGACAGCATCAGCAGGAGGCGGAAGAGGGGCACGACGAGGGCAGTCACCAACGATCCGAACTGCAGCATAAAGCCTGGACCCCGGTACAGAGTCAAGGCGCGGTGCTACAACCAGCCCTTGTAGCGGAAGAACGCATAGGGCGCGATCGCCGACAGCACCATGCCCACCAGTGCCGCCGGGTAGGCCCAGGGCTGGCCGAGCTCGGGCATGTGCGCGAAGTTCATGCCGTAGATGCTGGCGATGAGGGTGGGCGGCAGGAAGACGACGGCGGCGATCGAGAAGATCTTGATGATCTGGTTCTGCTCGATGTTGATGAAGCCCTGGGCGGCATCCATCAGGAAGTTGATCTTGTCGAAGACAAAGCTGTTGTGCGGCAGCAGCGACTCGATGTCGTGGGCCAGCTCGCGCACCTGCTGCGCGTGCTCGGGGCCGAGCCGGCCCCGGCGCTGCAGGAAGGTGAGGGCGCGCTGCGTATCCATCAGGCAGAGGCGGACCTTGCCGCTGATGTCCTCGTGCACGGCGAGGTCGTCGAGTGCGTCCTCCATATTGGCGTCGTTGTCTTCGAGCACCAGTCCGCTGATCTTCTCCAGGCCGGTGTAGACCTCTTCCAGGGTGTCGGCGAGATCGTCGATCTTGATCTGCAGCAGCGCCAGAAGCACGCTCATGGGGTCGTCGGCCAGGCCGGCCACGCGGCGCGCGCGCATGCGCAGCAGGCGGAAGGCGGGGATCTCGCGCTCGCGCAGGGTGAACAGGCGCTCGCGCGTCACGGTGAAGGCGACCGAAGTATTGCGCGGCCGGTCCTCCACCTCCTGCAGGAAGAGCGAATGAATATGCAGGCCGCCGGCGTCCTCGTAGAAGCGGGCGCTGGCCTCGATCTCGTCGACATCCTCGGTTTCGGGCAGCTCCTGGCGATAGAGGCGCTGCACGCGGTCGCGCTCGTCGGTGTCGGGGTCGATGAGGTCGACCCAGGTCGCGTCCTCAAGCGCTTCGGCCAGGCGGTTTTCCGCCAGCGGCACCAGCCGCCCCCTTTCCAGGGTGAGCGCGTTCAGCATGGCTTGTCTCCCGCTCCGCGATGGGCCGCAAGTCTATCGGGAATGCGGTCTGGCGATCCGGCGCTGCGGGCGGCGCCTGCCGTGCCATGGAATGCGGCATCATGCGCAGCGCGCGGCGGTTGAACTGCAGTGCGCGGTTGCCGGTCCCAGAGGCGCAACGCAGCGCCTTGCACCGGCGCCGGTGGTCGCGCTGCAGGTGCCGCCGCAGGAATTTGCGATCAGCGATCGAGGGGCATTCCTATCACGGACGGTCGAGCATTGCCGAACGGCAGGGAAGGGGCACGCGGATACGCTTGCGCGTCACGTCCGCCGAAGGCTTGTGCGCGGTCCGCGGCGCGTAGCTTGCGACGTGCGCTGGGCAGTCTGGCGCTCGCGGGGCTGGCGGCCGGTTGCGCAACGCCGATGGCGCCGGAAGTCGAGCAGACGCTGCCGCAGTCCGAGCGCTTCACCGGAGATGGTGAAGCCCCGATCGCGCAGTGCACACAGCTCGGTGGTACGGCGTTGCAGACCCTCGTCGCGAGCGCTTTCGCGGACAGCCCGACCCTGGCGCAGGCGTGGGCGCGCTTGCGCCAGGCGCGTGCCGCCGCGCGCGCCGAGGGCGGCACGCTACTGCCCAGCCTGTCGCTGTCGCTGCAGCGGAGTGAGTCGTCCGGCGACGGCGCAACCGCGGTGCCACCGCAGGCGGGTGGGCAGCAGTCGAGCACCGGCAGCGGCACTTGGCAGTCGACCGCGGCAGCACGATACGAGCTGGATTTCTGGGGTCGCCTGGACAGTCGGCGCGAGGCCGCACGGTTGTCGGCGCGCGCGGCCGAAGGGGATCTGCGGACGGCGGCGATCTCGCTGGCTGCCGACACGGCGACGGCCTGGGCGGATTGGGTGACGAGCACGCGGCGGGTGGCCACGCTGGTGGCACAGGCCGAGGACGCGCGCGCCCTGGAACGCCTGCAGGCGCTGCGTTTCGCCAACGGGCAATCGGATGCGCTCGCCCTCGAGCAGGCGCGACAGCAGGCCGCCTCGGTGGCGGCGCGGCTGAGTGAGGCGCGGGGCGCGCTGGATGCGGCGCGCCTGCGCCTGGAGCTGCTGCTGGGCCAGACCCCGGGCGCCGCGGCCCTGCCCGAGCCCCCGGAGGCGCTGCCCGCGCCGGGCGCGCTGCCCGACGCCGGGTTGCCGGGCAGCCTGCTGGATGCGCGTCCCGATCTGCGCGCGGCCTGGCTGCGCCTGCAGGCCGCCGATGCGCGGGCGGCGGCGGCGGCCGCTGAGCGCTGGCCGCGCCTGACGTTGTCGGCCAATCTCTTCACGCAGGCGGCGGCCGTCGGCGATCTCTTCGATCGCACCATCCGCGAAGTCGCGGCGGCCCTCGACTGGAGCCTGTTTCAGGGTGGCGCCCTGGCCGCCCGTCAGGCGGAAGCGGAAGCCGTCGCCGTGGAGCGGCTGTTCGCGCTGGAGCAGGCCTGGCTGGAGGCGTTGCGTGAGGTGCAGGCGGCGCTCGATGGTGAGCGCGCGGCGCGCACCCGCATCAGCGAGCTGGATGCGCAGATCATGCATGCGCGTCAGCGGCTGAACCTGGCGCACCGACGCTATGCGCAGGGCCAGCTCGCCTATCTGGAAGTCCTGTCCGCGCAGCAGGCCGTCAACAGCGCCGAGCTGGAGGCGCTGACTGCGCGCAATGCGCGCTTCCTGCAGCGCGTGAACCTGTGCCGCGGCCTGGCGGCCAATGTCGCCGGCACCCCGGAGCCCCCGGCGCTGCTGCGCGCCGATGCCGAGGAGTCCCCCTGATGTCCCGCTTCTGGAAAGCCCTTCTGCCGATCCTGGTCCTGATCGCCGCGCTCGCGGTTGTCGCGGCCATGATGCTGACCACCGAGCCCCCGCAGCGACACGCAGCCGAGGCGGTGCCGGCGCGGCTGGTGCGCACGACGACGGTTGCGCGCAGCCCGCAGCGGATCGATGTGCAGGCCACCGGCACGGTGATCCCCGCCGAATCGATGACCCTGCAGGCACAGGTCAGCGGCCGCGTGACCTCGGTCAGCGACGATCTGGAGCCTGGCTCCGTTGTGCGCAACGGCGATACGCTGGTGACGATCGAGCGCACCGATTTCGCGGCGGCGGTTGCCGAAGCCGAAGCGCAGCTCGCGCAGGCGCAGGCCGATCGCGCCCTCGAGCGCGGGCGCGGCGAGGTCGCTCAGGCCGAGTACGAGCGCTTCGCCTCGGGGCTGGACGTACCGGTAGACGAGTCGCTGGCGCGTCGCGAGCCGCAGCTGGCCGCCGCCGAGGCTGCGGTCAAGCGCGCGCGTGCGCAGCTCGATCGCGCGCGCGCCGATCTCGCCCGGACCCGGCTGAGCGCCCCCTTCGATGCGCTGGTGCTGGAAAGATCGGTGAATCGCGGCGACCGGGTCGGCCCGCAGGTGACCCTGGCCAATCTGGTGGCGGTAGACCGCTACTGGGTGCGCGCCAGCCTGCCCATCGCGCATCTGGCCGAGGTCGATGTCCCCGGCTTCAATGCCGAGCAGGGCTCGCAGGCCAGCATTCGCCAGCAGGTCGGTCCGGGGCGGGCCGTCGAGCGCAGCGGCGAAGTGACGCGGCTCTACGGCGGTGTCACGCCGCAGGGGCGGCTGGCGCAGTTGCTGATCCGGGTGCCGGATCCGAGAGCGCGCGACAGCGCGGGGCTGCCGCTGCTTCTGGATGCCTTCGTGGATGTGACGCTGCGCGGCAACCGCTCGCGCGAGCTGATCCGCCTGTCGCGCGAACACCTGCACGAGGCCGATACGGTGTGGATCTACGCCGACGGCGAACTCGAGATCCGCGAGGTGGAAGTGGTGTGGCGGGCCACCGATTTCGTGCTGATCGACGACGGCCTGCGTGACGGCGAACGCATCGTCACCAGCTCGCTGAGCGGGCCGGTATCGGGTCTGCGCCTGCGCCGCGAGGACGAAGCCGATGGCTGAGCCGCGCGGGCCGATCGCGTGGATGGCCGCCAACCACGTTGCGGCCAATCTGCTGATGCTGGTGCTGCTGATCGGTGGGCTGCTCTTCGCACTGAACGTCAAGCAGGAAGTCTTTCCCAGCATCCAGCTCGACATCATCACCATCCAGGTGCCCTTTCCGGGGGCAACGCCCAGCGAGGTGGAAGAGGGTGTCGTGCTGGCCATCGAGGAGAATCTGCGCGACATCGAGGACATCAAGGAGATGCGCTCGACCGCCTCGGAGGGCATGGGGCGTGTGACCGTGGAACTCTTCGAGGGCAGCGACATCAATGCCGCCCTCAACGACGTCAAGAGCGCGGTGGACCGCATCACCACCTTCCCGACCGAGGCGGAGGAGCCGATCATCGCGCCGGCCGACATGCGGCAGCAGGTCGTCAGCCTGATCCTGCACGGCGACATCGATACGCACACGCTCAAGCGGCTCGCCGAGGAGGCGCGCAGCGAGCTGCTCGACCTGCCCGGCATCACGCTGGTGGATGTCGCCGCCATCCCGCCGCCGGAGATCAGCATCGAGATCGGGCAGACCGAACTGCGGCGTCACGGCCTGACGCTGCCGCAGGTCGCGCAGCGGATCGATCAGAATTCGGAACAGCTCGGCGCCGGCTCGATCGAGGCGCGGGGCGGTGAAGTGCTCGTGCGCGTCGACGAGCGGCGCGAGACGGCCGAGGCACTGCGCGAGCTGGTGTTGATCGCCGAGGCCGACGGCTCGATCGTGCGTCTGGGCGATATCGCGCGCGTCGACGACGGCTTCCGCGACACCAACCGTGCCGCCTTCTTCGATGGCCGGCCCGCCGGCCAGGTGCGCGTGTACCGCGTGGGTGAGCAGTCGCCGCTGGACATCGCGGCGCTGGTGCGCGACTACGCCGAGCGCAAGCGTGCCGAATGGCCGGACCGTATCGGCGTCGAGGTCTGGCAGGACCGCTCGGAGCTCTACGCCGGGCGCATCGGTCTGCTGATCGACAACGGGCAGATCGGTGTCGTTCTCGTCCTGATCGTGCTGGGGCTCTTCCTGCGCCCCGCGCTGGCCTTCTGGGTGACGCTGGGCATTCCGGTGACCTTCCTGGGCGTGTTCCTTTTCATGCCGATGTTCGGTGTGTCCGTGAACATGCTGTCGATGTTCGCCTTCCTGCTGGTGCTCGGCATCGTGGTCGACGACGCCATCGTCGTCGGCGAAGCGGGCTTCCACCACCGCAGTCAGGGCGTGCCACCGCTGGAGGCAGCGATCCGTGGCGCCCGCGAGGTCGGGCGGCCGGTGGTTTTCGCCGTGCTCACGACGGTCGTGGCCTTCGCGCCGCTGCTCTTCATGCCGGGGACCATGGGCAAGTTCTTCATGGACATCCCGCTCGTGGTCATTCCGATTCTGCTGCTGTCGCTGGTGGAGAGCCTGTTCATCCTGCCGGCGCACCTGGCTTCGGTCCGGGAAGTGCGCCCGTGGCGCGGGCCAATGGGGGCGCTGCAGCGCTTGCAGGAAGGTGTCTCGGCGCGTCTGCAGCGCTTCATTCGCCACCGCTACCGGCCCTTTCTGGCGCGTGCGCTGCGGCGGCGCTATCTGACCTTGTCAGTGGGGCTGGCGGCACTGATCGTGGTGCTGGGCTTGCTCGCTTCCGGCCGCATGCCGATCCGCTTCATGCCGGACATCGAAGGGGACTCGGTGACCGCGACGGTTGTCCTGCCGGTGGGCGCACCCATGCACGAGACCAGCGAGCTGATCGGATTGCTGAGCGAGGAGGCACGCGCCACGGCCGAAGCGCTGGCTGCGAACGGCGCCGACAGCGTGCTGCGCGGCATCTACGCGGAGGTGGGTGGCCAGGCCGGAGGGACCGGGCCCGGCGGTGGGGGGAGTTCACAGGGAAGCGCCAATTCCGGCTTCGTGCAGGTGGAACTCGTGGAAACCGGGCTGCGCGACTTCAGCGCGCGCGAATTCTCCGACACCTGGCGCAGCCGCATCGGGGAGCCGGTGGGCGTGGATCGACTGAACTTCTCCTTCGGCCTCGGACCGGGCGCCGGTGCCGACCTGGGCATCGAGCTGGCGCACCGTGACCAGGACACGCTGGAACGCATGGCCGAACGGTTGGCCGCCGAGTTCGCCACCTACGACGGCGTCTACAACATCGACGACGGTTTCACGCGCGGCAAGACGCAGGTGGAGATCCGATTGACGCCGCTCGGGCGCGCGCTGGGGCTCGACGTCGGCGCCGTGTCGTCGCAGCTGCGCGGCAGCTTCTTCGGGGCCGAGGCCGAACGCCAGCAGCGCGGGCGCGACGAACTGCGCATCTACGCGCGTCTGCCGGAGGCCGAGCGCGACCGCCTGGAGACGCTGGAGAACCTCATCCTGCGCACGCCTGCCGGCGGCGAGGTCCCGCTGGATCAGGCCGCCAACCTGAGCTATGCGCGCGCCTTCACCAGCATCGGTCGCGAGGCGGGGCGCCGCGTGATCGACGTCACGGCCTCGGTGAACCCCGCGCTGGCTTCAGCGAGTCAGATCAGCGGCGACCTGCAGGCACGGGTGCTGCCCGAGCTGGCGAACGACTATCCGGGCATGGACTGGGAGCTTTCCGGTGGTCAGGAGGAGCGCGCGGAATCGTTCGCGGCCCTGGGGGGCGGGCTGATCATGGCGTTGTTCGTGATGTACGCGCTCATCGCGGTGGCCTTCCATTCCTACGTGCAGCCGCTGCTGATCATGCTGGCGATCCCCTTTGGCCTGATCGGGTCGGTGGCCGGTCACATGATGCTGGGGCTGGACATCTCCTTCATCAGTCTGTTCGGGCTGGTGGCGCTGTCCGGTGTCGTTGTCAACGACAGCCTCGTGCTCATCGATGCCGTCAACAGTGCGCGCGATCGCGGCCATGGTCCGGCCTGGTCGGTCGTCATCGGCAGTGCGCGGCGCTTCCGGGCCGTTTTGCTGACCTCGCTGACCACCTTCTTTGGCCTGGTGCCGATGATCTTCGAAACGTCGCTGCAGGCGCGTTTCCTGATCCCCATGGCGGTTTCACTCGGCTTCGGCGTGCTCTTCGTCACCGTCATCGCGCTCGTGCTCATCCCCGCTGCCTATCTGGCGCTGGAGGATCTCCACCGGGGGCTGCGGCGCGGCGTCGAGCGGCTGCCGATGCCGGAGCACGAGACGGGCTGAGCCGCTCCCGGTTGCCTCAGGCAGCGGCGCTGAAGCTTCGGCGGCTGTCGCGCAGCACGCCGGTGGCGGAATAGACGAAGAGCGCGGCGATGACGGTGCCGACCACCACGTCCGGCCAGCGGCTGCCGCTGACGGCGACCAGTGCGGCGCCGAGCAGCACGCCGCCGTTGGCGATCAGATCGTTGCGCGAGCAGACCCACGCCGAACGCATGTTGACGTCGTCGCTGCGGTGGCGCGTCAGCAGCAGCAGGCAGACGCTGTTGGCCGCCAGTGCCAGCGCGCCGATAGCCGCCATGGTGCCGGCCTGCGGTGCGCCGCCCAGCAATGCCTTGTGCACGGCGTCCGCCAGTACAAGCACACCGAAGCCGAGCATCACCGTGCCCTTGAAGCCGGCCGAGACCGCCTTCCAGCGCGTACTGCGCGCGACCACGAAGAGGCTCAGCCCGTAGACGAGGCTGTCGCCGAGCATGTCCAGCGAATCGCCCAGCAGTGCGTTCGAGGACGCCAGCCATCCGGCCGTGAACTCGACGACGAACATGACCGCGTTGATCGCCAGCACGGTCCAGAGCATGCGGGTCTGGCGCTCGCGCAGTGCGGTGAGGCAGGGGTCGTTCTCGTTGCAGCAGTTGGCGGACATGGTGAAAGCGCTCAGTGCGGTGAGCGGGCGATCGCGATGCGGGCCTGCAGATCGGACGGAATCGTGAGGCGCTTGAAGGGGCTGATATTGGCGCCGCCGGTATTGCCGGTCGGTACAAGCCCCAGCGCTGTCTTGGTGGCTGCGCCGGCGATGCGGGGCAGCTGACCCCGAATCTCGGCGTGACGGCGTTGGCGCAGCGCCCAGCCCAGCATGCGCAGGTGCACGCGGACATGTTCGCGCGTGGATGCTTGCCCGAGCACGTGCGCGCGCTCCAGGTGACGGAAGGCGCGGGCCGCGTCACCGGCGGCCTCGGCGGCTTCGGCGTGGCGCAGCTCGGCGGCGACGTGGGGGCGGATTCGCGAAGCAAAACCCATCTGAGACTCCGACACGGCTGGCTGACTATGCAGACGCTAAGCCCTAAAGTCGCTACAAGGTAAAGCCTTGCGGAGCGGGACATGCGGTTTTCAATCGGCACGGCGGCTCGCCGGACGGGATGCCCGGCTGCCACCATCCGCTACTACGAGCGCGTCGGTCTGTTGCCCGGAGCGATTCGCGGCAGCAACGGGTACCGCTATTACGGCGACCAGGAGCTGCAGCGCATCACCTTCGTGACGCAGGCACGCGATCTGGGTTTCCCGATCGCCGCCGTGCGCAGCCTGCTGGCGCTCGCCAGTCACCCGGATGCGCCGTGCGACGCGGTGGACGAGCAGGTGGCCGAGCAGCTCGCTGCGGTGCGCTCGCGGATCGCGCGCCTGCAGCAGCTGGAAGTGCGGTTGGCGCAGTTGCAGGGCGCCTGTGATCGGCATCAGTCGATGCGCGATTGCGGCATCCTCGCCGCGCTGAGCGACGAGGCGAGTTCTTGACGCCCCGGCCGGGGCCGCGGCACTGCGCCTTCCCGCGCCGGCGAAGCGCCTTCAGCCGGCGCAGTCGTGGGGCTGCGCCCGCGCGAAGACGCGCCGGGACGCCGGGAGTGCGGCATTGAGGTCCCTGATGCGCGCGGCATGCGAGGGATGGGTGGAGAGGAAGGCCATGGATTGGTCGCCACCCGCCGCAGCCATGTTGCGCCACAGCGCTACGCTCGCCTCGGGCGGGAAACCGGCGGCGGCCATCAGGCGCTGACCCATGAGGTCGGCCTCCGCTTCGTGGGCGCGACTGAAGGGAAGGGCGATGCCGATCTGGGCGCCGAGGCCGAGCACCTGCAGGATCTGGCCGCTCTCGATATCGCCGAGCAGGCCGACCAGCATCAGGACGACCTGGATGCCGAGCTGCTGCGTCATGCGTTCGTTGCCGTGCCGGGCCAGCAGGTGCCCGACTTCGTGGCCGACGATGGCGGCCAGCTGCGCCGGGCTCTCGGCGACGTCCAGCATGCCGCTGTGCACGCCGATGCGTCCACCGGGCAGCGCGAAGGCGTTCGGGGTCGGGCTCTCGAACAGCACGACTTCCCAGTCTTCCGGTCGCGGCGCGGCCGGATAGGTCCGTGCTGCGGCCGCAACCACGCGCTCCGCGACGCATCCGACCAGCGCGCGTGCGGCGGGCTTCCTCGCCAGGGCCTGCTCGCGCTTCATGCGGGCAAAGGCGCGTTCGCCCATATCGTTCATGACCGTATCGGGCACGAGCGCGAGCTGCTTGCGACCCGTGGGCGTCTGCTCGCAGCCCGCGAGCGCGAGCAATGGGAGCAGTAGCAGACCGAGGCGAAGGGTGAGGTAGGGCATCGCGGGCTGCGTTCCGCATGGCATGAAGGCCGGCATGATAGGCCGCTGCGCGGCAGAGGCCCACGCAGGCCGCAGCGGGTGCGCCTGTGGGCCGGTCTTCTGACGGTGTCCGGCAACGCTTGCTAGAGTGGCGCAATGTCTGCGCGCCTGCCTTTCTTCGTCGGCCTCGCCGTTGCGCTTTGCATTGCGCTGAGCGGCTTGTCCTGGTCTGCGCACCTGGATCTGCCGCTGCGGGGCGATGACAACGCCACGGCGGCGCATGCGCACGTCGACGGGGGCAAGGTCATCTCGGACTGCGACCATTGTTGTCATGCGTCCGCGCACCTGCTCGCGCTGGCGCCCGAGTGGTCGCCTGCGCCTTGCGTGTCAGGCAGCGGTTACGGCGCGTCGGCGAGTTCGGCGCTTTGCCGCGCGCCCCCCGAACTGCCCTTCACACCTCCCATCGTCTGAGTCTTCCTCGCCCGTCAACGCGGCGCGTCAGGCGCTGCGCCTGTTCCTTGCGATGAGGACACACGATGGCATTTCGATTGCTGTGCGTCGCCGGCTTGTTGCTGGCCGGCGCACCATGCTGGGCGACTCCGGCGCAGCCGCCGTCGCCGCTTGATCTGAGTGCGGCCCTGGGCTGGGCCGAACGCCACAACCCCACGCTGATTGCCGCACGCATCGGACTGCGTCAGCGCGAGGGTGTGCTGGCCCATGCCGAGCGGGTGCTGCCCGCCAACCCCCGACTCGGGCTCGAGGCCGCCGATCGCGATGCGCCGGGAGGGCGGGCCAGTACCGATATCGGCATCCGGCTGAGCCAGGAATTCTGGATCGGCGGGCAGGCCGGCCTGCGCGAGCGCGCCGCGCAGGCCCGGCTGACGGCCGACGAGGCCGAGCTGCGCTTCCTGCAGGTCGCTACGCGTTCACGCGTGCGCGCCGCCTTTCTCGACACGCTCGTTGCGGAGCGCGCGGTGGCCAGCGCGCGGGACGTGGTGGCCGTCAACCGGGATCTTGCCGACTACGCCGAGCGGCGCCTTGATGCGGGGCAGGGTACCCGCATGGAGGCCAACGTCGCCCGCATCGGTGCGGGGCGCGCCAAGGCGCTGCTGGCGCGCGCCCGCTCGGAGCGGGCGCAGGCGCGCATCCGGCTGCGCGCGTTGCTGGCGCTGGAGCCGGGGGCCCCGCTGCAGCTCGCCGGGCGGCTGAAACCCACCGCTCCGGACATGCCGGACCGGCAGGCCCTGATCGAGCGCGCGGTCGCGCAGCGTGACGATCTCGCCGCCGCGGCGTCGCGAGTGGCAGCGGCGCGCGAGGAGCTTCAGCTGGCGCGCCGCCAGATCATTCCCAACCTGACGGTCTTCGGCTTCTACCGGGAAGAGGAGGCCTCCCGCATTGCCGGCGGCGGCCTCTCCCTGCCGCTGCCGGTGCTTCACCGCTACGGCGGCGAGCGGCAGCAGGCGGTCGCCGGGCTGGAAGCTGCGCGCCTGCAACGCGAGACGCTGGCGCGCGAGGTCCGATTGCAGGTGCTGTCGGCGCTTAGCGGGCTTCAGGCAGCGCGACAACGCGTGGCGGCCATGAGCGAGGAGGTCGTGGTCGCTGCGCGCGAGAACTTCCGATTGACGCAGCGCGCGTTCCAGGCGGGAGAACTAGGCGCGCCGGCACTGACCGCCGCGCAGGACACCCTGATCAATACGCGGCGCGACTATCTCGACGCCCTGCGCGAACTGGTTGCCACCGGCACCGAGCTGGAGCGCGCCACCGGGGGGCTGATGGCTCTCGACAACGCACCCGTCAACGAATAGAGGAATCGCCGAATGCGTACACGAAACTACGCCGCGCCGCTGCTGTTGGCCGGTGCATTGATGGCCACCGCTGCCTGCGGTGGCAGTGCCGATGGCACCGGGGCCGCCCTTGCCGGTGACGATGCAGCTGCCCGTCCCCAGCACACGATTCCTGCCGAGCGCGATGAGCAGGAAAGTGGCGGGCACGAAGCCGGGGCCACACGGACGAGTCACCCGCAAGCATCGGGCCACGGCGAAGCCGGGCATGAAGAAGGCGGTGAAACGGGCCATGAGCGTCACGCGCAGGAAGAACGCGTGCTGCATCTAGAGCCGGCTCAGCGCGAGCAGTTGTCGCTGCGGATTGCGCCCGCCGAAGCCGGCACGGCGACGGATAGCGTGCAGGCGCCCGCGACGTTGGCCTTCGATGCGGATCGAATGGCCCGTGTCGGGCCACGGCTGGAGGCCAAGGTACTGGACGTCAGCCGGGATCTTGGCGAAAGCGTCGCCGCTGGCGACAGGGTCGCCAATCTGGACAGTGTTGCGCTCGGCCGTGCCAAGGCCGCCTATCTGACCGCTCGCGCGAAACTCTCGGCCGAGCGCGCGAACCACCAGCGGCACGAGAAGCTGGCCGAACAGCAGATCATCAGCCAGGAGAAACTGCTGAGCTCGCGAGCCACTTACCTGCAGGCGCAGGCCGAGCGCGACGCCGCGCGCGCCGAACTGCGGCTCTACGGGATGAGCGAGGACGCCATTGGGCGTATTGCCGCGGGCGGTGATACGCCCCTGTCGCGCTATCCGCTGACCGCCCCCATCGGCGGCATCATCCAGCAGCGCGATCTGGTGCCGGGGCAGACATTGTCCGCGCAGGACACCCCCATCCACATCGTCAACACCGAGCGCATGTGGGTGCTGATCGAGGCCGATGCGCAGGACCTGCCTCGGCTGGCACCCGGTCAGCCGGTGTCGCTGTCGTTGCGCGCCTTGCCGGGGAAACGCTTCGAGGGCACCACGAACTGGGTGTCGCGGGAACTGGACGAGGCCGCGCGCACGGTGCGCGTGCGCGCCGAAGTCGCCAACCCGAATGGTGCGTTGCGCGCCGGCATGTTCGGCACTGCCCGTATCGTCACCGACGACAGCGCGCGCTACGCCCTGGTGCCGGTGGATGCTGTGCAGACGATCGACGGCGAGCAGGTGATCTTCGTGCCCGGGGACGAGACAGGTGTTTTCCGCGCCGTACCGGTCGTCACCGGCGCCGAAGGCAACGGCCGCATCGAGATTCGCGAGGGGTTGTCCCCTGGCGATCGCGTTGTGACGGACGGGGCCTTCGACCTCAAGTCCGCGCTCACCGCCAGCGGCCGCAGCGCCGCGCACAGCCACTAGTCGCGCGGGGCGGCCATCATGATCAATGCAATCCTGCGGTTGGCGCTCGAGAATCGCGCGCTGGTCGTCGTCGCTGTCATCGGGTTGGCGATCGCTGGCTACCTTGCCTTCCAGCGACTGGCGGTGGACGCCTTCCCGGACGCCACGCCGACGATGGTGCAGGTCTACACGACCAGCGAGGGTTTGTCGCCGGAGGACGTGGAGACGCTGATTTCCTACCCCATCGAGATCAGCATGTACGGCCTGCCGAATCTGGCGAAGGTGCAGTCGACATCGATCTTCGGGTTGTCGCGCGTCGACGTCTACTTCGAAGACGGCACGGATATCTATTTCGCCCGGCGCCTGGTCAACGAACGCCTGGCCGAGGCGCGGCGCGAGATCCCGCCGGGATTGGGTGAGCCACAACTCGGCCCGATCACCACCGGGCTGGGGCGAATCCTGATGTACACCATGGAAGGCGAGGGCTTCTCCTTGATGGAGAAGCGCACCTTCCAGGACTGGATCGTCAAGCCGCAGCTGCGCACGGTGCCCGGCGTGACCGGCGTGCTGTCCATCGGTGGCTTCGAGAAGCAGTACCAGGTCAGGCTCGACCAGAATGCGCTGCTGGCTCGCGATCTCACCGTGGCCGATGTGCGCCGCGCGCTCGCCGCCAACAACCGCAATGTCGGCGCCTCCTTCATCCATCGAGGCGGCGAGGAATACATCATCCGCGGATACGGCTGGGTGGCTTCGGGCGAGGCCGGGCTCGACGATATCCGCGCCATCATCGTCGCCGAGCAGGGTGGCAACCCGGTCACGGTTGGCGATGTGGCAGAGGTCGCCCATGGCGCCGCCATCCGCCGTGGCGCGCAGATCGCCAACGGCGCGGAATCGGCCGGCGGCTATGTCTTCAAGCTGATCGATACCAATACCCAGCAGGTGCTGGTCGACGTCGAGAACAAGATCGCCGAGATCAACCAATCCCTTCCGGACGGGCTGCGCATCAAGCCCTTCTACTCGCAGGCCGAGCTCACCAGCAAGGCGATCGGCACGGTGCAGTCGGCGCTGCTGCTGGGCGCGGTGCTGGTCCTGCTCTTCCTCTATCTCTTTCTCGGCAATCTGCGCTCGACACTGATCGTCGTGGCCAGCGTGCCGCTGTCGGTGCTGACGGCCTTCATCGCCATGTATGTCGTGGGTTTGTCCGCCAACCTGATGAGCCTGGGTGGGCTGGCCATCGCCATCGGCATGATGGTGGACGGCTCTGTGGTGATGCTGGAAAACGTGCTGCGCAACCTCGAGGTGCGGCAGCGTGGCAAGGGCGTGCCGCTGCTGCGCATCGTCGGCGAAGCCGGCCGGGAGGTTGCACGGCCGATCGTGTTCGCCACCGGCATCATCATCATCGTCTTCCTGCCCCTGTTCACGCTGCAGGGCGCCGAAGGCAAGCTGTTCACGCCCATGGCCACCACCATCAGCTTCGGGCTGCTGGGTGCGTTGCTGCTGGCGCTGACACTGGTTCCAGTGATGGTCACGCTGCTGTTCCGCAAGGGCGCCGCACAGGCCGAACCGCGGTTGGTGCGCTGGCTGAAGGCCGGCTACCGCCCGTTGCGGGATGGCGCGATGCGCTGGCCGGCGGCCGTGCTTGGTGGCGCGGTGCTGCTGTTCGCGGCGAGCCTGCTGCTCTTCCCGCTGCTGGGCTCGGAGTTCGTGCCGACCCTGCGCGAGGGCACCTTCCAGGTGCGATCCACCCTGCCGCCGGGCGCAAGCCTGGATTCGGCCATCCAGTACGGCAGGCGCATCCAGTCGGTGCTGCGCGAGTTTCCGGAGGTCACCGGCACCTATTCGCGCGTGGGTCGCGCCGAGGTGGGCGGCGACCCCGAGCCGGTCAATGTGGTCGCCACGGTGATCACCCTCAAGCCGTTGCAGGCCTGGAACAGCGGCCGCGACTACGAGCAGTTGCAGTCGGCCATGGCCGAACGGGTCTCGGAACGCATCCCGGGGCTGGCCAACAACTTCTCGCAGCCCATCCAGCTGCGCACCGATGAGCTGCTGTCCGGCGTACAGGCGCAGCTCGTGGCCAGCATCTTTGGCGAGGACCTGGACGAACTGGCTGCTGTCGGCCGCAGGGTCGAGGCGTTGGCGAGGGAGGTTCCGGGCGCCACCGACGTGCGCATGCAGCAGCAGTCCGGCAAGCGCCAGATCGTGGTCAAGCCGGACCGAGACGCGCTGGCGCGCCACGGCATCAGTGTCGACGAGGTGCTGAACACCCTGGCGGTCGGCGTCGGGGGCGATGCCGTGGGCCAGGTCTTCGACGGCGTGCGGCGCTTCGACATCTTCCTGCGCCTGCAGGAAAGGCAACGCGAGGGCCTTGAAGAGATACGGCGCTTGCAGCTGCGAACGCCGGACGGCACGCTCATGCCGATGAGCCGGGTCGCCGATGTCTCGCTCTACACCGGGCCGAAGAAGATCTCGCGCTCCAATGCCAGCCGGCGCATCTACGTGCAGATGAACGTACGCGGCCGCGACATGGGCAGCGTGGTCGAGGAGCTGCGTCAGCGCATCCAGGCGGAGATCGACATGCCGCCGGGCTATTTCGTCGAATTCGGCGGCCAGTTCGAGAATCAGGCGCGGGCAATGCAGCGGCTCTATCTCGTCGTGCCCGTCACGCTGGGGCTGATCTTCCTGCTGCTCTACTCGGCCTTCTCGTCGCTGCGCTACGCGGCGCTGATCTTCCTGAATGTGCCTTTCGCGGTCACCGGCGGCATCCTGACGCTGTGGGTGACGGGGCTCTACGTCTCGGTTCCGGCCGCCGTCGGCTTCATCGCCGTCTTCGGCGTGGCCGTGCTCAACGGCGTCGTGCTGGTGTCCTGCATCAACCAGCTGCGCGAGCAGGGCATGGACCTCACCGAGGCCGTGCGTACCGGCGCCGAGTATCGACTGCGGCCGGTATTGATGACGGCGGTGACCTCGATCTTCGGCCTCGTGCCGCTGCTGCTGGCCGACGGCATCGGCGCCAATGTCCAGCGCCCGCTGGCGGCGGTCGTGGTGGGCGGGCTCATCACCTCGACGCTGCTCACGCTGCTCGTTCTGCCCGCGGTCTACCGCTGGTTCGCGGAGCCGCGGCGGGACGTGCGGCTCTGACCGGCTTCAGGCGCTGCGCCGGCACGGTTCTGTGCCGGCCGGTGCTGGCGCCGACGACTCTCCCAGCGTCAGATAGGCCTGGCGCAGGACGCCAATTGCCGAGCGGATGAACAGCGAGGCGATCGCGGCGCCGACGATCACGTCCGGCCAGCGGCTGCCGCTCCAGGCGACCAGTCCGGCCGCAATCAGGACGCCGGTATTGGCGACGAGGTCGTTGCGCGAGCAGATCCAGGCCGAACTCATGTTGACGTCGTCGCCGCGGTGGCGTGTAAGCAGCAGCAAGCACACGGTGTTGGCGGCAAGCGCGAGCATGCCGACCGTCGCCATGACGCCATATTGCGGCGCGGCACCGGACCAGGCCTTGACGATGGCATCCCCCAGCACCAGCAAGCCCAGCGTCAGCATGACCGCGCCCTTGAAGCCGGCCGAGATCGCCTTCCAGCGGACGCTGCGGGCCACCACGAAAAGACTTAGGCCATAGACGAGCGAGTCGCCGAGCATGTCCAGCGAGTCGCCGAGCAGCGCGTTCGACGCGGCGAGCCAGCCCGCAGTGAACTCGACAATGAACATGACGGCGTTGATACCGAGCACGATCCAGAGCATGTGCGTCTGGCGTGCTCGCAACTCCGCGAGGTGGGTGTCGTTCTCGTCGCAGCAACCGGCCATGGCTTTATCCGGCGGGCGATTGCGGATGGTCGCCGCTTCGTGCAGCTCGGATCGTCGTTTCGAGATCGGGCGGAATGGGCAGTCGCTTGAAGGGGCTGACGTTGGAGCCTCCGGTATTGCCGGTGGGCACGAGCCCGATCGCGGTCTTGGTCGCGGCGCCGATAATGCGCAGGAGCTGGCCGCTGATTTCCCGGAGCAGGCGATGCCGAACGGCCCAGCGGAGCATGTGCCAATGCGCCCTGACATGCTCTCGTGTAGATGCCTGTCCCAGGACATGCGCGCGCTCCAGATGCGTGAAGGCAAGAGCTGCGTCACCGCAGTTTTCGGCTGCCTTGGCGCGGCGCAACTCGGCGGCTACGTAGGGACGGATATTTCC
This sequence comes from Algiphilus aromaticivorans DG1253, assembly GCF_000733765.1. Taxonomy (NCBI): domain Bacteria; kingdom Pseudomonadati; phylum Pseudomonadota; class Gammaproteobacteria; order Nevskiales; family Algiphilaceae; genus Algiphilus; species Algiphilus aromaticivorans. Next base: position 2,329,965 of record NZ_JPOG01000001.1, on the reverse strand, counting down.
AGTGAACGTCATGACCGGTCCTGGCCCGAATTGATGTCGAAAGTGAGCATAAAGCTTATAGTCGCTATAAGGTAAAGGGCGAGTTCCAGCATGCGATACACCATTGGCGAAGTTGCCCGCTTGAGCGGCTGCATCGCGCCGAACATCCGCTATTACGAGCGTATCGAGCTGTTGCCGCCGCCTCAAAGGGGAGAAAACGGGTACCGCTACTACGGTGACGAGGATCTCGAACGGCTGGCATTCGTCACCCGGGCCCGTGAACTGGGCTTCTCGATCGCCGCGATCCGCTCGCTGATGCAGCTGGCCGCTCATCCTGCGAGCCCCTGCGAGGCGGTGGACGAGCGCGTGAGGGAGCAGCTCGCTGCGGTGCGTGAGCGCATCAGCCAGCTGCGGCGGCTGGAAATGCGCCTGGAGCGGCTACGGGCCGCGTGCGAGGGCGGCCACTCGGTCGACGATTGCGGGATTCTCGCAGCCCTGGGGGGCCAGGTAGACAGCGGCGGGCAGCCTGCATAAGCGCCCTTTCGGGTTGAATCAGACACGGCGGCGCGGCTTTTCCCATGCAGGCCCAGAAACCACAAGGGGTCGCCCTCTGCGAATCCAGTGCGGAGCGCTCACTGTGGGGCAGGAGGGCGGTGTCGACAGGGCCCGGCTCGTATCGGGCACGCTAGCAAGATCAATATTTGAATATATGTTTGAACGTTGCTATGTTGCGCGCATGGCAGAAGAAATACTCGACACCGATCAGGCGGCGCAGCTCGCGGAAACCTTTCATCTGTTGGGCGACCCCAATCGCCTGCGCCTGGTCTGCGCCTGCCTCGACGAGGCGGTGAGCGTGCAGGACCTGTCCCAGCAGCTGGGTCTTTCCCCATCGCTGGCCAGTCACCATCTGCGGCTGCTGCGCGCGGCGCGCCTGATGCGCACCGAGCGGCAGGGAAAGCGGGTTTTCTATCGTGCCGCCGATCAGCACGTGCGCGGCATGCTGCTGGACATGATCGAGCACATGCAGGAGCCGGGCGAATGAGCGGGAACCACCATCATCACGATCATTCTCACGGCGGGCACGCGCACGGCAGCGGCCGGACATTGATGCTGGCGGTGCTCGTGACGATCAGCTTCGCGGTCGTCGAGGCCGTGGGTGGCTGGCTGTCGGGCTCGCTGGCGCTGCTCTCCGATGCGGGTCACATGGTGACCGACGCCTCCGCGCTGGCCATTGGCGCTGTCGCCGCCTGGCTGGCGCGCCGGCCGGCCTCGCGGCGCATGTCCTTCGGCTTCCAGCGCGCCGAGGTCCTGGGGGCGCTGCTGAACACGCTGCTGATGGGGTTGGTCGTCGTCGCGGTCACCGTGACCGCGCTGCGGCGGCTGGCCGAGCCGGTGCCGGTGGCGGGAATGATGGTCATGGTGGTGGCCGCCATCGGCCTCGGCGTCAATATCCTGGTGGCGGTCATCCTGCTGCGCGGCGAGCAGACCATGAATGTGCGCGGTGCGCTGCTACATGTCTTCGGTGATCTGCTCGGTTCGGTGGCTGCGCTCGGTGCCGGCGTGGTCATCTATTTCACGGGTTGGACGCCTATCGATCCGCTGCTCTCGCTCTTCGTGGCGGGTCTCATTCTGGTATCGGCCTTCCGCCTGTTGAAGGAGGTGCTGCGCGTGCTGATGGAGGCCGTGCCGCAGGATCTCGACGCGGTCGAGGTGGGCGCGGCGATGGCGGACATCGAGGGCGTTCAGACCGTGCACGACATGCACATCTGGACGCTGTCCTCGCGCGAGCGCGCGCTGGCGGCACATGTCGATCTGCACGGGCTGGAGCGCTGGCAGGAGGTGCTGCCGCGACTGCAGGAGCTGCTGCGCCAGCGCTTCGGCATTACCCACACCACCCTGCAGCCGGAGGACGCCACCCTGCGCGAGGCCTGTCGGGTGGACCCTGCCTGCGGCGCGCCGTCACGCTGAGCCGTTATGGCGCTGCGTCAACGCTGCTCTTGCGCGCCGGCAAGAATCACCAGAGTGCCGAGCACGGCGAGACCACTGCCGGCAAGATCCCACCCGCTGGGCCGGATGCCCTCGACGGCCCAGAGCCAGAACAGCGACGCCAGGATGTAGACGCCGCCGTAGGCGGCATAGGCGCGGCCGGCGAAGCCGACGTCGATGCGCGTCAGCAGGAAAGCGAAGAGCGCGAGGCTGGCCAGGCCGGGCAGGAGCCACCAGCCGCTGGCACCACCGCGCAGCCAGGCCCAGAAAGCGAAGCAGCCGGCGATCTCGGCAAAGGCGGCTGCGACATAGAAGCCGAGGCTGGCAAGCGATAGACCCATGGCCGGGGATTATGCCGGGCGGGTTTCCGGTGCGGACAGGGGGCGTCCCCGCCACCAGCGCGCCAGCACCGCACCGGCGACGAGATGCCAGACGCCCCAAGTGGCCACCAGCGTCATCATGGCGCCGGTCTCGGGATAGAAATTGAAGATCAGGATCAGGCCCAGTCCCGCGTTCTGAATGCCCGTCTCCAGCGTGATGGCGCGTGCCTCGGGCTCAGGGCAGCGCGTCAGTCGCGCCAGGCCGTAGCCGCCGGCCAGCGCCAGCGTGTTGTGGACGATGACCATCAACAGCATGGGCGCCAACCGCCAGTCGCCGACCAGCCCGGCGTTGTTGAAGAAGCCGATGCCGATGATGGCCGCCAGCAGCAGCCCCGCCAGCCAGCGCGAGGGTGCGCGCAGGCGGTCCGCCAGCGCCGGCAGCAGGGCCTGCACGGCCACGCCGGCCAGCAGCGGCAGCAGCACGGTCCAGACCAGCAGCGACAGCATGGCTGACAGTGGCACGGCGAGTGGGGTGCTGTCGGCTGCCGCGGGCAGCAGCGCCATGCCGGCGGCGAAGATCAGCGGCGTGCTCAGCACGCAGGCCAGCGTCGAGAAGCTGGTCAGGCCCACCGATAGTAGGGCATTGCCGCGCGCCACCAGCACGAAGTAGTTGGACACGCTGCCGCCGGGGCAGGCAGCGATCAGCATCATGCCGGCCGCGAAGGCGGGCTCCGGGCGCAGCAGCAGGATCAGCGCCAGTGTCAGTGCCGGCAGCAGCAGCCACTGCGCGGCCAGGCCGGCCGCCACCACACGCGGCGCGGCAAGCACTGCGCGCAGCTCGGCCAGGCGCAGGTGCAGCGCCACGGAGAAGACGATGGCAGCCAGCGCGAAGTTGAGCGCCTGCAGGCCCTGCGGGTCGTACTGGATCTCACCGGCCACGGGCTCCCCCTTGTTGTCATCGCGGCGATGCGGTGTCGGGCCAGTGTGCCGCAGCGGCGGGGATGCTGCGCGCGGCTGCGTTAGCATCCGTCCCGGACAGGGGATGTAGTGCCACGCGTCCCCGCAACGAATCCCGAACAACAAGCAGGAGCCCCTCATGGATGTACGCGCCGCAGTCGCCCACGCCGCCGGCCAGCCGCTGTCGATCGAGACCGTGCAGCTCGAAGGCCCTAGAGCCGGCGAAGTGCTGATCGAGGTCAAGGCCACGGGCCTGTGCCACACCGACAAGTTCACGCTCTCGGGTGAGGATCCCGAAGGCCTCTTCCCCTCGATCCTCGGCCACGAGGGCGCCGGCGTGGTCGTCGATGTGGGTGAGGGCGTGCGCCACCTCAAGCCCGGCGACCACGTCATCCCGCTGTATACCCCCGAATGCCGCGAGTGCAAGCACTGCACCAGCCAGAAGACCAATCTCTGCTCGGCCATCCGCGGCACGCAGGGCCAGGGCCTGATGCCCGACGGCAGCAGCCGCTTTTCGCTGAACGGCGAGAAACTGCACCACTACATGGGCTGCTCGACCTTTGCGAACTACACGGTGCTGCCCGAGATTGCCCTGGCGAAGATCCGCGAGGATGCGCCCTTCGACAAGGTCTGTTACATCGGCTGCGGCGTGACCACCGGCATCGGCGCGGTCATCTTCACCGCCAAGGTTGAGGCCGGCGCCAATGTCGTCGTCTTCGGCCTCGGCGGCATCGGACTCAACGTCATCCAGGGCGCCAGGATGGTGGGCGCCGACAAGATCATCGGCGTCGACATCAACCCGGCGCGCGCCGAGCTCGGCCGCGCCTTCGGCATGACCGACTTCGTCAATCCCAAGGAGGTCGACAACGTCGTCGCCCACATCCAGGAATTGACCGACGGCGGTGCCGACTACAGCTTCGAGTGCGTCGGCAACGTCGAGCTCATGCGCCAGGCCCTGGAGTGCTGCCACAAGGGCTGGGGCGTCTCCACCATCATCGGCGTGGCCCCGGCAGGCGCAGAGATCGGCACGCGACCCTTCCAGCTCGTCACCGGCCGCGTCTGGCAGGGCAGCGCCTTCGGCGGGGCGCGTGGTCGCACCGACGTACCCAAGATCGTCGACTGGTACATGGACGGCAAGATCGACATCGACAGCCTCATCACCCATAAGCTCAGCCTCGATCAGATCAACGAAGGCTTCGATCTCATGAGCCGGGGCGAATCCATCCGGGCGGTGGTCGAATACTGATGGCGATCACGACGCGCTCCGAGCACGCCTGCTTCGGCGGACGCATGGGCTTCTATAGCCATGCCTCCGTCGAGACCAGTACCGACATGGCCTTCGCGGTCTATCTGCCGCCGCAGGCGCAAGCCGCGCCGATGCCGGCGCTCTACTATCTCGCCGGCCTGACCTGCACCGACGAGACCTTCATGATCAAGGCCGGTGCCCAACGCTTGGCCGCCGAGCATGGTTTGGCACTGGTCGCCTGCGACACCAGCCCGCGCGGTCTCGGCTATTCGGGCGAGGACGAGGCCTATGACTTCGGTACCGGCGCCGGCTTCTACATTGACGCCAGCGCCGAGCCCTGGACCAAGGGCTACCGCATGGCCAGCTACGTCAACGCCGAGCTGCCGGCACTGATCGAGGCCGAGTTCCCGATCGTCACAGACCGTCGCGGCATCTTCGGCCACTCCATGGGCGGTCACGGCGCGCTGGTTTCAGCGCTGCGCCATCCCGATCGCTGGGCCTCCGTCTCGGCCTTCGCGCCCATCTGCAATCCCGGCCAGGTGCCCTGGGGCGAGAAGGCCTTCTCGAACTATCTGGGCGACGACCGCGAGGCCTGGAAGGCCTGGGACGCGAGCGAGCTGATGCGCGCTCAGCCTCGCGCCGACACGATCCTCGTCGATCAGGGCACGGCCGATCAGTTCCTGGAGCGCGAGCTGCACCCGGAGGCGCTGGAGGCCGCGGCCGCGGACTCAGGGCAGAAGCTGACGCTGCGCCGGCACGAAGGCTACGACCACAGTTACTGGTTCATCCAGAGCTTCGTCGCCGACCACATCGCGCATCACGCGCGGGTGCTGCGGGGCTGATCGCCGCTACTGCGATTCCAGCGAGGCCTCCATCTCGGCGGCGCGCGTACGTCGCTGCAGCGGGTCGGCGATGGCGGCCATCTCGTCGACGATCTCCGGCTTCAGATGATCGGCGAAGTGTTCGATGAAGTCGTACATGTAGCGCCGCAGGAAGAGCCCGCGCCGGAAGCCGATGTGCGTGGTCGATGCCTCGAAGAGGTGGTCGGCCGGTCGCATGATCAGATCCTTGTCCGCCTCCGGGTCGTAGGCCATGCTGGCGATGATGCCGATGCCCAGCCCCAGCCGGACGTAGGTCTTGATCACATCGGCGTCGACGGCGGTGAGCACGACGTTGGGCCGGATGCCGCGCGCGGCGAAGGCCTGATCAAGCTTGGAGCGGCCGGTGAAACCGAAGGTGTAGGTGATGATGGGGTGCTCGCCCAGTTCCTCGAGTTTCAGCCGGTGCGTCTTCTGCGCCAGGGCGTGGCCTGGCGGCACGAGTACGCAGCGGTTCCAGTGATAACAGGGCAGCATGACCAGCTCGTCGAAGTGCTCCATGGCCTCGGTGGCCACCGCGAAGTCCACCTCGCCGCCCGCCGCCATCTTGGCGATCTGCGGCGGGCTGCCCTGATGCAGATGCAGTGACACGCGCGGGTAGTCCTTGCGGAAGCGCTGGATGACCGGCGGCAACGCGTAGCGGGCCTGCGTATGGGTCGTCGCCACGCTGAGGTCGCCGCGGTCGGAGTGGCGGAACTCCTCGGCGACGCGCTCGATGTTCTGTACGTCGCGCAGCACACGCTCGGCGTGTTCCAGGATGCGCGCGCCGGCCGGCGTGATCTCGGTGAGATGCTTGCCGTTGCGCACGAAGATCTCGACGCCGAGCTCGTCCTCCAGCAGCCGGATCTGCTTGCTGACACCGGGCTGCGAGGTGAACAGGGCCTCGGCGGCGGCGGTGACGTTGAGGCCGCGGCGCGCGACTTCCTGGATATAGTGGAGCTGACGGAGCTTCATGGTCGGTCCGATAAGGTCCTCCGGCTATAATACAGCGCGTTCTTATTCGGAAGCATCCAGTGCCCGAGCGGCTTGCCGACTGGCCCTATTTCCCGATGTTCCTGCGCCTGCGCGGCCAGCCCGTGCTGCTATTCGGCGGCGGCGAGATCGCATTGCGCAAGGCCCGGCTGCTGTTGCGCGCCGGCGCCGCCATCCGGCTCGTGACGCGCGCGGCGCATCCGGCCTTCGCCGAAATGGACATCGCGCCCGTGGCGGCCGACTTCGACGCCGCACAGCTCGATGGCTGCGTGCTGGTGGTGGCAGCCACCGACGATGCCCAGGCCAATAGGGCTGTCGCCGAGGTCGCCAGCGCACGCGGCCTGCCGGTCAATGTCGTCGACGACACGGCGGCGAGCACCGCCATCACTCCCGCCATCGTCGACCGCGCCCCCATCCTCATCGCCATCTCCAGTGCCGGGCGCGCGCCCATGCTGGCGCGGCGGCTCAAGCAGCAGATCGAGCAGCTCTTCGACCAGCGCATCGGGCGGCTGGCCGACTACATCGGCCGCCGGCGCGATCAGCAGATGACGATGGATATCGATGCCCGCCGCAAGCTTTGGGAGGCCTTCATCGACGGCCCCGGCGCGCCGGCGGCGATGTCCGGTGACGAGGCCGCGGCGGACGCCGAGCTGGAGCGGTTGTCGGCCGATGGCAGTCAGCGCGGTGTCGTCTGGCTGGTGGGTGCCGGACCGGGCGATCCGGACCTGCTGACATTGCGCGCATTGCGCCTGCTGCAGAACTGCGACGTCGTGCTCTACGACCATCTGGTGTCGCCGCGCATCCTGGAAATGGTGCGCCGCGATGCCGAGCGCATTCACGTCGGCAAGCGCGCCAGCCAGCACACGCTGCCGCAGGAGCAGATCAACGACAAGCTGGTCGAGCTGGCACAGCAGGGCAAGCGCGTGCTGCGGCTGAAGGGCGGTGATCCTTTCGTCTTCGGCCGCGGTGGCGAGGAGATCGCGGAGCTGGCGGAGAATGGCGTGGCCTTCGAGGTCGTGCCCGGCATCACCGCCGCCAACGGTTGTGCGGCCTACGCCGGCATTCCGCTGACGCATCGCGATCACGCGCAGGCCGCCATTTTCGTCACCGGCCACCCGCGCGCCGACGGCCAGCTGGACCTGCACTGGGACATGTTGGCCCGGCGCGGTCAGACCGTCTGTATCTTCATGGGCCGCACGCGGCTCGCCGATGCCATGGCGGCATTGCGCGCCCACGGTCTGCCCGACGATTGGCCGGCGGCGATGATCGTGCAGGGCACGCTGCCCGAGCAGCAGGTCATCACCGGCACGCTGGCCGATCTTCCCGAGCGGGTCGCCGCCGCGGAGGTCGACGGCGCCTGCCTCGTCATCGTCGGCGAGGTCGTGCGCCTGCGCACCCAGCTACGATGGTTCGGCGCCGCCGACGCCTGAAGCGCGGGCGCCTTCGCCGCAGCCTGGCGATGGCGCTTCTGGCCATCGTGCTGGCGCTGGCGCTCAAGCTCTTCTGGCCCGCCGGTAGCGAGTACGTCTACGCCGGCCTGCCGCGCGCCGGGGACTGGCCGACCCGGCTGAGCACGCACAATCTCGTCAATCCCGGCTTTGCCCTCGCTTACTCGGAGTGGCGCGCCGCACCGCTATGGGTGGCCTATATCGCCCGGCCGCCGGCGCGGCGCGATCTGCCGCCGCGCCCGTCTTTTACAGTGGACACCCGCACGCTGCGCCGCGTCGCGCACGGCGATTACACCGGTAGCGGCTTCGATCGCGGCCACCTGGCGCCGAACTATCTGATGGCGTTGGCCTACGGTCCTGACGCCCAGACGGCGAGCTTCCGGATGAGCAACATCGTCCCGCAAGCGCCACGGCACAACCAATTGCTCTGGCAGCGCATGGAGGAGCTGGAGGCTGACACGTTGGTGGGGCGGCACGAGCGACTCTGGGTGCTCGCGGGGCCCGTCTATGGCGAGAACCCGAAGCGGTTGGCGAGCGGGGTCGCCGTGCCCGAGGCGCTCTACCGCATCTGGCTGCGCGAGGAGGATGACGGCCAGCTGCGGGTCGCGGCCTTCCTCGTGCCGCAGCGGGTCTGTGGCGACGAGCGCCTGGAGGCGTTCCTGGTTCCGGTGCTGGTTGTCGAGCAGCGTACCGGGCTGGATTTCTTTCACGAGTTGCCGGACGCGCTGGAGGAGCGCGTCGAGACGCGCGCCAGCCTGGAGCACTGGCCGGCCATTCGGGAGGCCGGCACCGAGGCGCGGTACGGGGAGCGTTGGGAGGGGCGGGCTTGTCCGTGGCGTTCTCGCTGAGTGCTGGCCGCCTGCTCGTCCATTTCGGGTGATTGCTGGAGCCGTTCAGCTCCAGGATTCCGCGCTTAGGAACGAGGTTGCTACCGGATGTCCCCGCGCGACGGCGCGGGTTACTTTTTGTCTTGGCAAAAAGTAACCAAAAACCGTGTGCCCGCCGGGTGGCCTGCCGCGCCTGCGGCGCGGCAGGTCCCCGTCTCGGATGCCGTGCTCGGGGCGCGGGCGAACAGGCCATCCCTGGCCTGGTCGCCCTCGCTCGACTTCCTGTCTCGCGACCCCTGCGCGCGCCATCCGAGCCGGCCACCCTCAGAGAGCACATTTCGGTACGGCTCGTCGCTCCGCGACATCGCCCAGAGAGGAGTCAATCTGCGCAATCTGCGGTTAGCGCTTTTCCGCCCGTCGTGGCGTTCAGCTCAACCGGCTGCGCCCCGGCGCGCTGGCGCGCTCGGTATCGAGATCGCGGGCGCGCAGACGCTTGTTGACGGCGCGCTGGATGCCGGTGCTGTCGAGGCCGGCTTCGGCGAGCAGTTCCTCGCGGCTGCCGTGCTCGATGAACTCGTCGGGCAGGCCGAGCAGCATCAGCGGTACCTGCTCGTGCTGCGCGGCGAGCACTTCGGCCACGCCGGAGCCAGCGCCGCCGGTGCGGACGTTGTCCTCGATGGTGACCAGCAGGTCATGCCCCTGGGAGGCCTCGAGGATGGCGTCGTGGTCCAGCGGCTTGACGAAACGCATGTCGACGACGGTGGCGTCGAGGATCTCGGCCGCCTCCAGCGCCGGCGCCACCATGGCGCCGAAGGCGAGCAGCGCCACGCGCGGGCGGCGGTGGCCGCGCGCTTCGCGCAGCACGCGCGCCCGGCCGAGCTTCAAGGGGCGCGCATCGGATTCGATCTCGACACCCCGCCCGGCGCCGCGCGGATAGCGTACCGCCGCCGGCTGGTGCAGCGACAGGCCGGTGGCGAGCATGCGGCGGCACTCGTTCTCGTCGCTGGGCGCCATGACCACCATGTTGGGCACGCAGCGCAGATAGCTCAGATCGAAGGCGCCGTGATGCGTGGCGCCGTCGGCGCCGACCAGGCCGCCGCGGTCGATGGCGAAGAGCACGGGCAGCTTCTGCACGGCGACGTCGTGGATGAGCTGGTCGTAGCCGCGCTGCAGGAAGGTGGAGTAAATCGCCACCACCGGGTGCAGGCCCTCGGTGGCCATGCCCGCGGCCAGCGTCACGGCGTGCTGTTCGGCGATGGCGACGTCGATATAGCGCTCGGGGAACTCCTGCGCATAGCGCACGAGCCCGGATCCCTCGCGCATGGCGGGGGTTATCGCGTAGAGCAGCGGATCGGCAGCGGCAGCCTCGCAGAGCCAGTCGCCGAAGACCTGCGTGTAGCTGGGCGCCGACGCGCCTTTCTTCTCCGGGAAGTTGCCCGTGACCGGGTCGAAGGTCGTGACGCCGTGGTACTTGATGGCATCGGCTTCGGCTGGCGCGAAGCCCTTGCCCTTGGTGGTGACGATGTGCAGGAAGACCGGGCGCGGGCTGTCGCGCAGCTCCATGAGCGCCGGCAGCAGGGCATCGAGGTCGTGGCCGTCGATGGGGCCGACGTAGTCCAGGCCGAAAGTGCGCACCCAGTCGCCGGGGCCGCTCTGCTCGCCGGGTAGCTCATCGACCGGCCGGCGCATGTGCGGCGCAGCGGCCATGGCCAGTCGCGCCATCGTGCGCGCCGAGTGGCTGCGCAGCGCGCCGACATTCTCGGAGATCGACATGTCGTTGTCGTTGTAGATCACCAGCACCGGCAGCTGCTTGTCGCCGATGTGGTTCAGCGCCTCGAAGGCCATGCCGGCCGTCATGCCGCCGTCGCCGATGACCGCGGCCACGCGCCGCTTCTCGCCGCGCAGGCGCACGGCCGAGGCGACGCCGGCGGCCGCCGACAGCGAGGTGCTGGAGTGGCCGGTACCGAAGACGTCGTAGGGGCTTTCCGCGCGGTGCGGGAAGGGTGCCAGGCCGCGATGCTTGCGGATGGTCTCCAGCGCGCCGCGCCGGCCGGTGAGCATCTTGTGCGCATAGGCCTGGTGCCCGACATCCCAGATCAGCCGGTCGTGCGGCGTTTCCAGTGCGTAGTGCAGCGCCAGCGTCAGCTCCACCGTGCCGAGATTGGCCGCGAAGTGGCCGCCGATGCGCCCCAGTGTTTCGATGAGATAGCGGCGCATCTCCACGGACAGCGCGGGTAGCTGCTCGACGGGAAGCCGGCGCAGCGCTTCGGGTTCATTGACGCGCCCCAGTAGCGCGTATCCGGGAATGTCAGTCATGTCCGGTCAGTAAGACGGATCGTTTTGCATTATCGCGCATCCGCGCCGTGGTCTCATCCACTTTGACAGCGGGCGCGTCCTGCGGGCTCAGGCGGCGCGCGCAGCGATGTTGTCGAGCAGCGCGCGCAGGGCTTCGGTGCCGGGCGTCCCGGCGAGCAGCGCGCGGGCTTCGTCGTAAAGGCCCTGCATGCGATTGCGGGCTTCCGGAACGCCCAGAAGGCCGGGGAACGTGGCTTTGCCGGCGATGCGGTCCTTGCCGCTGGTCTTGCCCAGCGTTTCGGTGTCCGCCTCGCCATCGAGCAGGTCGTCCTGGATCTGGAAGGCGAGCCCCAGGCGCTTGAGCGCCGCCTCGACGCGCTCGCGCACCTCGGCGTCGACCTTGGGGCCCGCAGCAGCGGCGGCCATGCGGGCGCAGCCGAGGATCAGCTCGCCCGTCTTGTGCACATGCAGTGCCTCCAGCTCGGCGACGCTGATGGCCTGGTGCTCGGCCTGCAAGTCCAACATCTGGCCGCCGCACATGCCGCGGCTGCCGGCGGCCTGCGCCAGCAGCCGGATGCACTGCAGACGCCGCGCGCTGTCGAAAGCGGGGTCGTCGTCCGCCAGCGGGTGCGCCAGATGCTCGAAGGCCAGGCTCTGCAGGGCGTCGCCGGCGAGCACGGCGGTGGCCTCGTCCCAGGCCTTGTGCACGGTGGGTTGTCCGCGGCGCAGTGCGTCGTCGTCCATGCAGGGCAGGTCGTCGTGCACCAGCGAATAGGCGTGGATCAGCTCTATCGCCACTGCGCAGGCATCGCGCGCGCTTTCTGGCGCGCCCAGCAGCTCGCCACAAGCCTGCACGAGCAGGGCGCGGATGCGCTTGCCGCCGCTGGCGCCGTGGCGCATGGCGGCGTGCAGCTGGGCGGGCAGCATGCTCTCCGTGGGCAGGGCCGCGTTCTGGCGCGCGTCGAAGCGTGCGAGCTGCTTCTCGCGCCAGGCGGCGAGATCAAAGGTGTCGGCTGGCGCGCTCACTGGGTGGCTTCGTCCTCGCTGCCGGGCTCGTCCTCGAGCAACTGCTGCACGCGCTGGGTGGCGTCGCGTATGCGGCTCTCGCAGGCGGTGGCCAGCTTCTGGCCACGCTCGAACTCGCGCAGCGTCTCTTCCAACGGGAGCTTGCCTTCCTCCATGCGGCCGACGATGCCTTCGAGCTCTTCCAGCAGCTGCTCGAAGGCTGGCTCGCTGTCGGACTCGGACGTCTCGCTTGCCGTGGCAGGGTTAGACTTGCGGTTCATCGTGGGTCGTCGCGGCCGGGGAGCGCGCAGTCTAACCAAAGCGCTGGCCGGGCTCACCAGCACGTTACTCCGCAGCTCGGGCGAACCTTCCACATCGCCCGCCATTTGGCTATCCGTCAGGCTCAATGAACCAGTACCGCGCCGATTCCATCGAAGTTCTCACCGGTCTCGATCCGGTCCGCCGCAGGCCGGGCATGTACACCGATACGGCCCGGCCGAATCATCTGGCCCAGGAGGTCATCGACAACGGCGTCGACGAGGCGTTGGGCGGGCACGCCAAATCGGTGGCCGTCACCGTCCACGCCGACGGCTCGGTCACCGTGGTCGACGACGGCCGCGGCATGCCGGTGGATGTCCACCCCGAGCACGGCGTTCCAGGCGTCGAGCTGATCATGACGCGGCTGCATGCCGGCGCGAAATTCTCCAACAAGAACTACCAGTTTTCCGGCGGCCTGCATGGTGTCGGCGTGTCGGTGGTCAACGCGCTGTCGACGCGGCTGGAGCTGCGCGTCTGGCGCGACGGCACCGAGTACACCATGGCCTTCGCGGGCGGCGAGCGCGTCGAGGCGCTGGAGCCGGTCGGGCAGGTACCGAAGTCCCGCCACGGCACATCGATCCGCTTCTGGCCGGATGCGCAGTACTTCGACACGGTGGGCTTCTCGCTGCCCAAGCTGCAGCGCAATCTGCGCGCCAAGGCCGTGCTTTGCCCGAATCTGCGCGTGAGTCTCACGCAGGAGGCCACCGGCGAGACCGAGGTCTGGCAGTACGCGAACGGTCTGCAGGACTATCTGCTCGACACGGTCGGCGATGCCGAATGCCTGCCCGAAGCGCCCTTCACCGGCGGGCTGAACGGCGAGCGCGAGGCTGTTGAATGGGCGCTGCTCTGGGCCGACGCACCTGAGGTGCCGCAGGAGAGCTACGTCAATCTGGTGCCGACGACGCAGGGCGGCACGCATGTCAACGGCCTGCGCACCGGCCTGACCGAGGCCATGCGCGAGTTCTGCGAGTTCCGCAACCTATTGCCGCGCGGCGTCAAGATCACGCCCGAGGACGTCTGGAGTGGCTGTGCCTTCGTCCTGTCGCTGAAGATGCAGGACCCGATGTTCGCTGGCCAGACCAAGGAGCGCCTGTCCTCGCGTGAATCGGCCAGCTTCATCTCGGGCGTGGTCCACGATGCCTTCAGCCTCTGGTTGAACCAGAACAGCGGTACCGGCGAGGCCCTGGCCGAGCGCATCATCAACAACGCGCAGCGGCGCCTGCGCGCGGCCAAGACCGTCACTCGCAAGCGCATCACGCAGGGGCCGGCGCTGCCCGGCAAGCTCGCCGACTGTGTGTCCTCCGATCCGGCGCGCACCGAGCTCTTCCTGGTCGAGGGCGACTCGGCCGGCGGCTCGGCCAAGCAGGCGCGCGACCGCGATACCCAGGCCATCATGCCGCTCAGAGGCAAGATCCTGAATACCTGGGAGCTGGATGCGCCCACGGCCATGGCGTCGCAGGAGATCCACGACATCAGCGTCGCCATCGGTGTCGACCCCGGCTCGGAGGATCTGGCCGGGCTGCGCTACGGCCGCATCTGCGTGCTGGCCGACGCCGACTCCGACGGTCTGCACATCGCCACGCTGCTGTGCGCGCTCTTTCTACGCCACTTCCGGCCGCTGGTGGAGGCCGGGCACATCTACATCGCCATGCCGCCGCTGTATCGCATCGATGTCGGCAAGCAGATCTTCTATGCCCTCGACGAGGGTGAGCGCGATGGCACCCTCGACCGCATCAAGGCCGAGAAGATTCGCGGGCAGATCGCGGTCACCCGCTTCAAGGGTCTCGGCGAGATGAATCCCATGCAGCTGCGCGAGACCACCATGGCGCCGGACACACGCCGGCTGGTGCAGCTGACCCTGGACGCCGAAGAAGCCGGCACCATGCTCGACATGCTGCTGGGCAAGAAGCGCGCTTCCGATCGCCGCGCCTGGCTTGAAGCCAGCGGCGACAAGGCCGATATCGCGGTGTAACGACCGCCCAACGCAATGACTGAATGAACCACCATGAGTGAAGTGACCGAGCTCGCCAGCGAGCACGAAAAGCTGCCGCTGCACGTTTTTGCCGAGAAGGCCTACCGCGACTACTCGATGTACGTCGTGCTGGACCGCGCGCTGCCGCATATCAGCGACGGTCTGAAGCCCGTGCAGCGGCGCATCGTCTACGCCATGCGCGAACTGTCGCTGGGGCCCAACGCCAAGCCGAAGAAATCGGCGCGTACGGTGGGCGACGTCATCGGCAAGTACCACCCGCACGGCGACGCGGCCTGCTACGAGGCCATGGTGGTCATGGCGCAGAGCTTCGCCTACCGCTATCCGCTGGTCGACGGCCACGGCAACTGGGGCTCGCCCGACGACCCCAAGAGCTTCGCCGCCATGCGCTACACCGAGTCGAAGCTCGCGCCCTACGCGCAGGCGCTGCTCTCCGAGCTGGATCAGGGCACGGTCGACTGGGCGGACAACTTCGACGGCTCCATGAAGGAGCCCGTGCAGCTGCCGGCGCGGCTGCCCAATATCCTGGTCAACGGCACGACCGGCATTGCGGTCGGCATGGCCACCGACATCCCGCCGCACAATCTGCGCGAATTGGTGGCCGCCTGCCTGCACCTGTTGAAGAACCCCGAAGCCGATACGGCCGCGCTCTGCGAGCACCTGCCGGCGCCGGACTATCCGACCGGCTGCGAGATCATCACGCCGCCCGCCGAGCTGCGCAAGATCTATGAAAGCGGTGGCGGCCAGCTCAAGGCGCGCGCGCGCTGGACGCGCGAGGACGGCAACATCATCGTCTCGCACCTGCCGCACCAGGTTTCGCCGGCGCGTGTACTGGAGCAGATCGCCGAGCAGATGCGCGCCAAGAAGCTGCCGCTGGTCGAGGATCTCAGAGACGAATCCGATCACGATCAGCCGGTGCGGCTGGTCGTCGTGCCGCGCAGCAACCGCGTCGACGCCGAGGCGCTGATGGCGCATCTCTTCGCCACCACGGATCTCGAGAAGAGCTTCCGCGTCAATCTCAACATGGTGGGGGTCGACGGCCGGCCGAAGGTCAAGAACCTGCCTACCATCCTCGGCGAATGGCTGACCTGGCGCGAGAACGTGCTGAAGCGGCGCCTGGAGCACCGTCTGGACAAAGTCAAGGCGCGGCTGCACATCCTCGAGGGGCTGCTGACGGCCTTTCTCAATATCGAGGAAGTCATCCGCATCATCCGCTTCGAGGACGAGCCCAAGCAGGCGCTGATGGATGCCTTCGGGCTGTCGGACACGCAGGCCGAGGCCATCCTGGAGCTGAAGCTGCGTCACCTGCAGAAGCTCGAGGAGATGAAGATCCGCGGCGAGCAGGAAGAGCTGGAAGCCGAGCGCAAGGCGCTGGAGAAGCGCTTGGGCTCGCGCGATTCGCTGCAGGCGCTGCTCGCCGAGGAGCTGGAAGCCGACGGCGAGGCCTACGGCGACGAGCGTCGCTGCCCCATCGTCGAGCGCGGGGCCGCGCAGGCGCTGTCGGCCACCGAGGTGGTGGCCGCCGAGAACATCACGGTGGTGCTCTCCAAGGCCGGCTGGATCCGCGGCGCCAAGGGCCACGGCGTTGACGCCGCCAATCTGTCCTATCGCTCCGGCGACGGTCTGCTGCGCACGGCCGAGGGCCGCAACAATCAGACGCTGATCCTGCTCGGCAGTCAGGGGCGCAGCTATCAGCTGTCGGCGCACAATCTGCCCACGGCGCGCGGCCAGGGCGAGCCGGTTTCCGGTCGCCTCGATCTCGGCGATCGCGAGCGTATCAATGACGTGCTGCTCGGCGAGACCGAGGCGCGCTACCTGCTGGCCAGCGACGCCGGCTACGGCTTCATCGCCCGGCTGGGCGAGCTGGCGACGCGCCAGCGTGCGGGCAAGGCCTGCCTGACGTTGCCATCCGGTGCCGAGGTGCTGCCCGCCACGGCGCTGCGGCGGCCAGAAGAGCAGCTGGTGGCCGTGGCCAGCACGGCAGGGCGCCTGCTCGTCTTCGCGGCGGCCGATCTGCCCGAGCTGGCACGCGGCAAGGGCAACAAGTTGATCGGCCTGCGCGGCGAGGAACGGGTGGCGGCGCTCACCGTGCTGGATGCGGGCACGACACTGGAGGTCTTCAGCGGCAAGCGCAGCTGCAAGATCAAGCCGGCGGATCTGGAAAGCTTCCGCGGCAACCGCGGCAGCCGGGGCAAGGCGCTGCCGCGCGGCTTCCAGCGCGTGGAGGCGATGCAGCCGGTGAGCGCACCGGCACAGGAAGCGGAAACCGGGGCTTGAATCCCGTGGTCCAAGCCGCACTATTAGTTCGTCACTGAGGCTCTAAGAACCCTTCCATGAAGCGCATCTTCCTGTTTCTCGCCACCAATATCGCCATCCTGGTGGTGCTCTCCATCGCCTGGTTCGTGATCTCCAGCGTCTTCGGGCTCGACCCGATGCACGCCGCGGGCGGCGGGCTGAATCACGGCACGCTGCTCGTCTTCGCCACGATCTTCGGCTTCGGCGGCGCCTTCATCTCGCTCTGGCTGTCCAAGCCCATCGCCAAGTGGAGCACCGGCGCCAAGGTCATCGACAAGCCGAGCAACTCGGCCGAGAACTGGCTGCTGTCCACCGTGCAGCGGCAGGCCCGGCAGGCCGGCATCGGCATGCCGGAAGTCGCCATCTTCGACTCGCCCGAGCCCAACGCCTTTGCCACAGGAGCGACCAAGAACCGCTCGATGGTGGCTGTGTCCACCGGCCTGCTGCAGAACATGAAGCAGGACGAGGTCGAGGCCGTGCTCGGTCACGAGGTCAGCCACATCGCCAATGGCGACATGGTGACGCTGACCCTGATCCAGGGTGTGCTCAACACCTTCGTGATCTTCCTGTCCCGCGTCATCGGCCACTTCATCGACCGCGTCATTCTCAAGAACGACAGCGGCATGGGTATTGGCTACTTCGTGTCGGTGATCGTCATGCAGATCATCCTCGGCATCGCCGCGGCGGCGGTGGTCTGCTGGTTCTCGCGCAAGCGCGAGTTCCGCGCCGACACCGGCGGCGCCCAGCTCGCCGGCCGGCGCAAGATGGTCGACGCGCTGGCTCGCCTGCAGAGCTACCAGGGTGGCGCATCGACGCTGCCGGACAACATGGCCGCCTTCGGCATTCGCGGCGGGGCCATGGCGCGCGTGTTCTCCACGCACCCGCCGCTCGAGGAGCGCATCGCCGCCTTGCAGAAGGGCGCCTGAGGCAGGCTGTCGGCGCTGCGCCCCGCCGGGAGACGGTGGGGCAGGCTCCGCGCTTCAGCGCTGGATGCGCTCGCCGGAAAGCATGACGGCTTCGGCTTCCTGCACGCCGTTGCCCTGCACATAGTTGATGCCCATCTGCCAGAGTTCGCCCATCACACGGGTGTTCTCGACGAAGGGCACGATGACACGGGTATCGAGCTTGTGCGCTGCCTTGACCAGGTCCTGGAGTCGCTCGTGGACCGCCTCCTCCTCGAGGCGGGACGCGAATTCCGGGCTGAACTTCACGTAGTCCGGCCGGATGTGGTCCAGCATGCCGCGCGAGGCGGGGTCGTCGCCGAAGTGATCGATGACCAGCTCGACCTTCAGCGCGCGCAGCTTCTCGCGCAAGGCGGCGGCCTTGCTGACGTGACGCTGCAGCACGGCTTCGCGCAGCTGGATGCCGATGCTGCCGGCCTCGGGCCGTTGCTCCTCGATCTGCTTGATGAGGTGCTCCGGCGCCTGCAGCGAGGCCTCGGCCAGGCGCAGAAAAAGGCAGGTCCCCTTGCGGCGCGCGACGACCTGCATCGAACGCGCGAGCACCCAGCGGTCGATGTCGACCATCAAGCCGAAGCGCTCGGCTATGGGCAGGAACTCGCGGGCGTGCAGTTCGTTGCCCTGGCCGTCGCGCATACGCACGAGCACGTCGAAGATCTGACGGCTGTCGTCCCCCAGGCAGGCGATATTCTGGTAGGCGAGCTGGAAGCGATTGCCGTCGTCCAGTGCTGCGCGGATATCCTCGGCGGCTTCGCGCGCCTTACGGTCCTCTGCGGCCGCGCGCGCGGTGTCGCCGATGCTGCAGACGCTGTTGCCACGCTCCGCAGAGATCCGGCGCGCCTCGAAGCAGCTTTCGCCGAGCAGCGCGTCGGGCGCCGGTGCGCCCTCACCGAGAGGGTAGACCGCGATGCTGCAGCTCAGATGGCACTCGAATTCGCCGGCGCGGAAGTTCTGTTGCGCTACCTGCAGGCGCAGTGACTCGGCGATCGCCTCGATCGCCTCGGTGTTGTCGGACGGGCAGACGGCGGCGATCTCGTCCGGCGCCATGCGGAAGACCTGCGCCTGGGAAGGCAGCGACTCAGCGATGAGCGCGTCCCAGGTATCGGCCAGGCGCGCGGCCAGCGGTAGCCCCATGCGCTTTTCGTGTTCGTGGAAGCCGTCGAGGCAGAAGTAGAGCAAGCCGTGGTGAGCGTCCGCGGACAGGGCAGCGCCCAGCGCCGCCTGCAGTGCTTCGCGAATTTCGGCGAAGGTCTGGGAACTCGCTGCCGTTTCGGCGGACTGGCGGCTGTGCCCGGATTGCGGCCGCAGAATGGCGTCGAGTTGGAGCTCACTATCGTCTTCGGTATAGCGGGCGCTGATGCGGCAGGTGATGGCGATCGCGCTGTCACCATTATCGAAATCGGCGTTGAACTCGGTATCGGCGATGCGTCGCTTGGTCAGTTGACTCAGGTGTTCGCGAACGTGCGTCTGGTGCTCGCTGTGCACGAGATCGAGGAAGGGCTGTGCGATCAGCGTGTCGACTTCCTCGAAGCCGAGCAGCTCGGCGGCGGCCGGATTGGCCTCTACGATGATGCCTTCGCTGATGGTCAGGATCGCGCGGGTGGTTTCGGCCACTAGCGCGCGCTGGCGGCTCTCGTACTCGGCTAGCCGCATGCGCGCTTCGCGCAGCGCCCAGCTGCGGCGGCTGCCGTCGAACTCACGCTGGCAGACGGCGGCGAAGTGCGCTTCGGCATCCTCCGAGTCGATGCCTGCGACATCTACCGCCCCTGCAGCGAGCGCAGCGGCGCGCCCGGAAGCCGTAAAGTCTTCGGCATCGCGGCCGAGCACGATGACAGGCAGCTCGGGGGAAAGCTGACGCGCCAGGCCGCAGATCGCGGCGGTGTCGATGTCGCGATCGGCGATGACCAGCTCGGGCTCGGTGCGTGAGAGCACTTCCTCTGCCTCATGGATGTCGGCCGCCCACGCTGCGCGTGCCTGCCAACCGCGGTTGCGCAGGACGGCTTCCGCACGACTGGACAGCATCTGCTCCTCGCCGACGACGAGCATGAGGAGCTTCTGGGCAATGGCGGGCATGCTCGAATCCATTGCCTCAGGCGATCACCGTCTTGGAAGGCTCACCCGCGTCCTCACGCGCCAGCCTTGGCACAAGATAGCCGGGCAGTTGCTGGCGGAGCTCGTCGATGATGGTCAATGCGCGATCCTCGGCAACGCTGAAATGGGCCGCCCCCTGAACTCGGTCAAGCAGGTGCAGATAATACGGTACTACGCCGGCGTCGAAGAGCGCGACCGAAAGGTCGTATTGAGCTTGCGTCGAGTCATTGACGCCTTGCAACAGCACGGCCTGATTGAGCAATTGCACACCGGCATTGCGCAGGCGGGTGCAGGCACGGGTGAGCGCGGCGTCGATCTCCTGAGCGTGATTGACGTGCAGCACCATGGCCACCGGCTTCGGGAAAGCCGCCAGCCAGGCGAGCAGGGCGTCGTCGACCCGGGCGGGCAGCACCACGGGCTGACGTGTGTGGATGCGCAGCCGCCGTAGCGCGGGCAGAGTGGCCAGGTCCGCGGCCATCGCCGACAGCCGGTCGTCAGGCAGCGACAGCGGGTCGCCACCGGAGAGGATGACTTCGCTGATGCCGGGGTCGGCGCGCAGCATCGCGACCGTTGCCCGCCAGCCGGTGCGTCCGGGCGTCTCCTCAGCGTAGGGAAAGTGGCGACGGAAGCAGTAGCGGCAGTGCACAGCACAGGCACCGGTCACGGTGAGCAGTGCCCGGCCGTTGTACTTGTGCAGGATGCCCTGGCCGCGCCGGCTGGCCAGGTCCCCCACCGGATCCGCGCCGAAGCCGGGTACCGTCTTGGCCTCCTCGGGTGCCGGCCAGACCTGACGCAGCAAAGGGTCGGCGGTGTCGCCGGCGCGCATGCGCGCGGCATAAGCGCGCGGCACGCGGAATGCAAAGGCATTGCGCGTATGGGCGGGGCAGGGATCGAGCCCAAGGTAGGCGGCAAGCGCTTCGGGGCTGCGAAAACCCTGCTGCAGCTCTCGCTGCCAGGTGGCGGCGGGCGCGTCGGGGGCGGCAAGGGCTTCTGGTATCATCGCGCGCATTGTCCGGGCACCGGCGGCTGCCGGCAAACCCTTCCCTTTCAACGCATTGTCCGCGCGCCGCGCGGCGAACCGCTTATGGCCACTTACAGCACTAACGAATTCAAATCCGGTCTCAAGCTGCTGCTCGACGGCGAGCCCTACGTCATCGTCGAAAACGAGTTCGTCAAGCCCGGTAAGGGCCAGGCCTTCAACCGCGTCAAGGTGCGCAACCTGAAGAGCGCTCGTGTCATCGAGCGCACCTTCAAGTCCGGGGAAACGGTTGAAGCAGCCGACGTCGTCGAGCTGGATATGCAGTACCTCTACACCGATGGCGAGTTCTGGCACTTCATGGACCCGCAGAGCTACGAGCAGATCACCGCCGACAAGCGCGCGGTGGGTGACAACCATATCTGGCTCAAGGAAGAGGACAGCTGTGTGGTGACGTTGTGGAACGGCAACCCGATCATGGTGGCGCCGCCCAATAACGTCGAGCTGACCATCGTGGAAACCGATCCCGGCGTGCGCGGCGACACCGCCACCGGTGGCACCAAGCCCGCCAAGCTGGAGACCGGCGCTGTCGTCGCCGTGCCGCTCTTCATCGAGGAAGGCGAGACCATCAAGGTCGACACCCGCTCCGGCGAATACCTCTCCCGCGTCAAGAAGTGAGCCGCGGCGGCGCGGCGGGCGGAGCACGCGCGTTGCGTGAGCGGCTCGCCCGCCGCGCCAAGCTCGCTGCCCGCATCCGCGCCTTTCTCGACGCGCACGGCATCGTCGAGGTGGATACGCCGCTGCGCGCTCCCGCCACCATTCCCGAAGCCCATATCGAGGCTCTGCGCTGCAGTGGTGGCTGGCTGCTGCCTTCGCCCGAATACTGGATGAAGCCGCTGCTGGCGGCAGGTAGCGGCGACATCTACCAGTTGGCGCATGCCTTCCGCGCCGGCGAGAGCGGTCGTCTGCACGCCGAGGAATTCCTGCTCTGCGAGTGGTATCGCGTCGGCTGGATGGCCGAGCAGCTTGCCGACGAGGCGCTGACGCTGCTGGTCGACTGCGGCGTATCCGGCGCGCCTGTTTTCCGGCGTTTCGAGGACGCTTTCTCAGAGCTGGCCGGTGTGCATCCGCTGGCCGAAGTCATGGAGCTCGAAGCTGCGGCGCGTGCCAAGAACCTGTCGCCCGAGGACACGGCAAGCATGTGTTCCGCGGATTGGCGCGACCTGTTGATGGGCTGCTGCGTGCAGCCGCGGCTCGGCGAGGGCGCGCCACTGGTGCTGACGCACTACCCGGCTGTAGACAGCCCGCTGGCGGCCGCCGATCCGGCCGACCCGCGTTGGGCACAGCGTTTCGAGATCTTCTGGCAGGGCGTGGAGCTGGCCAATGGCTGCCGCGAGCGTCCCGGCGCGCCCGGTGTGCCGGAGGTGCTGCCGGACTGTGCCGGTATCGCGCTGGGCGTCGACCGGCTGTTTATGTTGCTCGAAGGCGCCGAGCGCCTCAGCGACGTGCTGCCGCTGGGCGGGGGATAAAGCAGCCCCTAAAGCACGTCCGAGGCGAAAGCAGCCAGACGCGAGCGCTCACCGCGCGCCAGGGTGATGTGGCCGCCGTGCGGCCAGCCGCGGAAGCGGTCGACGACGTAGGTCAGCCCGGAGGTGGTCTCGGAGAGGTAAGGCGTGTCGATTTGCGCCAGATTGCCCAGGCAGATCATCTTCGTGCCGGGGCCGCAGCGCGTGATCATCGTGCGCATCTGCTTGGCGGTCAGGTTCTGGGCTTCGTCGATGATGATGAAGCGGTTGAAGAAGGTGCGGCCGCGCATGAAATTGAGGCTGCGGATCTTGATGCGCTTGGCCAGCAGCTCGTTGGTGGCGGCGCGTTCCCACTCGCTGCCTTCGCCGGCCTGGGTCAGCACCTCCAGATTGTCCATCAGCGCCCCCATCCAGGGCGTCATTTTCTCCTCTTCGGTGCCGGGGAGGAAGCCGATGTCCTCGCCCAGAGGTACGGTCACGCGCGTCATGATGATCTCGCGGTAGCGCGGCTCGTCCAGCGTCTGCGCCAGCCCGGCGGCCAGCGTCAGCAGGGTCTTGCCGGTGCCGGCCGCGCCCAGCAGCGTGACGAAATCGACCTCGGGATCGAGCAGCAGATTCAGCGCGAAGTTCTGCTCGCGGTTCTTGGCGTGCACGCCCCAGACGCTGGGCCGGCCTTCGCGGTAGTCCTCGACCAGCGACAGCTCTGCCGACCGCCCCTCGAGACGGTCGACACGCAGCTCCAGGCCGGTACCTTCGTCGTCCGCATCCGGCAGGAAGAGAAACTGATTCGGCGTCCAGCTGCCGGCTTCTTCGGCCGACAGCCGATAGTGCGCGTTGCCGCGGTTGTCCTGCCAGCTCTCCAGGCTGTCGCCGTGGCTCGACCAAAAATCTGTGGGCAAGGTCTCGTGTCCGGAATGCAGCAAGGCGACGTCATCGAGAACCTGATCGCTGTAGTAGTCCTCGGCGTGGATGCCCACGACCGCCGCCTTGATGCGGAGGTTGATGTCCTTGGAAACCAGCGTGACCTCGGCGTCGGGTCGCTCGTTGGACAGGCTCAGCGCGCATACCAGGATGCTGTTGTCCGGCTTGTTGCCCGGCAGCAGCTCGGGCAGAGCCGTCGCCGCCGGGCGCGTCTGGAAATAGAGCCGCCCTTGTCGCGATGGTGCAGCGTCTTCCAGCTCAGCGCGGGCCTGCAGGCCGCGCGGGCGTGTGCCTTCCAGCGGCAGGCCCTCGGCGATCTGGCTGCTGCTGGCCAGGCTGACAATCTCGTCGAGCATGCGCGAGACCTGCCGGGCGTTGCGCGAGACCTCGCTGGTGCCCTTCTTGGCGGCGTCGAGCTCTTCGAGCACGACCATCGGAATGTAGAGATCGTGCTCGTCGAAGCGGTAGAGCGCGGCGGGGTCGTGCATCAGGACATTGGTGTCCAGCACAAAAATGCGGGATTGCGTCATGGGTGTCAGCGGGGCCTTCAGAGGGAGCGAATGAGCTCCAGGACTTCGGCGGCGTGGCCGTTTACCTTCACCTTGCGCCATTCGCCTGCCAGCTTGCCGGCAGCGTCGAAGACGAAGGTGCTGCGCTCGATGCCGCGCACCTTCTTGCCGTACATCATCTTCTCGCGGATGACATCGAAGGCCTGGCAGGCGTCTTCCTCGGTATCGGCGAGCAGCGTGAAGCCGAAGCCGTACTTGGCGCGGAAGTTCTCGTGCTTGCGCAGTGTGTCGCGAGATACGCCCAGGATGCGCGCGCCAGCGGCGGCGAATTCCTGCTCCATGGCCGCGAAATCCTGGCCCTCCTGCGTGCAGCCGGGCGTGTTGTCCTTCGGGTAGAAGTAGATCACCAGCTTCTGCCCGACCAGATCGCGCAGCTTCAGGCTGCCTTCGTCGCCGGTGGCGGGGAGCTCGAGGTCGGGAATGGGGTCGCCTATCGAAAGCGTCATCGTCTGCCTGTCGGGTTCCGGTTGCTGGATACGGTCTGAAATGAAGAACAACCGCAGATTAAGGGGATTCGCACTTTGGCGATGCTGACTGCGTCAGTTTCGCCGAAAAATACAAGAAGAACCTGCGCAAATCTGCGGTTATCTAGCCGTCGGCGGCTCAGGTCTTGATCGGGTCGAGCAGCCCATCGGCGTTGAGATCGTCGCAGAGGTCCATGAAGGACTCGCGCAACGCCTGCGGGTGCTGGTTGACCGGCACGTGCACGACCATATGCACGCTGCACATGCCGGCGCCCGTGTGCTGGGAGGCATACTTCTGGACCATCACCTCCGGCACGTCGACGTCCTGGCCGGCGAAGAACTCCAGCAGATGCACGATCAGGTCGGCCTGTTGCGGCGCGAAGACCTCGACGGCGTAGGGCCGGTATTCCGGTGCGGCCGGGCGCTCCGTGCAGCGCGCGAACTGCACCTGCATCTCGAACTTCTGGGCGATGCCGGGCAGGGCCGTCTCCAGCTTGCCGAGCGCAGCCCAGCTTCCCGAGGCGAGCAGGCTGGCGCCAACCATGGACCCGGTCGCCGCCAGGCGGCAGTCCTCGATCTCGCAGCCGCGCTCGCGCACGGCGCGGAAGAGATCGAGGGTGATGCGCGGCCGGGAGGGCGCCAGCACGGAAATCGAAAGCAGATTGTCAGCTTTGCTCATGGTCTGCGCCGCGGATAGGTGGCCGAAGTGTAAGGCTTCGGCTGCAGAGCACGCACGCGGGCGGCGGGGCGCTTGCTATCATCGCGCACCTGATCCTCCGGCAACGGACGTCCTTCGCATGATTACCGGCAGCATCGTGGCTCTGGTCACGCCCATGGACGCGGACGGCGCCGTCGACTACGAGGCGCTCGACCGCCTTGTCGCTTGGCATATCGAAGCCGGGACCGCCGCCATCGTCGCGGTGGGCACCACCGGCGAGTCCGCCACCCTGGACAACGACGAACACATCGCCGTGATTCGGCGCGTCGTTGCGGCGGCCGACCGGCGTATTCCGGTCATCGCCGGCACCGGCGCCAATGCCACCAGCGAGGCCATCGCGCTGACGCGCGCGGCCGCCGATTGCGGCGCCGACGCTGCGCTGCTCGTCACGCCCTATTACAACAAGCCGCCTCAGGAAGGACTCTATCGCCATTTTCGCGCGGTGGCCGAGGCCGTCGACATCCCGCAGATCCTCTACAACGTGCCCGGCCGTACCGGCTGCGATCTGCTGCCGGTCACGGTCAAGCGCCTGGCGGAAGTGCCGAACATCATCGGCCTCAAAGAAGCGCTGGCTGACGAGGCGCGCATCAAGGAGCTGGTCGGCTGTGGGCTGCCCGGCGACTTCGCGCTGTACTCCGGTGACGACGGCACCGCCTGCGGTGCCATGCTGGCCGGCTTCCACGGCGATGTTTCGGTGGTCGCGAACGTCGCGCCGGCGATGATGGCGCGCATGTGCGCCGCCGCCACCGCCGGTGACCGCGCCGCGGCCGAAGCCGCCGACGCGGAACTTGCGGGCCTGCATCGAGATCTCTTCCTGCAAGCCAATCCCATCCCCGTCAAGTGGGCGCTGCACGCCATGGGCCTCATCGGCGCCGGTATACGGCTGCCGCTGGTCCCCCTTGCCGAAGAACACCACGATACGCTGCGCGCCACGCTGCGCGCCGCCGGAGCCCTGAGCTGATGCCTGTAACCCCCGCCGTCCGCGCTGTCACCGTTGCCAGCCTTGCCGTCCTGATCACCGCCTGCAGCGCGCGCGCGCACTGCACCGGTGAGCGGCCCTATCAGCAGGCCGATACGGTGCGCGTGCTGGAGGATATCGAGGACATCAAGGTGCCGCGTTCCTCCAGCGCCCTGACGGTGCCGGAAGCCCCCACGGAAGGCCCGGCCTATGCCGAGCGCTACCAGGATGAGGACGGCAATGAGCGGATCCGCTGCCTGGACGCGCCACCGCGGCTGGATCCGCTGGAAGACGACAGCGAGGTCGCGCCGGCCTGAAACGCCGAGAGGGCGTGCGCTGCGGCGATGCGCGTCGCGGGAATCTAAGAAAAAAGCGTCGCCTGTTGGTAGTAGCGGCTATGCTGAGGAATCGGGCATAGGGAGAGAGTCATGGCGCAGCGCGACGCAGCAGACGCTTCCGGAAGTAGCGCGGATCCTCCGAAGGTGGTTCATCGTTTCCTTGCGGCGTGCGGGAACGGTGACGTTGACACCATCGCTGCGCTGCTGCACCCCGAGCTCGTCTATACCAATGTGTCGCTGCCCAGCATTCGCGGTGGCGAACGGGTCGCTCGACTGTTCGCTTCGCTGATGCGCCGCGGCATGCGCGCCGACATTCACACGTCCCAGCTGGCGGCCGATGGCGATGTCGTGCTCACCGAGCGTACGGATATTCTGCGGCTGGGACCGGTGCACGTCGGCTTCTGGGTCTGCGGCACCTTCCAGGTGCGCGACGGTCAGATCGTGCTCTGGCGTGACCATTTCGACTGGATGGCATTCTTGTTCGGCATGCTCCGCGGCCTCGTCGGCGCCATCGTGCCGCCTCTGCGCCCACGTTTGCCGGCGAAGCTCAAGGAATGAGCCGGTAACCGGCGCCGGCGGCTTCCTAGAAGAAGCGCTGAATCTGCAAGCGCACCCGATTCTGCCCGTCGAGAAGATCGACCAGCGGGTCATCCGGCAGATCGTCGAAGACGCGCGCGTCGAGGGTCACGCGCCAGCTCGAGCCGAAGCGCCGGCTGGCCTCGACGGCGAAGAGCCGGTTGCCGAAGTCCGGCTCGACGATGGCGCCGGCGAGGATCAGCGTGTCGGCCAGATCGTTGAGCTGGACGCGCGTGCCGAAGAAGAGATCGTTGGAGAAGCGCTGGGCGATGACGTCCTCGTCGCGCTGATCGTAGAGATGCTCGGCCAGCAGGCCGACGCTCCAGCCGGTGTCGAAGAAGCGGGGCAGGGTGTACTCCAGCCCGCTCACCGAGGCCAGTGTCCAGTCCCCCGAGCGCTTGCGCGCCAGTGCTTCCAGGCGCAGCGCCAGGCCGCCGCTCAGATACTGCAGTTCCAGCCCGGCGCGTCGCTCGCGCGGGTAATCCGGTACCAGCACGAGGTTGTCCATGACCTCGGCGACGACTTCCTCCTCCAGCTGCTGGTCGTCGGGGGCGAGCTGCAGCAACTGCAGCGTGTCGAGCAGAAGATTCGACACCGGCCCCAGTTGCGGCTCGGCGTCGGCGAGGTTGCAGTTCGGCTCGCGCGCGGTATTCGGAAAATCGCTGCCCTGCGCCAGGCAGGGCAGCAGATCCGGGCTGCGCGCCGCGCCGTCGAACCAGGAGACGGCGACGTCCATATCGCGCAGCCGCCATTGCCAGCGGGCGGCGTAGTCCAGCCGGAACTGGCGATCATCCGGAAAGCGGGATGCCTCTTGGGCGATGCGGAAGGGAATGCGCGGGTGGCCTTCGGGCCCCGGGAAGGTGCGCTTGCGCGCCACGGGCAGGATGAAGAAATCGGCCGTGCCGGCGCGCGGTAGCCAGCGCAGCTGCAGCATGGGCTGGCCCAGTCGCGTCTCGCCGTCGATGTCCTCGACCAGATCGCGCTGGTTGACGATGTCGACCAGCGAGCGTGACTCGGTGACGCCCCAGAAGACGCGGCGGTAGCCGGCGTTGATTTCCAGGTCGCCCTGCGCGGCGCGGATGAAGGCCTGGCGGATGTCGCCGTGGCTGCGGCGGTGGTCGTCGGCGTCGTGCCGATAGAAGAGCTCGGCGATGAAGCTGAGGTCCGGGTCGGCCAGCGGCCGGTAGAGGTCGATCTGGCCCGCCACCGAGCCGGTCAACCCGTCCTCGTCGCGCAGGTCGAAGTACCGCCCTTCCAGCTCCAGGTTGCCGCGCACCTCCAGCTGCGCGGCCGCCGGGGCGGCTGCGAGCAGCGTCAGGCCGGCAACGATGGCACGCGTCCCCATCATCGCCGGCGGTCGAAGGCCAGCAGCAGCGGTGGCAGCAGGAAGAAGTCCGCGACCAGCGCCACGGCGATGACGATGGCCGTCAGCACGCCGAAGTGCACGGTGAGCAGGAAGCCCGAAGTGGCGAAGAGCGCGAAGCCGACGAAGAGCACGGTCGAGGTGATCACCAGCGCCAGACCGACCTGCGACAGCGCCTCGCGCACGGCGTCCTCGGGGCTGGCGCCGCCGCGGCGCGCGCGCGCGTAGCGGTTGAGCAGGTGCAGGGTGTCGTCGACGATGATGCCGAGCGTCAGCGAGCCGACCACGGCGAGGCTGAGGCCGATCTGGCCGACGGTCAGCCCCCAGATACCGAAGCCGATCAGCGCCGGCATCAGGTTCGGCGCCAGGCTGAGCAGCGCAAGCCGCGGGCTGCGGAAGGCCACCAGCAGCAGCAGGCTGATCAGCGCGAAGGCGATGCCCGTGCCCCACAGCATGGAGACGAAATTGCGCCGCGCGATGTGCGCGAACATGATCGGCACGCCGGCGCCGCGCGTGACCTCGGCGTGCTCGAAGTGCTCGGACTGCCAGGCGCGGGCGCGCTGGTCGAACTTCCGGATGGCCTCGGAGCTGATGGTGTCCAGCTGCACCGTCAGGCGCAGCGCGGACTTGTGGATGTTGAGCAGGTGCGTGATGTCGACGCCGCTGGGCAGGCTCAGCTCATAGAGCAGCAGGAACTGTGCGGCCTCCTGGCGCGTTTCGGGCAGGCGCTCGAAGGCCGGATCGCCACCGTTCATGGCCCGGTTCAGCGACTCCAGCACGCCGATCACGGAGCTGACCTTGCGCACCTCGGGCTGGCTGCGCAGCCACTCGGCGTAGGCATCCATCTCACGCAGGAAGGCCGGCTCCAGCGCGGCGCCGTCGGCGCCGGCGTCGAATACGTAGTCGACGTACTGCATGCCGGTGAGCTCACGATTGGTGAACTCGGTGGCAACGCGAAAGGGGTGATCCTCCTCGAAGAACTCGACGTAGTTGTCGCCGAAGCGGTTCTGCGGCAGCGCCGCCAGGGCCGCGACGACGACCGCTGCCCCGACCACTAGCAGCGCCCGCCGGCGACGGATGACGAAGTTGGCCGTGGCGGTCAGCGCTTCCTGGACGCCGAGCGTGACCGGCGGGCGCCGTACCGGAAAGCGCATGCACCACCACGGTAGCATCAGCAGGCTGTAGACGAAGGCCGCCATGACGCCGATGGCGACCAGGTTGCCGAGGTCGCGGTAGGGCGGCGAATCGCTCAGGTTCAGGCCTAGGAAGCCGACGGCCGTCGTGACGCTGGTCAGCAGGATGGGCAGGAAGTTGACGCGCAGGCTGTGTTCCAGCGCGTCGCGCGGGCTTTCGCCCTGGACGGCGCGCAGGCCCATGGTCGCCAGCATGTGCACGCAGTCCGCCACCGCGAGGGTCATGACCACCAGCCCGGCGGTCAGCGAGGGTGAGGTCAGCGTGATGCCCATCCAGCCGGCCGCGCCCATGGCCGTGCCGGCGCTCATCAGGATGACGGCGACGGTGATGATGGTCGCTGTCACCGAGCGCAGCAGCAGCATCAGCAGCGCGAACATGACGAGGAAGACCAGCGGGTAGAGGCCGGTCGCCTCGCTCATGAGCATGCGCGACATGGCGTCGTTGAGCATCATGACGCCGGCCAGATGGTAGTTGATGTCGTCGGCGAAATCCCTTTCGGCGAAGTCGCGCATCATCGCCCGCGTGGCGTCGGCGACCTGCTGGATCTCCTGCTCGGGGCGCTCGTGCGGCAGCTCGAAGTGGGCGATGAGGCCGGTGGTCTCGCCGTCGGCGGCGAGGATGATGTTGGTAATGCGCTCGTCGCCGAGCGCTTCGGCGCGCAGCACCTCCAGTTCCTCGGCGCTGAGCTGCCGGTCCGGCACCATCGGCTCGATGATCAGCTCGTCGCCTTCGCCGCGTGCCGGGTGGTAGCCGGTGAGCGAGGAGACACCCTTGGCGTAGGGCAGGCGCAGTGCCTCATTCGATAGCCAGCGCACGGCCTCGAGCGTGGCGTTGTCGAAGACGGCGCCGTCTTCGGGGGCGAGCGTGATGACCAGGGTCTCGGCGCGCGCGAAGTTCGCCTCGATGAACTCCAGCTGCGCGAGGTCCGGGTTGTCCTCGGAGAAGAAGGCGCGGTAGTCCGTCGTGAAGGAAAGATGCTGCATGCCGGCGGCGGCGGCGAGCGCAGCCAGCACGGCCAGCGTGGCCGCCACGCCTCGTCGGCGCAACAGGGCTTCGCGAGCGCGGGCCAGCATCAGCGGCGCCGTGGCAGCATCGAAACCTCGAAGTCGCGCTCGTCGAGGCCGTTATCGAGGGAGACCTTCTCCCAGCGCAGCTCGGAGGCGGCGTCGCTGCGCGCGTTATCCATGCGCAGCGCGGTGGCGCGCCAGTAGGTCTCGCCGTCAGCGCCCTCGTAGGCCTTGTAGTCGTCGATGCTGAGCACGCGCGTCATTTCGCCGCGCGCGTCGAAGAACTGCACCTGGCGCAGCCTCAGCTTCTCCGTATCCAGCCAGACCACTTCGTGGCCCGGCTCGTCGCTGTCGCGCTTCTCGCGGCGCAGAACGTGGGTCTCGATGCCATCCAGCTCCTCATCGCGTAGCCATTCGAAGTCGTAGCGCGAGGGCGGTTGCGCGGCGAAATCGTCGTAGCTGAACTCGCTGCCCAGGAAGGAGCCGCCGCGCGCGGCGCTACTGATGCGGCGCGTGCGCGAGGCCGCCGGCAGATAGAGCCACTGCTCGACATCGCCGTTCTCGGCAGTGTGCGTGAGCAGGGCGGTTCCGGCGACATCGCGCGGCGCTTCGACGCGCGTCAGTGCGCGGCTGGCCTCGCCGGGCATCTCCAGGATCTGCACCTGCATGCGGCGCTTGGCGCTCTGGCCGCTGCGCGTGATGATGGTCATCTCGACATCGGCCTGCAGATCGCCGAAGCCTTCGCCGCGTTCCCAGGCGCGTTCCGCGATGGCACGGCCCTTCGTAGTGGCGTCCTCCTCCGCGATCGCGCCGGGCGTGGCGACCAGCAGGCTCAGGCCGAGCAGGGTCGCGCGGCCGATGTGGGTGAAAAGGGGCGGGAAATCGCAAGGCATATCCATTGCTCCAGTTGGAAAGGCGGTCAGCCCGGCGCGCCGCTGCGAACGCGGGCGCCGAGGATCAGAGTGCGGAAAAGATCGATGATGGCGCGTTCCATGCCGGCGGCGCTGAGGCCGGTGCGGCCGTCGAGCCATTCCACCAGCAGCTCGTTGGTGGCACCCACCAGCGCCACCGCGGCCAGATGATAATGCTGCTGCGGCAGTGCGCCGCGCGATGCAAGGTGTTCGCCGGCTTGCGCGATCAATGCGGTGAAGCGGCCGATGGCTTCGCGCCGACGGGCCTCCATGTCCGGTGAGACGCCGACAATCTCGATGAAGGCCAGACGCGCGCGGGCGGGCTCTTCCAGTGCGAAGCGCACGAAGGCCGAGACGGCATCCAGCGCACGCTCCACCGGATCCTCTGTATCGCCGGCCAGGCGCTCGCCGATGACACGGGCGGCTTCCTCGCTGAACTGGTCGAAGAGGGCGGCCAGCAGCGCTTCGCGCGAGCGGAAATGCTCGTAGAAATGGCGCGTGGACACCTTCGCCGCGCTGCACAGCTTCTCGATGGTCAGGCTGGCGTAACCCGCTTCGCCGATGTGCGCCAGCGCGGTTTCCATCAGACGCTGACGGCGCTCGGCGCGCAGCTGATCGGTGCTGCGCCCGCGATAGCGGCGGCTGCTGCGCGCGGCGGTGCGCCGGGTCATGCGTCGGTCTCCTGCCAATGCGAAAAGTTGGGTTTCCGGATATTGACCGATCCGAGCGGGCGTGACAATATCCGGAAAGATTTCTTTTCGGAATGTCGTGCCCGGCATGGCTGCCCTCACCCCACCGTCCGCATCCGCGGCCGGTTCCCCCCTCTCCCGCTTCGCGGGCGAGGGGCGAAGGCGCGCCTTTGGCGACATTCGCGTCAAAGGCTGCGTGGCATGATGCGGGAGTAACAACGCCCCCACGCAGCAAAGCAAAGGAGAGAGAGATGCCGGTTCGGAATCGGGTGAAGATAAGCGACATCCTGCGCGGCTATGTGCAGCGCGGCGCGCCGCGCACGGGCACCGCCATCAAGGGGTTGGTGCAGCTGGCGCGCGCGGATCGCGAGGGCATCGATTCCATCGGTCTGCGCGTGCAGCGCGAGGCCGAGAAGCATCCGGAACGGGTCGCGGTGCGCGACGCGCGTCGCGGGCTGAGCTATTTCGCGCTCAACCAGCTGGCCAATCGCTGGGCGCATTGGCTGCAGCAGCAGGGCGTCGGGCCCGGCGACGGTGTGGCCCTGTTGATGGAGAACCGCGTCGAGTTGCTGGCCGCGGTCATCGCCACCGTCAAGCTGGGCGCGGTCGGCGGCATGCTGAATTACAACCAGCGCGGCGAGGTGCTGACGCACAGCATCCGGCTGGTGGGGCCGAAGGCCCTGATCGTCGGCGCCGAATGCGCCGAGGCGCTGGAAAGCGTGGACCTGAGCGCGGCCGCCCCGGATGCGCCGGTGGGCTGGCTGGCCGATGGCGACGACGCGGCCGTGCCGGCCGGCGCGCTGGATATGGATGCCGACAGCGCGACGTTGCCGGCAGGCGATCCGGATGCCACCGCGGACGTCAAGGCCGCGCAGCCCGCCTTCTACATCTTCACGTCGGGCACCACCGGCATGCCCAAGGCGGCGGTGATGTCGCACAACCGCTGGCTGCGCGCGGCCTCCGGCGTCGGCCTGGCCTCGCTGCGCATGCGGCACGACGACGTCTTCTACTGCCCGCTGCCGCTGTATCACAACAACGCGCTGACGCTGGCGTGGGGGGCGACGCTCGCCGCCGGCGCCGAGCTCTACATCGCCCGCAAGTTCTCGGCCTCGCGTTTCGTCGACGAGCTCCGCGAGGCCGACGCCACGGTCTTCTGCTACATCGGTGAACTCTGCCGCTATCTGCTGCAGCAGCCGGAGCGGCCCGAGGATCGCCAGCACCGACTGCGCGCGGCCATCGGCAACGGCCTGCGGCCGGAGCTGTGGGACGCCTTCCAGCAGCGCTTCGCGATTCCCCACATCAATGAGTTCTACGGCGCCAGCGAAGGCAATCTGGTCTTCACCAATTCCTTCAACGTTCCCGGTTCCTGCGGCTTCTGCCCGCTGAGCTACGCCGTGGTGGCCTTCGACCACGAGGCCGAGCAGCCCGTACGCGACGCGCGGGGCCACATGCGCAAGGTTGCGCGCGGCGAGGTCGGCCTGCTCATCGCCGAAGTCAGCGACAAGGCCCCCTTCGACGGCTACACCGACGCCAAGGCCAGCGAGAAGAAGCTGCTGCGCGACGTTTTTGCGTCGGGGGATTGCTGGTTCGACACCGGAGACCTGGTGCGCGACATGGGGCTGCGTCACATCCAGTTCATCGACCGCGTCGGTGACACCTTCCGCTGGAAGGGCGAGAACGTGGCGACCACCGAGGTCGAGCGCGCCATCGACATGCTCGATGAAATCGACGAATCGGTGGTCTACGGCGTCGAGGTTCCGGGCTTCGACGGGCGCGCCGGCATGGCGGGCCTGCTGCTGCACGAGGGTGCCGAATTCGACGGCCAGCGCGTGGCGCGTCATCTGTTGGCCGAACTGCCCGCCTACGCCGTGCCGGTCTTCGTTCGCCTCATGCAGCGGGTCGAGACCACGGGCACCTTCAAGCACCGCAAGGTGGATCTCAAGAAGGCCGGCTTCGATCCGGCCGCCTGCGACGGCGAAGCCGTCTACATCCTCAAGGATCGCGAGGCCGGTTACACGCCGATCTCCGACGACGACCTCAAGGCGCTGGCCGATGGCCGCATGCGCTTGTAATTCTCGAACCCGAGTCACACGAATATGAGCCAGAAATCCTCCCGCGTTGATTCCATCGGTCTCGGCGTGCGTCTGTTGACCCGTTTCGCCGGCCATCCGCTGTCGCATCGACTGGGCCTGCACCGGCCGGCCTCGGCGCTGATCAAGTCCGGCGCGCGCGTCGGTTTCGCCGCCGCCAGCGGGGCCGGGCGCCAGTTCAAGGCGCTGCGCCAGCTCACGAGCCCGAGCCGCGGTGCTCGCCCCGCGGCCAGCGCCGAACTCTTCGATCTGACGCCCAACGACGAGCAGCAGATGATCGTCGAGACGATGGAGCAGGTGGCGGCCGAGCTGCTGCGCCCCAACGCGGAAGCCGCGGAGGCCGATTGCGCGCCTTCGGCCGAGCTGGTGGCGCAGGCCAACGAGCTGGGCGTGCTCGCCATGAGCATTCCCGAGGGGCTGGGCGGCGCCATGACCGAGCGCAGCCCGGTGACCGGCATGCTGATCGCCGAGGCGCTGGCGCACGGCGACATGGGCCTGGCGGTGTCGCTGCTGGCCACGCCTTCGGTGGCGCTGCTGCTGGCGGACTACGGCAGCGCCGCGCAGCAGGATGCCTTCCTGGCGCCCATGACCGACGACGATGCACCGACGGCGAGCTTCGCGGTCACCGAGGCGCGCGCGCTGTTCTCGCCCTACGATCTCGCCACGCGCGTCGAATCCCGCGACGGCGGTCTGGTGCTCAGCGGCGAGAAGGCGCTGGTAGTCAACGGCGCCAGCAGCGACTTCTTCGTGGTCGCCGCGCGTGCGCCGGAAGGCGCGCCCGGCCTCTACATCGTCGAGGCCGCGGCCGAGGGTGTGTCGGTGCAGGCCGAGCCGGCCATGGGTCTGCGCGCCGCGGGCCTGTCGCGGCTGCGCTTCGACAAGGTGCGCCTGCGCGAGGACGCGGCCATCGTGCTGGGCGAGGGCGACTTTGATCGCATCATCGCGGCCTCGCGCGCGGCCTGGTGCGCGCTCGCGGTCGGCACGGCCACTGCCGTGCGCGACTACGTCATCCCCTATGCCAACGAGCGCAAGGCTTTCGGCGAGCCGATCAGCCATCGCCAGTCGGTGGCCTTCATGATCTCCAACATCGGCATCGAGCGCGACGGCCTGCGTCTGGCGCTGCTGCGCGCCGCCAGCCGCATGGAGCGCGGCGAGGACGCGCTGCGCGAGGTCCAGCTGGCGCGCACGCTGGCCGCCCGCCACGCCATGCAGATCGGCTCCGATGGCGTGCAGATCTTCGGCGGTCACGGCTTCGTCAAGGAGTACCCGGTCGAGCGCTGGTACCGCGACCTGCGCGCCACTGCGCTGATGGAAGGCGCGGTCCTGATCTAGCGCGCCCCGGCAACCGAATTCAAGGAAACCCCCATGTTCAATCTCGAAACCCCGAAGCGGCTCAAGCCGCTGATCCATCAGGCCAACCAGATCGGCGCCGAGATGTTCCGGCCGATCTCGCGCAAGTACGATCGTCTCGAGCACACCGCGCCGGTGGAGCTGGAGATGCTGGCCTCGCTGATGGACGGCATGAACAGTTCCGGTGGCGAGGGTGCCGGCGCCGGCAAGCTCAAGCAGGACAGCGGCGGCGAGGATGCCGGCGTGCGCAATGGTTCCAACATGGCCGCCGTGCTCGGGATGATCGAGCTCTGCTGGGGCGACGTCGGGCTGGCGCTGTCGATTCCGCGCCAGGGGCTGGGCAATGCCGCCATCGCGGCGGTCGCCAACGAGGAGCAGCTCGAGCGCTTCGGCGGGCGCTGGGTGGCCATGGCCATCACCGAGCCCTCGGCCGGTTCCGACTCGGCCGCCATCCGCGCCACTGCCGAGCGCGACGGCGACGACTATGTGCTCAACGGCGAGAAGATCTACGTCACGGCCGGCGAGCGCGCCGACGCATTGGTGGTCTGGGCCTCGGTCGATCGCTCCAAGGGGCGCGCCGCCATCAAGGCCTTCCTGGTCGAGAAGGACCGCCCCGGGCTGACGCTGGAGCGGCTGGAGCACAAGCTCGGCATCCGCGCCTCCGATACGGCCGCCTTCCGGCTCGAGAACTGCCGCGTGCCGGCCGAGAATCTGCTCGGCTCGCCGGAGGTGGACACCTCCAAGGGCTTTGCCGGCGTCATGCAGACCTTCGATAACACCCGGCCCATCGTGGCGGCCATGGCCATCGGGCTGGCGCGCGCGGCCATCGAGGAGACGCAGCGCATCCTCGGCGAGGCCGGCGTCGACCTCGATTATCGCCGCCCGCGCACGCACGGCCACGCCGCCGCCGCCAAGCTCATGGAGTGCGAGGCCGACTGGGAGGCCGCCAAGCTGCTGACCCTGCGCGCGGCATGGATGGCCGACAACGGCCAGCCCAACGCGCTGGAAGCCTCCATGTGCAAGGCCAAAGCCGGGCGTACGGCCGTCGATACGGCATTGGCGTGTGTCGAACTCTGCGGCGCGGCCGGCTACGGCGAGACCGAGCTGCTGGAGAAGTGGGCGCGCGACGCCAAGATCCTCGACATCTTCGAGGGTACGCAGCAGATCCAGCTGCTGATCGTGGCGCGGCGCCTGCTCGGCAAGAGTTCGGCGGAGCTGAAGTAGTGGCCGCGCGGCGGCCGGTGGCGGTGGAACGCGAGCGCTTCGACTGGCAGGGCTACGCGCTGGCCTTCGAGCAGTACGGCCCGGCCAAGGGGCCGGCCGTGCTGCTCATGAACGGGCTGCTGCTCGATTCGCTGATCAACCGGCCGCTCGCGCGGCGCATGGCTGCCGACGGCTTTCGCGTGATTCTGCTCGATCTTCTGGGCCACGGTGCGAGCGACCGGCCGATCCACGCCACGATGAACCGTATCGACTTCTACGGCGATCAGGCCATCGCCTGCCTGGATCACCTGGGGATCGATCAAGCCGTTGTCGGCGGCGTGTCGCTGGGCGCCATCGCCACGCTGCACGCCACCGCGAAATATCCGGAGCGCGTGCGCGCGCAGATCCTGGAAATGCCGGTGATGGAGCGCTCGACGATCTTCGCGGCGCTGCTGCTGGTGCCGCTGGTCCTGTCGACGCAGTATCTGCGACCGCTGGTGCGCGGTTTCACGGGGCTGGTACGCCGCTTGCCGAGACCGGGTAACGAGGTCATCGCCGGCGGCATGAATGCCGCCAGCAACCGCCCGGAGGAGATCGCGGCCGTGCTGCACGGCATTCTCGTCGGGCCGGTGGTGCCGCCGTACCCGGAGCGCAAGCGCATGACGCAGCCGGCGCTGGTCATCGGCCACAAGGGTGACTGGCTGCACAATCTGCAGGACGCTCACGCACTGGCGCGCCAGCTACCCGACGCACGCTTCATCGAGGCGCGCTCCATTCTGGAACTGCGCCTGAAGCCGGACCGGCTCTATCCCGCGATCCGCGACTTTCTGCTGAGCCTGGATGCCGCACCCCGGCAGACGAAAATCGGCGAGCTGTGATAGCTTCCATACGCCTACGTATTGACGCGCCGCGGCACATGGCTTCGGCGCCTGCTCTCTCACTTTAGAATCAACGAGGTATGCCATGACCGACCGCCTTCTGAACCTCGCGCAGCAGCCGGCTGCGCGCAAGATCCTGCAGAACATCGGCCTGCCGACGCCGGTAGCGCTCAAGCGTGCCAAGGGCGCCTACGCCGACAAGCCGCTGGCTGGTGAAAAAGCGATCACCGGCGCCGCCGGCAAGGGGTATGCCTCGGCCACCGTCGGCAAGACGCTGCAGGCTGCCGGCGCCGAAACCGTGGGCTCCGTCGATGCCCTCGGCGAGGAAGACAAGCTCGACGCCGTCGTCTTCGACGCCACGGCCGTGACCTCGGCCACCGATCTGCGCGCGCTCTACGATTTCTTCAACCCGCTCATGGGGCGCATCGGCAAGAATGCGCGCGTGGTGGTCATCACCGGCCTGCCCGAGAAGGGCAAGGACTCGGCGCAGTCGGCCGCCTTCCGCGCGCTGGAAGGCTTCACCAAGTCCCTTGCCAAGGAAATCGGCAAGCGCGGTGCCACCGCCAATCTCTTCTATCTGGAGAAGGGCGCCGAGGACCGCCTGGCCATGCCGCTGCGTTTCTTCCTGTCCGGGCACTCGGCCTATGTCGACGGTCAGCCCGTGCGCATCACCAAGACGGCCAAGGCACCGGCCGAGACGCCGCTGACGGGCACGCTCAACGGCAAGGTGGCGCTGGTCACCGGCGCGGCGCGCGGCATCGGCGCGGCCACGGCCAAGCGCCTGGCTGCCGAGGGCGCGCAGGTCATTGGCCTCGACATCCCGGCCGACGAGCAGGCGCTCAACGAGACCATGGCGTCGATCAACGGCATCGGCTTCCCGGCCGACGTTACCGACGACGCCACGCCCAAGAAGATCGCCGACTTCGTGCTCGACCAGTTCGGCGGCGTCGACATCGTCGTGCACAACGCTGGCGTCACCCGCGACAAGACCCTCGCCAAGATGCCCGAGCATCACTGGGACATGGTGCTGGGCATCAACCTCGACGCCATCCTCAAGATCGACGCCGCGCTGCAGGCCGCCGACGCCGTCCGCGAGGGCGGACGCATTGTCTGCCTGTCCTCCATCGGCGGCATTGCCGGCAACGTCGGTCAGACCAACTACGGCGCCACCAAGTCCGCGCTCATTGGTTACGTCGCCGCCGAGGGCCCGAAGCACGCCGCCAAGGGCATTACCGTCAACGCCGTCGCACCCGGCTTCATCGAAACCCGCATGACCGCCGAGATGCCCTTCACGATCCGCGAAGCGGGCCGGCGCATGAATTCGATGTCGCAGGGCGGTCTGCCCGAGGACGTCGCCGAGCTGATCTGCTTCCTGGCGACGCCGGGGGCCTATGGTGTTACCGGGAATACGGTTCGGGTTTGTGGGCAGTCCTTGGTGGGGGCCTGAGGTCTTCTCTCGGAATCGGTGATGCCGTGTTCGGGGCGAGCGCTAACTGAGAGTCGCTTGGGCGCACTGCCCGGAATCTTGCCGGTCCGTATGAGATCAGATTGCTCGCGGGCTCCGCGCCCTGATAGCGCTGAGTTGGCCGATGCTTCGCTGAGCACCGAACGGTCGGTCGTATCGAGCGACGTGCTCTCGGGTTCCGCGCTTGAAACGGGCACGCTGTCGTTGAAGCGTCCGCGTAAGGCGCGGGTGACTTTTGTTTCGGCAAAAGTCACCAAAACCATGGTGCCCGCCGGGTGGCCTGCCGCGGCTACGCCGCGACAGGTCCCCGTCTCGGATGCCGTGCTCGGGGCACGGGCGAACAGGCCATCCCTGGCCTGGTCGCCCTCGCTCGACTTCCTGTCTCGCGACCCCTGCGCGCGCCATCCGAGCCGGCCACCCTCAAAGGGCACGGATCGCTCTGGCTCGCCGCTTCGCGGCATCGCCGAGATATGGAGTTGCCTGCTTGCAGCGATGTCGCGAAGCGACGAGCCGTTTAGGTCCCCGTCCCCCCTACATCACCGCCGTAGCGCCGGCCGAGCGCAGGGGGCAGGCGGCCATGGATGGCCGCCTGAGCATTGCGCGGCATGGATGCCGCTCAATGCGACCCCGAGCACGGCTGGCGCGGAGGGAACCGGCCCGTCAGGGCCGGCGGTGATGTCGGGGCGCGGTCTTCTGCTTACTCTTCTATCGCGTTATAGAAGAGTAAGCCGCGCCGTGCTCAAGCGCACAATCGATAGCGCGGCGGTATCAGGGCGCGGAACCCCTGAGCACGCCCCTTTCCAAGGAGAGCGCACACGCGCTCAGGCGGATGTAAGTTGCAGCCCGACTTCCTGTCCGCACGCTGCAGCATGACTCTCGTGCGATACGAAGCCCCAAGCCAGCCGCTACATTGCACAGCCGAAGTGGCGAATACGGCAAGCCCGCAAGCAAAGGTAATCCACCAATGAGCGAACGCGTAAGAACCGACATCGAAGGCGATATCGCCCGCGTCACCCTGACCCGGCCCGACGCCCACAACGGCGTCGATCAGTTGATGATGGACGGCGTCATCGACGCTGCCGAGACGCTGGCCAACGAGCGCTCCGTGCGCGCCGTGATCCTCTCCGGCGAGGGGCCGAGCTTCTGCGCGGGGATCGACGTCAAGGCCTTCTTCGGCAAGGGCATGAACCTTGATCTGGCCAAGCTCTACGCGCGGTTGTACTCGCCGGTGCGCAACAAGTTCCAGCAGTTCTCGATGGCCTGGCGGGACCTCCCGGTGCCGGTCATCGCCGTCGTGCACGGCAACTGCTTCGGCGCCGGCATCCAGCTGGCGATGGGCGCGGATTTCCGCATCGTGCGGCCGGACGCCAAGCTGTCGGTGATGGAATCGAAGTGGGGACTGATCCCGGACATGGGCGGTGCCGCCTTGCTGCGCGAGCTGGTCGGCGCCGATCGTGCGCGCCTGCTGACCTACACCGGGCGCGTGGTGAGCGGCGATCAGGCTGTAGCCATGGGTCTGGCGACCGAGGCAGCCGAGGATCCGATGGCTGCCGCCGAGGCGTTGGCGGCCGAGATCGCCAATCGCTCGCCGGATGCGGTGGCGGCCGGCAAGCTGCTGCTCAACGAAGCCTGGGGCGACAGCGAGGCCGGTGCGCTCGCCGCCGAGCGGCATCGGCAAAGGCAATTGATGGGCCGCGCCAACCAGCGCATTGCCGTGGCGCGTAATACCGGCAAGCCCGACACCCCCTACAAGCCGCGCAGCATCCGGAAGTGAATCGATGAGCCACGCCTACCCGCATCTGCTGGAGCCGCTGGATCTCGGCTTCACGCAACTCTCCAACCGCGTGCTGATGGGCTCCATGCACGTCGGTCTCGAGGATCGCGCCCGCGACGCCAGGAAGCTCGGTGCCTATTTCGCCGCGCGAGCACGCGGCGGCGTCTCGCTGGCGGTGACCGGCGGCTTCGCCCCCAACCGCGAGGGCTGGCTGTTCCCCTTTGCGTCGAAGATGAGCACGACGGGCGAGGCGCGCGCGCAGAAGCCGGTGACCGACGCCGTACACGCCGAGGGCGGCAAGATCGCGATGCAGATCCTGCACGCCGGCCGCTACAGCTATCACCCGCTGTCGGTGTCGGCCTCGGCGGTGAAGTCGCCGATCAACCCCTTCAAGCCGCGCCAGATGTCGGAGAAGCGCATCCGGCAGACCATCGCCGACTATGCGCGCAGCGCCCAGCTCGCTCGGGAGGCCGGCTACGACGGCGTCGAGATCATGGGTTCGGAGGGCTACCTGATCAATCAGTTCACCTGCCCGCGGGTGAACCAGCGCGACGACGACTGGGGCGGGCCCATCGAGAACCGCGCACGCTTTCCGGTGGAGATCGTGCGCGCGGTGCGCGAGGCCTGCGGACCGGACTTCATCATCATCTACCGGCTGTCGATGCTGGATCTGGTCGAGGGCGGCAATACCTGGCCGGAAGTCGTCTTCCAGGCCAAAGCCATCGAGGCCGCCGGTGCGACCATGATCAACACCGGCATCGGCTGGCACGAAGCGCGCGTGCCTACCATCGTCACCAGCGTGCCGCGCGCTGCCTTCGGCTTCGTCACCGAGAAGCTGCGGCCCGAGGTCAACATCCCGGTGGTGGCGGTCAACCGCATCAACACGCCGGAAGTGGCCGAGGACCTGCTGGCGCGCGGCGCCTGCGACATGGTGTCGCTGGCGCGGCCCTTGCTGGCCGACCCGGACTTCGTCAACAAGGCCGCTGCCGGCGCGCCGGAGCGCATCAATACCTGCATCGCCTGCAATCAGGCCTGCCTGGATCACAGCTTTCAGCTCAAGCGCGCCAGCTGTCTGGTCAATCCCTTTGCGGCGCACGAGACCGAGCTGCTGCGCGAGCCCGCGACGCAGCCCAAGCGCGTGGCCGTGGTCGGCGCCGGCCCGGCCGGTATCGTCTGTGCCTTCGAGGCGGCGGCGCGTGGTCACAAGGTCACGCTCTTCGAGAAGAGCGACTCGCTGGGCGGGCAGTTCCGCCTGGCCATGCGCATTCCCGGCAAGGAGGAGTTCCGCGAAACGATGCGCTACTTCGAGGGCAGGCTGGCCGAGACCGGCGTGGAGGTCCGCCTGGGATGCGCGGCCGACGTCGAGACGCTGACCGCCTTCGACGAAGTCGTGCTGGCCACCGGCGTGCGTCCGCGCATGCCGGCCATCGACGGTATCGATCATCCCAGCGTACTGCCCTACGTCGAAGCCATCATGCAGCCGGAGAAGGTCGGGCGGCGTGTGGCACTGGTGGGCGCCGGTGGTATCGGCTTCGACGCGGCCGAGCTGTTTTCCTCCAGCGAGCCGACGACGCTGCATCCCGAAGCCTGGTACGCCGAGTGGGGCGTGGATGCGTCGCTGAGCGCACCCGGTGGCCTGATC
Source organism: Algiphilus aromaticivorans DG1253 (assembly GCF_000733765.1). Lineage (NCBI taxonomy): Bacteria > Pseudomonadati > Pseudomonadota > Gammaproteobacteria > Nevskiales > Algiphilaceae > Algiphilus > Algiphilus aromaticivorans. The sequence continues at coordinate 2,287,787 of NZ_JPOG01000001.1, read as the reverse complement.
GCCAAGCAGGCGCACGTCTCGCCGCGCGAGATCTGGCTGCTGCAGCGCAAGAGCGAGTCGCTGGGCAAGGGCCTGGGCAAGACCAGCGGCTGGGTGCACCGCGCCAGCCTGCGCGACCGCGGCGTGCACATGCTGGGTGGTGTGCACTACGAGCGTATCGACGACGAGGGCCTACACGTCACCGTGGGCGATCAGTACCAGACACTGGCCGTGGATAGCGTCGTTATCTGCGCCGGACAGGTTTCCGAGCGCGGGCTGGCCGACGAGCTCGCCGCGCGCGAGGTGCCGACGCATATCGTCGGCGGTGCCCACGAGGCGGCCGAGCTGGACGCCAAGCGTGCGATCCGCCAGGCCACTGAAACCGCATTGCGGATCTGAACGAGGACTGGACCATGGCTGGACTGCAGGACAAGCTCTCCGTACTCGCGCTCTTCGAGCGCATGCAGCGCCTGCCGCGCGGGCGCCAGCTCTTCACCCGGATATTTCAGCGCTTTGCGCCCTATTTCCGGACGATTCCGGCGACGGTGGAAACGCTGACACCGGGCCGTGCCTCGGCGTCGATGCGTGACACACGCGCGGTGCACAACCATCTGGGCACGGTGCACGCCATCGCGCTCTGCAATCTGGCCGAGATGGTGATGGGGCTGGTGGCCGAGGCCACCGTGCCCAGAAGTCATCGCTGGATTCCCAAGGCCATGCAGGTGGAGTATCTCGCCAAGGCGCGCGGTAGGATGCACGCTTACGCCACGCTCGATGCGCCTGCCGCCTGGCCGGATGGCGAAATCCTGACCGTGCCGGTGGAAGTGCACGACCCCGACGGGCAGCTCGTCTTCCGAGCCCACATCGATATCTGGATCACCCAGCGCGGCTGAAGGCCGCGCCCAAGCCATACGGAGTTCCCTCAGCATGTCGCACAGCCTCGAGTTCAACAGTCTTCCATCGGCCGTCGGTGGCTTCTTGCGTGCGGCTGTCGCGCGCGGCAGTGGCCTCAAGAAGGGGCAGACCATCCCGCGCATCAGCGCCATCTGCCGCGGCGTCGTCGCCGACGCGGAGGGCCTGCGCAAGTACCGCAAGCTCTGCGGCTTCCGCATCGACGGTCGGCTTCCGCCCAGCTATCCCCACATCCTGGCCGCACCGCTGCATCTGCAGGTGCTCACGCACAAGGCCTTCCCCTTCAAGCTGCTGGGTGCGGTGCACGTGCGCAACGCCGTCACCCAGCACCGGCCCATCGCCGCCAGCGAGGCGCTGGATGTGGAGGTCTTCGTGGAAGGCCACCGGGATGTGGACGCCGGCAGGGAATTCGATCTGGTCACGAAGATCCGCGATACCGCCGGCAAGGTGGCCTGGGAGTCGACCAGCACCAATCTCATCCGGGGTGGCTCGGGGGGCAAGTCCAAGAAGTCCGGATGGACGCCGCCGGACTGGTCGGCCTTTGAGCTGGTCGGGGACTGGACCGTGCCCGAAGACATCGGGCGCCGCTACGGTCTGATTGCGGGGGACGTTAACCCCATCCACATGCATGCCCTGGCCGCGAAGCCCTTCGGCTTCAAGCGCGCCATTGCCCACGGCATGTACTCCTATGCGCGCTGCGTCGCGCGTCTGCTGCCCGAGGATGCCGATGCGGTGTCGCTGACGGTGGCCTTCAAGCGGCCGGTCTTCCTGCCTTCGCGGGTGGAACTGCTGGCGCGTGACGACGCCAAGGGGCGCGAGTACCTCCTGACCAATGCCGCCCGCGACACGGTCTATCTGGAGGGCCGTATCGACCGGCCGCAGGCTGCCGGTTCGGCGCCGGCGGCGAAGAAGGCCGTCGGTAAGAAAGCAGCAGCCAAGAAGGCGACCGCCAAGAAGGCTGCGGCCAAGAAAAGCGCGGCCAAGAAATCAGCGCGCAAGGCGACTGCCAAGAAGGCCACTGCCAAGAAGGCGACGGCCAGCAAGTCGGCAGCCAGGAAGACGGCCGCCAAGAAGACCGGCGCCTAAGCCTGCGGCTGCGCCGGAATATGCCGGCGCAGCCACTCCGTCACGTAGGGCCAGACTTCCGCGCGTGCGTTGCGGCTGACCACCATGCCGGCGTGATCGTAATCCTCGGCCCAGCCGCGGCTGCGTGCCAGCAGCTCGAAATGCGCGTCGCCGGCAGCCAGTCGGCGCGCGAAGCGTGCGCAGCCCTCCGGCGGGTCGGTGGTATCGCCGGCGCCGGCGAGCGCCAGCTGGGGCACGGGCAGGGCGCGCAGGCCGTTGAGCCAGGGTGCTCCGCGGCGTGCGCTCGTGGTCCAGCGTACGGCGTCCTGCATGGCCGCGCGCGGCTCGTCTTCCGGCCCAAGGCCGGCCATGCGTGCCGGCAGATGACCGCGCGCCATCGAGATCGCCAGCGTCAGCCAGGAGCCGGGCGGGTGCAGCGCCGACTTGCCGGTTTCGCACTGCGTCGCGAAGCTGACCAGGCCCGCGCAGTCGCGCGCGGCAATGGGGCCAGCCAGGGCGCGTGCAGCAAGGATGCCGCCGAAGGAGTGCGCGAGCAGGAAGAGCGGTCGCGCGCTTTGGTCGCGGATGTGGGCGAATGCCGTCGGAAGATCGTGGCGCGCTGCCTGACTCATGCCCAGCCGCACATCGTCATTCTGTTGGCGGGCCGCGCCGATTCCGCGTCGCTCCAGAATCCAGCAGCGCATGCCCGCGGACGCGAGATGCGCGGCAAGGCCGACGCCGCGCGGCGACAGCCAGAAGCCGCGCGCGGTGAACATACCCGGGATCAGCAGAACTTCGGCGTCGGCATGCTCGCTGCCGACTTCGACAAGCACGCATACGCCGTCGTCGGCGGAGCGCAGACGGTGCTCGCGCACCGGCGGCGTGTCATGGGGTGCATCAGGCATGACGAGAGTTTACGCTGACGGCGCCCATGCTGAGCCAACAAATGTCGCAATCCGGCCCCAGTCCGGGCACAATATAAGCCCCCAATTAAACGATCGGTCGAAGCAATGCGGCCGCGATTGCACGAGGAAGGAGCAAGCGAAGCATGAATGCACGAGCCGAAACGCGCGTCGAAACCGAAACCGCCTTGCTGGATGTGTTGATCATCGGTGGCGGCTTCTCCGGGCTGGGCGCGGCGATCCAGGCACGCAAGCAGGGCTGCCGGCGCCTGCGGGTGCTCGAGAAGGGGCCGGACTTCGGCGGTGTCTGGCGTGAGAACACCTATCCGGGGGCGGCCTGCGACGTGCCGTGGCACCTCTATTCCTTCTCCTTCTTCAAGAAGATGGGCTTTTCGCGGCGCTATCCGCGCCAGCCCGAGATCCTCGACTACATCCACGCCTGTGCGCAGCATTTCGAGCTCTACCAGGACGCCGAGTTCGGCGTGGAAGTCACCAGCGCGCAGTGGGACGACGACAGCGCCACCTGGACCGTACATGCGGCCGACGGCCGAAGCTGGCGCACGCGCGCGCTGGTCGCCGGCGTCGGGCAGCTCTCGCGCCCCGGTTGGCCCGAGATTCCGGGTCGCGATGATTTCGCCGGTGATGCTTTTCATTCCGCGGAGTGGGACCACGAGATACCCTTGGAAGGCCGCCGCGTGGGCGTCATCGGCACCGGTGCCAGTGCCATTCAGTTCATCCCACCGGTGGCCGAGCAGGCCGCACATCTCACCGTCTTCCAGCGCAGCCCTCCCTATCTGCTCCCACGCCTGGATGGCCCCTACGGCAAGCTCAATCGCTTGCTGTTCCGCTACGTCCCGGGTTACGAGCGCCCTTTCCGCTTTGCGCTCTGGAAATCCGGCGAGATCAGTACCGATGCCTTCGATCGCGGCGACTCGCCGACGCAGCGGCTGTATCTGCGCGTTTCGCGCTGGCACCTGAATCGTCAGGTGAAGGACCCCGAGCTGCGCGCCAAGCTGACGCCGGACTACCCTATCGGCTGCAAGCGCATTCTCTTCTCCAGCGACTACTACCCCGCGATGCAGCGCGACAACGTGCATCTGGAAACCGTTGGTATCGATCAGATCAACGCCAAGGGCGTGCGCACCAAGGACGGCGTGCAGCACGACCTGGACGTGATCATCTGGGGCACGGGCTTCAAGGCGACCGAGTTCCTGTCGCCGATCCGCTTCACTGGTCGGCATGGCAAGGATCTGCACGAGCAGTGGTCCACGGGCGCCGAAGCTTATGTCGGCATGACTGTTCCCGACTTCCCCAATCTCTTCCTGATGTACGGCCCGAACACCAACCTTGGCGGCAATTCCATCATCTTCATGATTGAGTGCCAGATGCGCTATCTGTCGGACGCGCTGGAGAAGCTGCGCGATCACCGCATGCTGAACGTGCGCGAGGATGTCTACCGCGACTACAACGACCGGCTGCAGCAGCGCCTGTCGAGTACGGTCTGGGCCGCCGGCTGCAGCAGTTGGTATCACAACGAATCCGGTCGCATCACCAACAACTGGCCGGGCCGGACCGCCGAGTATCGCCGCCTCACGCGGCGCCTGGATCTCGAAGACTACGAGACGGCTTGAGCGCGGCGAGACCACTGACTCGGACGATAAGGCCGGATCTCCTCTGGGGGTCCGGCCTTCTTGATGCGCGAAGCGGTCTGCGAGGGCGTGCTTTGCTCGCACCACCCGGTTCGCGCCGGCTGGTCGAACCTGTTCATTGTCTATCGAGGGTTCGAATCCCTGGTGCGCTGAGTCATCATGCTGCCGTTAAGCGAATCGAGCGCAGTGTTGAATTTTGGCGGAGGGGGAGGGATTGCGCCCCGGCTTCGCCGGCGCGCCCTCCGGGCTCGCTTCGCTCGCGCCACCCGGCTCTCGCCGGGTGGTCGAACTCATTCACTATCTATCGAGGGTTCGAATCCCTGGAGGTTTCGATTGGCTCGGCGTTCGTGCCCAACTTAGGCGCGTCGCAAGGATTTGGCGGAGGGGGAGGGATTCGAACCCTCGATACGGGGTTACCGTATACACGCTTTCCAGGCGTGCTCCTTCGACCGCTCGGACACCCCTCCGCGAGCCGCGCATTATGCCAGTGCGGCAACGGCTTGTCCGCGAGGATGCAGCGGATTGATTTTTTCATTTACTTTGAGTAACGATGTGCGCGTCATCCTCGGATGACGTTTCATTCGGTTACAGGGAGGAAAACCATGACCAAGCAACTCCTCACCGCGGCAGCGGGACTGATGCTATTCGCCACGTCGCTCTGGGCGCAGGTCATCAATGTCAATCAGGCCGATGCCGAGGCGCTCACGCAGCTTTCCGGTGTGGGAAGCGTGATTGCGGAGCGCATCATCGTTGAGCGCGAGGATGGCGGCGACTTCAGCTCGGCCGAAGAAGTGGCAGAGCGCGTCGATGGCCTGGGGGATTCCTTCGTTGAGGACAACGAGGGCCGAATCGGCTTCTAGTCTTCGCACAGCATGTGTCGATTCTGGCGCCCGGCTTGTAGCCGGGCGCTTTTTTGTGGGCTTCGAACGATTGGCTAGCAGGTCACACTTCGGTCTGCGAGAGCTATGCCTTGCGTTTAGCGCCAGCGCGGCCCCGCGATCCAGGCGACGAGGCTGAAGCGTTCCCCCCTTGTTACTGGCTTTACTCTATGCATGACGAAACTCGGGAAGGCGACGATGGCTCCGCGCTCGCGTGCGGCAGGGATGCCTCGCATCTTGTACCAGAGCTCCAGTTCTCCGCCTTCGTAGTCATCCGGATGGCTCAGCTGGACCGAGATGCTGATCTTTCTCTCAGCGTTCTTTTCGCCATTGTCCATGTGCCAGTTATAGAACCCTTCGTCATCGGCGGCATAGCGGGCGAGCTGTATGGCGCCGTTGAAGCCCGTAATGTCGAAGCCGAAGAGGCGCCGGTTCATCGTCTGCACTTCCTTCCAGATGCGCTCGTAGAGCCATTCATAGCCCTCTGCGCGGCGCAACCAGAGGACCTGAGAGCGGCGGATTCGCGGGTCATTGCCGCCGCCGGAGGTCGTGCCCGGCGTGAGGCCACTATGCCGCGCCATCGCGATCAGGGAGTCCATTTCTTCATCGGACAGGAGTCGCTGCACGCTGTGCATGCGGGGAAATCCGCTGGGCGCTTCTGACATCGTTCGAGAGGGTTGGGGCCTAGGCGCACTGTAACCGGATTCCGGTCTTCAATAGCGTCTCGAATCAATATGGAGCGGATTTGCGCGAGCGTCAGCGAGCCCGAAGGGCGCTGGCCATGGAAGGCCAGCGCAACCTACGACCTCTGCAGCCCGCAAGGGCTGCTGGAAACACGGAGGTCACAGGAAAACAGGATTGGTCGGGGTGACAGGATTCGATGGATCGGCAGGAAAGCCGATCCACGCGACCGCAGGGAGCCCGAAGGGTTCGCGCCATGGATGGCGCGAACAACCTACGACCTCTGCAGCCCGCAAGGGCTGCTGGAAACACGGAGGTCACAGGAAAACAGGATTGGTCGGGGTGACAGGATTCGAACCTACGACCTCTTCGTCCCGAACGAAGCGCTCTACCAAGCTGAGCTACACCCCGGAATTGTTGCGCCGCAAGCGCCTAGTTGGTTCTCGCTACCGTGAAGTCGGCGAGCCCGGCGAGCGCATTGCGGTATGCCGAATCAGGCAGCGCCGCCAGAGCAGCCTTGGCATCAGCGACGTGCCGCTGTGCGGCCGCGGAAGTGTAGTGGATCGCATCGGTGGATTCAACGGCGTGCAGCACGCCCTGGACATCGGCGTCGTCGCCGTTGCGGATGGCGTCGCGCAGGAACTCTCGCGTCTCTTTGTCACCCACCGCCATGGCCCGGATGAGAGGCAGCGTCGGCTTGCCCTCGGCGAGATCGGTGCCCAGGTTCTTGCCCGAGACTTCGGGGTCAGCCAGATAGTCCAGCAGGTCGTCGACAATCTGGAAAGCCATGCCCAGGCTCTCTCCGTAAGCGCGCGCGGCACTTATGGCGACGTCGTCGGCGCCGGCCACCATTGCGCCAAGGGCGGTGGCGGCCCGGAACAGGCGCGCGGTCTTGCGGTCGATGACGTCGAGATAGGCTGTCTCGTCGGTATCGGGGTTGCCGCAATTCATCAGCTGCAGCACTTCGCCTTCGGCGATGGCGTTGGTGGTGTCGGCGAGCTCGCGCATGATGCGCATGTCATCGGCCTCCACCATGAGCTGGAAGCTGCGCGTGTAGAGGAAGTCGCCGGAGAGCACGGCGCCCGGATTGCCCCAGTTGGCGTTGGCGGTGGGCTGGCCGCGGCGGCGCTCGGTGTCGTCGACGACGTCGTCGTGCAGCAGCGTTGCGGTATGGATCAGCTCGACGATGGCTGCAGGTAGCACGGCTCGCCCGTTGTGGGCGCCGTGGGCGCGCGCGGCCAGAAGCACCAGATTGGGGCGCAGGCGCTTGCCGCCAGCGCGCAGGATGTGCGCGGCGATCTGGTCGATCAGCGCGACGTCGGAACGCAGTCGCTCGCCGATGAGTCGGTCGACGGCGCGCATATCCTCCGCCACGGGGGCTGTGCAGTCGGAGAAATCCATGGATGCTCGATTAGGGGGCGGGTACAACCCGCTCCGGACGGGGCGCTAGTGTAGACGAGCCGCTGCAGCCTTCGCCGGCGCGGCGAAGCGCGTTGACCGGGGCGAGCGCCCGGCGTATCATCCCGCGCCTTGTCGACCCCCGGTTGCAGAAAGCGGCTGAGTGGGTCCCCCCGAAGGATTCCGGAGCACGAAAACGATGTACGCCATCATCAAAACCGGCGGCAAGCAGTATCGCGTCAGTGCCGGCGAGGCCCTGCGCGTCGAGACGCTTGACGCCGCCGTGGGCGCCACTGTGGACTTCGACCAGGTGCTGATGGTCGGCGAGGGTGACAGTGCCAAGGTCGGCTCGCCGCTCGTCGAGGGCGCCAAGGTCACCGCGGAAGTGCTTGAGCACGGTCGCGCGGACAAGGTTCACATCCTCAAGTTTCGCCGCCGCAAGCATCACATGAAGCGGCAGGGGCATCGCCAGAATTACACGGCGGTGCGCATCACTGACATCGCCGGCGCCTGAGCGCCGCAGCCAAGCCAGGAGCAAGCTGATATGGCACACAAAAAGGCAGGCGGCAGTACCCGCAACGGCCGCGATTCCGAATCCAAACGCCTGGGCGTAAAGCGTTTCGGTGGCGAGGCCGTTCGCGCGGGCTCGATCATCGTGCGCCAGCGCGGCAGCAAGATGCACCCCGGCGACAACGCCGGCATGGGTCGCGACTACACCATCTACGCCAAGGCCGACGGCAAGGTGGAGTTCCGCCCGCGTCGTGGCCGCACGGTGGTGAACATCGTCGAGTCGGCAGAGGCCTGAACCCGACGCGCTCCGATCGCCAAGGCGACCGTGCGATAAGGCCCCGAGTTCTCGGGGCCTTTTTCGTGGGGCCAAGGTCGCGCGGCCCGGAAGGATGACGCAGGCTGGCGCAGGGCCTACACTGACTACAGTGAATACATTGATGCGCCGCCAACGATGCCGACAACCATTCGCTTGAGCCCGGATACCGAGCAGCGCCTCGATCAGCTGGCCCGGGCTACCGGCCGCAGCAAGGCCTTCTACTTGCGCCAGCTGGTTGAGGACAACCTCGACGATCTGGAGGACGTCTACCTCGCCGAGGAGCGCCTGGAGCGTCTGCGCGCGGGCAAGAGCAGCAGGATCAGCGCTGCCGAGGTCTGGGGTGACCTGGACGATTGAGTTCGAAACGCGGGCAGCGAAGGAGTTTCGCGACCTCGATACGCCGCTACGGCGCCGGGTTCGTGCCTATCTCGAAGGTAGGGTGCTTGCGCAGGCGCATCCGCGCCGGCTCGGCAAGGCGCTGAAAGGGCGCCATACCGGGTTGTGGCGCTATCGGGTGGGCGATGTACGGGGCATCTGCGAGCTGCGCGACACCGAGCTCGTGGTGCTGGTCATCCGTATCGCTCATCGCGGTAGTGTTTATGAATAGCGGCACCCTGTGACGGGTATCGCCAACCGAGTCAGCCAGACGTGAAGTTCGTCGACGAAAGCAGAATCCGCGTGGATGCCGGCTCCGGTGGCCCAGGGCACGTATCCTTCCGGCGCGAGAAGTACGTGCCCTTTGGCGGGCCGGACGGCGGCGACGGCGGCCATGGCGGTAGCGTCTACGCCATCGCCGACAGCGGCCTGAACACCCTCGCGGACATGCGCTTTCATCGCCGCTTCCGGGCCAAGGACGGGGAAAACGGCGGCAAGGCCAACCGCACGGGTGGGGCCGGTGAGGACATCGAGATCCCGATGCCGCTGGGCACCATCATCCACGACGACGAAACCGACGAGTACCTCGGCGAGATTACGCCGACGACGCCGCGCGTGCTGCTCGCCAAGGGCGGTGCGCGCGGTCTCGGCAATGCGCGTTTCAAGAGCAGCATCAACCGCGCGCCGCGTCAGAGTACGCCCGGCTACGCCGGCGAGTCGCGCCAGCTGCGTCTGGAGCTGGCGGTCATGGCCGACGTCGGTCTCGCCGGCCTGCCCAATGCCGGCAAGTCGACGCTTCTGGCCTCCATGTCCGCCGCGCGCCCGAAGATCGCCGACTACCCCTTCACTACGCTCTATCCGCAGCCCGGCGTCGTCGCGGTGGACCCGCTGCGCAGCTTCGTCATGGTCGACATCCCCGGCCTGATTGCCGGCGCTGCCGACGGCGCAGGGTTGGGACATCGTTTCCTGCGCCATTTGTCGCGCACGCGGCTGCTGCTGCAGCTGGTCGATCTCATGCCGGTCGAGGGTGGCGTCGCCGAGCAGGTGCGCACCATCGCCGACGAGCTGGAGCAGTACAGCGAAACCCTCGGCAATCGCCCGCGCTGGCTGGTCTTCAACAAGGCCGATCTGCTCGACGCCGACGCCGCGCAGGCGGCTGCCGACGCTGCGGTTGCCGAGCTGGGCTGGGAGGGGCCCAGCTTCATCATCTCCGCGGCGACCGGCGGCGGGCTCGAGAAGCTCGGCCGCGCCGTTATGGACTGGCTGGAAGCCCGTCGCGCCGAAGAGGCGGCCGCCGCGCAAGACGCGCAGGAAGACACCCCGGCCCCGGAGGCGGAATGAGCCAGCAGCGCAGCGCGCTCTCCGCCGTGCGGCGGCTGATCGTCAAGGTTGGCAGTTCGCTGGTCACCAACCAGGGCAAGGGTCTCGACAACGCCGCCATCGCCGATTGGGTGGCCCAGATCGCGGAGTTGCGCAGCAGCGGCGTCCAGGTCGTACTGGTATCCAGCGGCGCGGTGGCCGAGGGCCGCGCGCGGCTGGGCATGAGCGAGCGCCCGCGCACGCTGCACGCGCTGCAGGCCACCGCCGCAGTCGGGCAGATGGGCTTGGTGCGCGCCTACGAGAATGCCTTCGCCCAGCATGGCCTGAACACGGCGCAGGTGCTGCTCACGCACGAGGACGTCGCCGAACGCGGCCGCTATCTGAATGCGCGCAGCACGCTGCGCACCCTGCTGGAGTGGGGCGTGGTGCCGGTGGTCAACGAGAACGACACCGTCTCCACCGACGAGATCCGCCTCGGCGACAACGACACCCTGGCCGCGCTGGTCTGCAATCTGGTCGAGGCCGAGGCGCTGGTCATCCTCACTGACCAGGATGGCCTCTACACGCGCGATCCCAGGCTGGGGGACGGCGCCGAGCTGATCCACAACATCTCGCTGTCCGACGCGCGCCTGGAGGCCATGGCGGGCGACGGCATGGGCACGCTGGGGCGCGGCGGCATGCGCACCAAGCTGACGGCCGCACGCTGGGCGGCGCGCTCGGGGGCCAGCACCATCATCGCCCACGGCCGGGCGGAGCGGGTGCTGAACCGTCTGCTTGCCGGCGAGGAAGATCTGGGCAGCATGCTGCACGCCGATGCGCTGCGCGTCGGTGCCCGCAAGCGCTGGATCGCCGGGCAGCTACAGGCCCGCGGTGCGCTGCATCTCGACGAGGGTGCGGTGGGTGCGTTGAGCCGCGGTGGTGCCAGCCTGTTGCCGGTGGGGGTGCGTTCCGTCGAAGGAAGCTTCTCGCGCGGCGACGTCGTGCGCTGCCTGGCGCCGGATGGCACCGAAGTCGCCCGTGGCCTGGTGAACTACGGCGCCGAGGAAGCGAGCCGCATTTGCGGTGTGCCGACGCGCGAGATCAACGAACGCCTGGGCTACGTCGGCGAGGCCGAGCTGATCCACCGCGACGATCTGGTCTTGAGCTAAAGCCCGAATCGGCCCGTGGGGCGGCTTTCAGGCCGACATGCTGGATCGGGCAAGTCGGGCTGAAGCCCGACCCACAGCTGCCTGGGACAACCCGTGGGTCGGCCTTCAGGCCGACATGCTGGAGGCAGGTAGGCCCGGCTAAAGCCCGGCCCACCTTCCATCACTTATCTACCGAACCGCCAGCGAGTGCGCTCAGGCGCTCTCGAGCTCGCGGACGTGCTTGTGCAGGCGTTGCTTGTGGCGCGCTGCCTTGTTCTTGTGGATGAGGCCGCGACCGGCGTAGCGATCGAGCAGCGGCACCATTTCCTGATAGGCGCTGCGTGCGGCTTCGGCGTTCTTCGCCTCGAGGGCGTTGATGACCTTCTTGATGGAGGAACGCACCATCGAGCGCTGCGATGCATGCAGCGTGCGACGCTTTTCGTTCTGGAGCGCGCGCTTGCGCGCCTGGGGCGAATTGGCCAAGACAGACTCCGCGATTCGTAACTGGGAGATTGGGGCAGGGCCCCAAAAAGGTGGCGTAGTATTCTCGCGCCTCCGGTGCTTGTCAACCGAAGGCGCCAGCTCGATTTCCCCCGTGCGGAGCCCGCCGGCATGTCCCGTTCCCTGATGAAGTCCACCGGCGTCGTTGGTGCCGCCACGCTCGCCTCGCGGGTGCTTGGCTTTGTGCGCGACATGCTGCAGGCCGCGCTCTTCGGTGCCGGCGCGGCTATGGACGCCTTTTTCGTCGCCTTCCGCATCCCCAATCTCTTCCGGCGCATGTTCGCAGAGGGCGCCTTCCAGCAGGCCTTCGTGCCGGTGCTCAAGGAAACGCAGTCGCAGGGCACGGAAGAGGATATGCGCCGGCTGATCGACAGCGTCGCCTCCACCATGGGCGCCTTCCTGCTGCTCATCACTGCCGCCGGCGTGCTGGCCGCGCCGCTGCTGATGAGCATCTTCGCGCCCGGTTTCCGGGCCGATGCCGAGAAGTTCGAAACCGCCGTCACGCTGCTGCGCTGGACCTTCCCCTATCTGCTGTGTATCTCGCTGGCGGCGCTGGCCTCCGGCATTCTGAACGCGCACGGCCGTTTCGCTGTGCCGGCCATCACGCCGGTGCTGCTGAATCTGTCGCTCATCGCGGCGGCCCTGCTCTACGCGCCGTCGGTGGAGGCGCTGGCCATCGCCGTTCTGATCGGCGGCATCCTGCAGCTCTGCTTCCAGCTGCCTTCGGTCTGGAAGCTGGGGCTGCTACCGCGGCCGCGCGCGGGATGGCGCGACCCGGCGGTGCGCCGCATCATCATGCTGATGCTGCCCATCATGCTGGGGGCGTCAATCTCCCAGCTCAGCCTGCTGCTGGATTCGGTGATCGCCTCCTTCCTGCCCGGCGATGGCAGCGTCAGCTGGCTTTGGTACGCGGATCGCCTGATGGAGTTCCCGCTGGGGGTGTTCTCCATCGCCATCGCCACGGTGATCCTTCCCTACCTGGCCGGGCAGTTCGCCGGCAGCGACGCCGAGGGCTTCAGCGGCACGCTGGACTGGGCGCTGCGCCTGGTGCTGCTGCTGGGCGCGCCGGCGGCGCTAGGGCTGCTGCTGCTGGCGGAACCCATCGTTGCCACGCTCTTTCATCACAATGCCTTCACCGAGCGCGACGTCGCCATGACGTCGGCGGCGCTGGTGGCTTACGCCTTCGCCTTCGTGGGCTTCTCGCTGGTCAAGGTGCTGATTCCGGGCTTCTACTCGCGGCAGGATACGACCGAGCCGCTGCGCCTGGGCGCCATCGCCTTCGGCGCCGGCATGGTGGTATCGGTGGTGGTAACCACGGCGCTGGTAAAAGCCGGCTACGCCCGCCCGCACGTCGGCATCGCCGGCGCCACGGCCGCAGCAAGCTGGCTGCATGCCGGACTGCTCTATCGGCGCCTGCGCCTGGACGGGGTTTATCGGCCGCTACCGGGGTGGGGCATCTATCTGCTGCGCATCGGTGCCGCCAGCCTGCTCATGAGCGCCGTGGCGCTGGCAGCTGCCGCCTGGTTCGGCGACTGGCTCGACGCCGCCGCGCTACAGCGCGGCTTCGGCCTGCTCGGCATCATCGTCGCGGCGGCGGTCACCTACCTGCTGGCGCTGATGTTGCTCGGCCTGCAGCCGCTGCGGCTGCTGTCAGGGCTCCGGCATCGCGACTGACGCGGCTCAGGCGCGCAGGCGAAGCACCAGACGCGCCCCGCCCAGCCTGCGGCTGCGATCGATGAGAATGCTGCCCTCGTAGAGGTCGACGAGGTCCTTGACCGTCGCCAGGCCGAGCCCCTGGCCCGGCGTACGTTGGTCGGCGCGCTGGCCGCGTTTGAGAAATTGCTGCGCATCTTCCGGAAAGCCGGGGCCGTCGTCCTCGACGGTGATGGTGATGCTGCCGCCGTCGCGCTCGCTGCTGATGGCCACCGCCTGCTCGCACCACTTGCAGGCATTGTCGAGAATGTTGCCGACCAGCTCGAAGAGATCGCCTTCCTCGACGCGAAGATTCAGCCCTTGGGGAACATCCTGCGTTATCTGCGGCGCCTTGTCGTGGTAGACCTTGGCCATGGAGCTGGCGATCTTGTCGACGACGGGCGCGAGCACTTGTGGGCGGGCGAGCGTGCGGCGTCCGGCGTGGCTGGCGCGCGCGAGTTGGTGCTCGGTGATGTGGCGCATGCGCTCGACCTGCTCGCGCGTCTGCGCGACGTCTGTGTTGCCCTCGCGCAGCATGCCGTCGAGCACGGCCAGCGGCGTCTTCAGCGAGTGTGCGAGGTCGCCGAGAGCGTTGCGGTAGCGCGCCTGCTGGTTGCGTTCGGTCTGCACCATGGCGTTCAGCGCACTGGCCAGCGGCCGTAGCTCGTCGGGATATCTGCCGGCAAGTTCATCGGTGTCGCCGCGCTCGACGGCGCGCAGCTCGCGCTCCATGCGGCGCACGGGCTGGATCAGCCAGGCCAGCACGATCATGAGGGTGATCAGCAGCCCCGCCGCTGCGGCCAGCAGCCATCCCAGGAGCTGGCGCCGGTAGGCGGTGAGCTGCTGCTGGAAGGAGCCCTTGCTGCTCTCGACCAGCAACTGATAACGCCGGGCTTCGGCGTCGGTGCCGATCCAGCGCAGGTGATAGGTAGTCAGGAAATGCTCGGGCGTTTCCTCGAAGTGGAAATCGCCGACCTCGCCGAGGCCATGCTCGGGCGGCGCGTGCAGCGCGCTGGGCGAGCGCCAGACGACCTCGTCCTCAAGCGTCAGTAGCCAGGCCGCCAGGCCGGAGTCAGGCTGGGTCAGGCGCGGGTCGGGCAGGTCGAAGTCGCCGATGACGAGGCCGCCGCGCGCCGAGGGCTCGGTGGCGCCGAGCAGCGCGTAGATCAGGCCGCGGAGCTTGTCCTGCTCTGCGGACAGCGCCGCAGCGCGGAAGGCGCGTTCCTGGCCGACGCCGGCGGCGGTCAGGAAGATGGCCAGCACCAGCAGCGCGCCCAGGATCAGGCGAGCGCGCAGCGAAGTGGGCCGCAGCGACACCGCCGTCAGCCGCGCGGCAAGGACCAGCGATAACCCTGCCCGCGCAGGGTCTCGATGGGATGCAGCGAGTCATCCGGGTCGAGCTTGGTGCGCAGGCGGCGAATGAAGACCTCGATGACGTTGCTGTCGCGCTCGGTTTCCTCGTCGTAGATGTGCTCGGAAAGGCGCGTCTTGGAGATGACTTCGCCAGCGTGCAGCAGCAGGTATTCGAGTACCTTGTACTCGAAGGCGGTCAGCTCGATGCTGGTGTCGCCGCGCTTCAGGCTGTGGCCACGCGTATCCAGCGTGAAAGGGCCGGAGCAGATCTCGGCGCTGGCCCAGCCGCTGGCGCGCCGCAGCAGCGCGCGCACTCGGGCGAGCAGTTCCTCCTCGTGGAAGGGCTTGACGACATAGTCGTCGGCGCCGGCCTCCAGTGCCTCCACCTTGGCCTGCCAGCCGTCGCGCGCGGTGAGGATGAGTACCGGGTAGCTCTTGTCGTCGGCACGCAGCTGTCGGATGACCTCGACGCCGGAGATGTCCGGCAGCCCGAGGTCGACGATGGCCAAGTCCAGGGCGAATTCGCTGGCCATCCAGCCGCCGTCCTCCCCGTTGGTGGCCTTCTCGACGGTATAGCCTTCGCGTTCCAATAGCTTGGCGAGCTGGTCGAGCAGTGCCTGCTCGTCCTCGATGATCAGCAATCGCATAGTGTTCCCTTACTGGTCTTTTTTTTCTTTCTCAGGCGGTGCGTCGGCGACGCGCACGATGCGCACCTCGCCATGGCGCAGCAGCTTGACGCGATAGCCGTTGCCGGTCCAGTGCACCGACAGCACGCGGCCACCATGCAGGTCGCGCGCCTGTGCGGCAGCTTGGGCGCGGTTGAGGTGCAGCGGCGCGCGTGGGCGCTCTTCGGGCTGTGGGCCGATGTCCAGCGGCGGCTCGCTAAGGGGGGGCTCGTTGTTGAGCAGATCGCGTGAGAGGCCGCTTTCGCTGCCGAGTCCGTCCAGCTGCGCAGTCGCCGGCATCGCGACGGCTCCAGCGCTCAACAGCGCCAGAGTGGTCAGCAGCGACAGCCGGGGCAGGTGCTCTAGGCTCATCCCTTCGGCTCCGAGCTTCGCATGGGCACGGCCATATGCGCGCCTGGATGCTCGCGGGTGCGCGTGCGCCAGAGGCGGCCGTTCTGCTCGTAGATCACGTCGTAGCCACCGATCGCTTCCGAGGGGACTTCGACGGCCTCGACACGGCAGTCGCGGCGCCCGCGGTCGAAGTTCCGGCGGCCGAACTCGCTGCCGAGCAGGGCGCCGGCGACGGTGGCGATGTCGCGGCCTCGCCCCGAGCCGAATTCGCTGCCGATGAAGCCTCCGGCCACGCCACCGAGAATTTGTCCCTCGCGGCCACCGAGCAGACCGCTGGGGCGGCGACAGATCTCGCGCCGCTCAGTGGTAGTGGCTGACACATAGTAGGGCCGTGCCTCGACCACCTCGGCACGCATCTGTGCGGACGCGAGTGCCGGCAGCGCCCCGGCCAGCGTCAGCGATATTACGGCGGCGGTTTTCGGCTTCATGGCGATCTACCTCGCGGGAGCTTCGAGGTTACCGGGGTGCAATGAATCACCCCTGAACCTAGGGCGGCAGCCTTGGAGGGTGTTTACAAAACGTATTGCGCAACCGCAGGTCGATGCTGTCTGGAGCGCTGGTAGCGCAGTGTATGGGGCAAGACATGAGCATTGGTCAGGCGCAGCCCCGTGCCTGACCTCGTCGGGGCTGACACGCCGTTTCGTTCACGACGAAACGGTCGAGCGCCGGACAGGGTAGAGATGCCGAGCTTAGTGCTTTTGTCACCGCCCTCTCAGATGGCGCGTGCGCGCTCGACCAGATCGCCACTGTTGGCGTAGGCGCGGAACAGCGTGCGCGCCAACACGCCGAGCATGGCGCTGACCTCGCCGTGCTCCTGGTGGCGCAGCGGCAGGATGATGGCCTCCACCAGCGCCATGATCGCCGAGGCCATGTCCTCGAGATCGTCCTGCAGATCGAAATGCCCCTGGGCGACGCCGTCGCGCAGCGTCTCCACGATCACTTCGCGCGAGGTGGCCTCGAAGGCGCGCTGCGCCTCGTCCAACCGTGGCGAGGTCGAGCGCATGGGGGTGAGCCAGTAGCCGGCGACGCCGGTCTGCACACGCGGGTCGGTGAGCATGGTGCCCAGCCCGTTGAAGAGGCTGAGGATGCGCGAGACCGGATCCTGCCCCGCGCGCATGCGGTCGAAGATGTGCTCGTTGAAGATCGCGTGCAGCCGCGTCAGGCAGTCGAGGTAAAGCGCCTCCTTGCCTGGAAAGTGCCAATAGAGCGCACCCTTGGATAGCCTGGCGTGTGTCGCGATCTCGCCGATGGACACACCCTCGTAGCCGTGACGACCGAAGAGCGTGAAGGCGTGGTCGCGAATCGACTGCAGTGTGGTTGATGGCTGCGTGGAAGCTTTGCGCGGCATGGGATCCCCCTGGTGGCGATATTAACATCGCGCTTGCTACGTTCAGATAGCGACACCGTTCGCCGAGGTGAGTTTCCGCCGGGCGCCTGCCTCCTGACGCGCCAGCCGCTGCGCTTGCCAGCCGGGCATCTCGGTGTGCTGCGCCACCAGCGCGTATAGCGCCGGTACGACGAAGTGCGTCAGCGTCGTCGAGAAGAGCGCGCCCTAGAAGGCCACGACACCCAACATCTTGCGCCTCCGAGCCGGCGTCGGTAGCGAAGTGGAGCGGCGGCAGGCCGCCTCGGCCGCCCCATGGCTGGCCAGCGTCGTTGGTGGGACCGGCTCCAAACCCAGCGCCAGCCATAGGCGCACGTTTCGAAGTTCACGGTTTTGGCCGATGGATGAAATCGAGAGTCGGAGCGCGATAGTGCCTTTGTGTTTCGCGTCTGATCGATGCTGTGGCTACCACCAAGTTGTTTACCCTCGTGGCCTCTTGGGCGCTGTTCGACCAAAGTCGGGGATGTTGCGCTACCGGTACGTTGCTAGATTGCTTGCGCCTGCAAAGCGTTCCCTACAACTATCAGGAGACACCCATGACGGATGAGAAACGGGAGGCGGCAGTGGCCTACTGGAAGGCCAATCTGCGACTCCTCCTCACGCTGCTGGTTATCTGGTTTGCCGTGTCCTTCGGCGCCGGAATTTTGCTCGTCGAACCGCTGAACGCGATACCGCTGGGCGGCTACAAGCTCGGTTTCTGGTTCGCCCAGCAGGGCTCGATCTACACCTTCATCGTGCTGATCTTCATATACGTCTGGCGTATGAATCAGCTCGATCGCAAGTTCGACGTGCACGAGGAGTAAGCCGCCATGGATACCCAAACCTGGATTTATCTCTTCGTTGGCGGCACCTTCGCGCTTTATATCGGCATCGCGCTGTGGGCTCGCGCCGGCACGACCGGCGAGTACTACGTCGCCAACAAGGGCATTCACCCCGTACTCAACGGCATGGCCACGGCCGCCGACTGGATGAGCGCGGCCTCCTTTATCTCCATGGCCGGCCTCATCGCCTTCCTGGGCTACAGCGGATCGGTCTACCTGATGGGCTGGACCGGTGGCTACGTGCTGATGGCGATGTTGTTGGCGCCGTATCTGCGCAAGTTCGGCAAGTTCACGGTGCCCGAATTCATCGGTGACCGGTTCTACTCCCAGACTGCGCGCGTCGTTGCGGTGATCTGCCTCGTCATCATGTCGCTGACCTACGTCATTGGCCAGATGCGCGGCGCCGGTATCGCCTTTTCGCGCTTCCTTGAGGTGGATATCACGACTGGCCTCGTCATCGGCATGGCCGTGGTCTTCACCTACGCCGTGCTCGGCGGCATGAAGGGCATTACCTACACGCAGATTGCGCAGTACGTGGTGATGATCTTCGCCTATACCGTGCCGGCGATCTTCATCTCGCTGCAGATCACGGGCGTGGCGCTGCCGCAGATCGGCCTCGGTGGCACCGTTGCCGACGGTACATGGCTGCTCGACAAGCTGGACGGGCTGGTGACCGATCTAGGCTTCTCAGCCTATACCGAGCCCGGAGGCATGAGCATGCTTAACATGTTCCTGCTGACCATGGCCTTGATGATAGGGACGGCGGGCCTGCCGCACGTCATCATCCGCTTCTTCACGGTGCCCCGGGTGCGTGACGCGCGCAAGTCGGCGGGCTGGGCGCTGGTCTTCATCGGTATCCTCTACACCACGGCCCCGGCGGTCGGTGCGATGGCGATGTACAACCTCCTCAACACCGTGCAGCCGGGCGAGGTCGGTACCGAGCAGGGCAACCTGGTGGCCGAGGAGCGGCCGGGATGGATGCGCACCTGGGAGGAAACCGGTCTGCTGGCCTTCGATGACAAGAACAACGACGGCCGCATCCAGTACTACAATGCCAAGAATCCGGAGTTCGCCGACCAGGCCGAGGCATACGGCTGGGGAGGTAACGAGCTCACCGTTGACCGCGACATCATGGTGCTGGCCAACCCCGAGATCGCGGGGCTGCCCGGCTGGGTGATTGCGTTGGTAGCTGCCGGCGGTCTGGCGGCGGCACTGTCCACGGCCGCGGGTCTGCTGCTGGCGATTTCCTCTGCGGTGTCGCACGACCTGCTCAAGAGCATCGTGGCCAAGGACATCTCCGACAAGCAGGAGCTGCTCGCCGGTCGCATATCCATGGGTGTGGCGATTCTGGTGGCGGGCTATTTAGGACTCAATCCACCCGGCTTCGCGGCAGAGGTCGTGGCATTGGCCTTCGGCATCGCCGCCTCCTCGCTCTTCCCCGTACTCATGCTCGGCATCTTCAGCACGCGCATGAACAAGGAGGGCGCGATCGCGGGCATGCTCACTGGCTTGATCAGTACCTTGGTCTACATCTTCCTCTTCAAGGGCTGGTTCTTCTTTGCCGAGACCGCGATGCTGCCGGACACCGCCGAAGGCTGGATCTTCGGTGTGCAGCCGCAGAGCTTCGGTGCCATTGGCGCGGTGCTTAACTTCATCGTTGCCTTCACGGTCTCGCGCATGACGGCGCCGCCCCCGGCTCACATTCAGCAGCTCGTCGAGGATGTGCGCATCCCGCGCGGGGCTGTCGGAGCCACTGCGGCGCACTGAGCAAATCAGGTTCTTCCGGCCTGACCATGGCCCGCTCTCCGGAGCGGGCCTTTCTTTGCGCGAGGGCCTGTTTGGTGGCAAAGTACAGTGTGGCAGGCAGGTTGGAGCGGGTTCGAGCCCGACCTACTCAGAGATTGCATATGCGCGGTCGAGAGCACGGCACCATGACGAGTTCCTTTAGCGCATTCACAGGCGCGATTGCCTTGGCAGTGGCTCTCCCCGTTGGGGTCACCGCTGCGAATGGTCCTGGAGAGGGTGAATCTGGGGCTGTTGACGCGTCGTTGGCCAGGGCCTGGGTGCCCATGGAAAATGGCGCAAACCCAGAACAGGCAATGCTGCTGGAACGCTGGCAGCTGCTGGTGTGGGACGACCCGAATCCCCCGCGGCCGGCTGTCGGGAATGCGTACGCAGTGGCGGGCTCGCGTCTGCTCTATGGTGCTTTCGCTGGAGGCTTTAACGCGGGAGAGGATTTGGTGCGATCACGGTTCAGCGACGATACAGAGGCGCGCGGCGAGAGTGCTGAAGCGCGAGGTGGACAGTCCAGTCGCTGACCTCCTGTGCGGTGTCACATGGTCGTCACAGTGACGTAGTGAACGCTGCGTGCCTCTAATGAGTTGACAGCCCTATAATCGTAGGGGAACAATGACTAATCGGAAATGGGAGTTGTAATGAAGAAAGCATTCGCATTTGGCGCAGCTGCGGTTTTTGCAGCCTCGACGGGCCCTATGGTTTACGCCCCGGTGGTCATGGCGCAGCCGGCCAACAGCGAGGCTATGTCGCAGGCGCAGGCGGAAGACCTCAGCCGCGAGCTCGGTCACGACAGCGTTGACGAGGCGGTTGCCGCCGGAGACTTGGTCGCCATCGACGGCGGTTATGCGCTGACCTCCGCTGGCCTGCAGGCTGCAGAGGGCGCGGCGCTGCTCGTCTCTCCCGCGCTTATTCCGGTTGCGATCGGTACGGCGGTGGCGATTATCGGCATCGGGCTGGTCGCCGTCATCGACGACGACGACGCTGGCGTTGCCGGTACCGATACGACCACCGGCACGACCCCGCCGGGCACCACCGATCCGGGTGGCGGCGGCGGTGGCACCACCACGACCAGCACGGGTGCAGGTACGGGCGGCACGAACTAACACGTGCGTAGTGGATTAAAAAAGGGCGGCGCTGCCGCCCTTTTTTGTGCCTGCTCCGGGAAAGGTGGCGTGTTTTATCGCACAGCAACCCTGCTGGTCGTAGCGTTGATCGGGATGACGGCAGGAAGGGTTGACGCAGAGCCGTCTCCGGTTCTTTGCGCGAAGGATGTGCCGCACGTGACGCTCATTCAGGGCAAGGAGGCTGTGTCCTGCCTGAAGGCGGATCAGCCTCTCGGTGCCTCCGAGCTTCGCGGGGCGTCCACCGACGGCGAGTACGCACCCTATTATCTTGGCGCGATGCTGCTTCGACCCGCCTCGGCGACAGCTGGCGCGGAGATGCGTGGAGCCCCGGAGCAACTGGTCCTTGATCTGCTGCAGATGCAATCACCAGAAAAGTTAAAGGACGCCTTGTCGTCGAGCTGGTTGCCCAAGCTGCTCGGTGGCTGCTATCGACGTTCTGAGGTCGCACTGGATGCTGTGGCCGTGCAGCGTGAGCCAGCTCGGCGGGGCTTCTTCCAAGCCGGCGATATCGTCTTTGTCCCGGATCTTCCGGAGTGGGTGGCGGTCTACGGCACGGTGAGAGCCCCTGGGCGCTACCCCTTCGACGCAGCGCTGACGGCGCGCGACTTTGTTGAGCAGGCCGGCGGCGCGGGTGCTGGCGGCGAACTCGGCGAAGCCTTCGTCTACACGCCGGATGGCCGATACCTGTCCTTGGCGATAACCCATTGGAACTACGAACCCCAACGCGTTCCGCCTGGATCCATCATCGTCGTGCCGCCTTGGCGCGATCAGGCAAAGCAATGGCTCGCCGAGCTGCGCGACGAAGTCGACCTCGCGCCCGAGTCCTGCGAATAATGATGTGGCAGTCAATGCGGCGACGGGGCTTGCCCCGTGGGCTCCTGCCTGCTGCCTGGGCGTTGCTGCTGGCGACGCTGGTGTTGCCCTCCGAAGCCGCGCCCCAGCGCGGGCTGAATGACTACGGCCAGATCGGCTTGTTGCAGACCCCAACGGCACGGAGTGGGGGTACCGGGACAGTCGGTGGTGGCTTTGGAACCTTCTCACCGTACCGCACGCTCTTCTTCCATCTGCAACCGCTGGACTGGATTCAGGGGACCTTCCGCTATGCGGAGGTCACCAACCGCGACTACAGCTTCGTCGAGCAGATTCCCATCGAGCAGCAGTCGAGCGAAGTCAGCCGCCACTTCACGGACAAGGGTGTGGACATCCAGCTCCGGCTCCTCGACGAAAGCGAGCATCTGCCGGCTGTGGCCCTGGGCCTGATGGACCTGGCCGGTACCGGTATCTTCGCTTCCGAATACCTGGTTGCCAGTCGGCGTTACTTCAACTGGGATTTCCATCTGGGCATCGGCTGGGGACGGCTGGGCAGCGCTGATGATTTCCGCAGTCCGCTTGCGGCAGTGTCCTCCACTTTCGAGGACCGGCCCCGGGGGAATACAGGGCTGGGCGGGCGTTTCGAAGTGGACACCTATTTCCGCGGCCCGGCTGCGCTCTTCGGTGGCGTGCAGTGGACGCCCGGCGGCGGGCCGCTTTCCCTTTTCGCCGAGCTGGAGGGCAACGACTACCAATCCGAGCGCTTGCAGAACCCGCAGGAGCAGTCCTCACGCGTCAACCTGGGCATGAGCTACCGGCTCGGGCGCAACGTCGATCTCGGTCTGGCGTGGGAGCGCGGGGACACGCTTGCCGCTCGCGTCAGCATAGCCGGGAACCTGGGCAACGAAGCCGGGCCGCAGAAGGTCTTTCGGCCGACGGCGCTGCCTCTGCAGTCTTATTGGCGGATGCAGCGGACACCCTTCGAGCGGCCCGTTGATCCACCCACGGTGGAGCGGCTTGCTCGCGACCTGCGCAGCCAGGGGCTCTATCTGCTCGCCGTGGATGATCGCGGTGGACCCGGCCAGCTGACCGTCTGGTACAGCCAAACGCTGGGCAGCAGCACCCCGATGGCGCCCGGGCGCGTAGTGCGTGCTCTCATTCGTCAGACCGGCGTCGCCTACGACGAATACGAATTGGTCGAAGTTGTCGGAGGGTTGGAGGCCATGAGGCTGCGCATCGAGCGCGAGGCCTTCCATCGCGCTGCCGGTGGCTCAGAACCGGCGGAAAGCATTCGCGAAAACGTGGAAATCCTGCCAACCAGTGCGGGCGTCTATGGGGATGCCGCCTATCGAGATCTGCTGCGCTTCCCCGCCTTCAGCAGTGCCATCAATCCGCAGTTCCGCTCGAATATTGGTGGTCCCGACGCATTCGTTGTCGGGCAGTTGCTGGCTCGGTTCTCCGCCACCGTTCAGTTGAGCCCAGGGTGGAGCGTGGGCGGCGCGCTCGGCGTCAATATTGCTGACAATATCGGGAACCGGCTACAGGAAACGTTCCCAAGCGGGCTGCCGCGTGTGCGTAGTGATATCGGCGCCTATCTGCGCGAAGGCAAGGATGTCTATCTGTCGCAGCTCGAGACCAACTACCGCTTCCCCATCGCCGAGGACCTCTACGGGCGTGTCTCTGCGGGCATCTTCGAGGAAATGTTCGGCGGTGTCGCAACCGAGGTGCTCTACCGTCCCACCGGCAATGGCTGGGCGGTGGGGGTGGAGCTGGCGCGGCTGCGGCAGCGCGAGTTCCGGCAACGCTTCGGTTTCCGCGACTACGAAACCACCACCGGGTTCGTCTCCTACTACCACGAGCTTCCGTGGAAGAATCTTCGGCTCGTCGTCAGTGGTGGCCGCTTCCTGGCCGGGGATTGGGGGGCGACCATCGACCTGTCGCGGCGCTTCAGCAATGGCGTGCGCGTCGGCGTCTTTGCGACGCCCACCAATGCCTCAACCGAGGAATTCGGCGAAGGCTCCTTCGACAAGGGCTTCTATCTGTCCATCCCGGTCGATCTCTTCTCCATGCGAGGCGGGCCGGGCACTGCCGAGGTGCTGTACCGCCCGCTGAGCCGCGACGGCGGGCAGAAGGCGCGCACCGGGCGCTCGCTCTACGAGAGCCTGGAGTCCGCCAATCCGTGGCATCTGCGTGACAGCGAGGCGGAACAATGGCTGCGTTGACCCGACCGGCATTTCTCGTCGCGGCCGCGTTGCTGAGCGGGCTGCTGCAAGGCTGCAGTCTCAGCAGCCCCGCCCGCGATTTCATACAGGCCGAGCGCGCCCGTGCCCAGGTCGCACCGGAGGATCGGATCGCCGGGAGCGTCGATCCATTGCCGATTCCCTATTCCCAGATCGCCGTGAGTATCGATGGCGGCGCTCCCGGCCGAATGGTGCTCGCAACGATGGTCGAGGCGCATCAGCAGTGGCTGGCGGTCAATGGCCTGCGGCTCTGGACGCACGATGGGCGCATCGTTGCGAGCCAGCGGCTGAAGACGGATCTCCGCCGCCTGACCATGCTTGACCGTTCTGCCGCTTCGCCGCTGGACGCCGCTAGGGCCCCCGGAGAGACCCTCGAGGCCCTGGCTTATGCCGAGGGCGAAGACGGCGCGCTGGGCCGCGTGCTGCATCTGCGGCTGACGGCGACAGGGCAGGCACGGCCGGTTGCTACTCATCGGGGACTGCGTGAGCTGATTCTGGTCCGCGAGCAGGTACGGCCCGAGGCGGCGCAGGAAGGCTGGGAGAACCGCTACTGGGTCGCTCCCGAGACCATGACGGTGGAGATGAGTGCGCAACGGCTGCCCCACAGCGGCGGCCACATCGTCATGGAGCGGCTGTATCCGAAGCTGCGGCCCAGCGCGGACTAAGAACCCGCTGGCTTCCGGCGGCTGAGTCCTAGCCGATGGCTGCCTCGGGCAGCCATTCCTCGGCTGCGTCGTGCAGAAGGGCGCGCTCCAGCCGAACCTGCCAGTGCGGCGGCGTGCCGACCAGTTCCCGCGTTGCCGCCGTGTCCAGCACGCTGTAGGGCGGGCGATGCGCGGGCGTCGGCCAATCGCGTGTGGGGATGGGAGTGATCTCCGCTAGTGGCCGCTTCGGCCAGCGGCGCGCGGCCAGCGTGCGGGTAGCCATGGCCAGGTCGTACCAGGAGGCGACACCGCTATCCGTCCAGTGCAGGATGCAGCCGCGGCTGGCGTCTATGCCGCCCAGGGCCAGCAGCGCAGCCGCCAGGCCCTCGGTATGCGTGGGCGTGCCGATCTGGTCGCTGACCACGCTGAGCGCCGGCTTCTCGGCGAGCAGCCGCAGCATGGTGCGCACGAAGTTGTGACCACCCGGCCCATAGACCCAGGCCGTGCGCAGGATCGTGGCCTGCTCCGGCGCATGCTGCATCACGGCCTGCTCGCCGTCGCGCTTGCTGCGCCCATAGACGCCGAGCGGCCGGGTGGACGCGTCCGGCGGGTAGGGCGCGCAGGCCTGGCCGTCGAAGACGAAGTCGGTGGATACATGCAGCAGGCGCGCGCCGGTGCGGGCAGCTTCGCGGGCCATGTGCGCGGCCCCGTCGGCATTCACGCGTTGCGCCAGCTCGGGCTCCGACTCGGCGCGGTCGACTGCCGTGTAGGCGGCAGCATTGATAACCAGCGCCGGTCTGGTCGCGCGAAAGACGGCTTGGACCGCCTCGGCATCACCGATGTCGAGCTGCTCACGGGTGGTGGCAGTGACCTCAAAATGCGGCGCGGCCTGGCGCTGCAGGGTGCGGCCCAGCTGGCCGCCGGCGCCGGTTATCAGCAGCCGCATTACGCGAAGACCTCTGCCTCGGCCAGGGGCGGGGCGGCGGCGTCCTTGTCCGACAGCACCGGCGCGATCCCCTCGGGCCAGGCGATTCCAATGGTCGGGTCGTCCCAGCGGATGGCGCGCTCACCGGCGGGGTCGTAGACGTCGGTGACCTTGTAGAGCACTTCGGCGTGCTCGCTCGTCACCAGAAAGCCGTGCGCGAAGCCCGGTGGTACCCAGAGTTGATGTCGGTTGTCGGCGCTGAGCGGGCGGCCCGTCCACTGCCCGAAGCGGGGCGAGCTGCGGCGGATGTCCACGGCCACGTCGAAGACGGCGCCACTGAGCACGCGCACCAGCTTGCCTTGAGGATGCGCACCGACCTGATAGTGCAGTCCGCGCAGGACGCCGCGGCGCGAGCCCGACTGGTTGTCCTGCACGAAGTCCGTGTGCGTGCCCGTGAGCTCGGCGAAGCGCGTCTGATGGAAGGCTTCCATGAAGTAGCCGCGCTCATCGCCGAAGACCTTCGGCTCCAGCAGCAGGACCTCAGGCAGCTCCGTGCTCTGTGCCTGCATCAGTGCCCCTTCGCCTCGTCGGCGATGCCTTCAAGATAGGCGCCGTAGCCGCTCTTGCGCAGCGGCTCAGCCAGCGCGCGCAGTTGCGCGGCATCGATGTAGCCGCAGCGGAAGGCGACCTCCTCGGGGCTGGCGATCTTCAGGCCCTGGCGGGCTTCCAGCGTGTGAATGAAGTTGCCGGCCTCCATCAGTGACTCGTGTGTGCCGGTATCCAGCCAGGCGCTGCCGCGCCCCATGTGCTCCACGTGCAGCGCGCCGCGCTCCAGATAGAGCCGATTGAGATCGGTGATCTCCAACTCGCCGCGGGCGGACGGGCGGATTTGCTTGGCCAACTCGGTGACGTGGTGGTCGTAGAAATACAGGCCGGTAACGGCGTAACGGGACTTCGGCCGGCTCGGCTTCTCCTCGATGGACAGCACCCGCTGCTGCTCGTCGAAGCTCACCACACCGTAGCGCTGTGGGTCGCTGACCGCGTAGGCGAAGATGGTGGCGCCTTCGCTGCGCGCGCGGGCCCGCTGCAGCGCCTGTACAAGATCGTGGCCGTGGAAGATGTTGTCTCCCAAGACCAGCGCGCAGGGCTCGCCATCGATGAAATCCGCGCCCAGTAGAAAGGCCTCCGCCAGACCGCGCGGCTCGGGCTGCACCGTGTAGGCCAGCTGCAGGCCCCATTGCCCGCCATCGCCAAGCAGTTGCTGGAAGCGCGGCGTGTCCTCGGGCGTGGAGATGATCAGGATGTCCCGTATCCCCGCCAGCATCAGCGTGGTCAGCGGGTAGTAGATCATCGGCTTGTCGTAGACCGGCAGCAGCTGCTTCGACACCGCCAGCGTCGACGGGTACAGCCGTGTACCGCTGCCACCGGCGAGGATGATGCCCTTCATGCCGCGCTCTCGCGCAAGCCGCGCCGGCGGGCGGCATCAGCGTGCCGCTGCTGGATGCTCCGGCACCACTCCAGATTCTCCAGGTACCACTGCACGGTCGCGCGCAGGCCGGACTCGAAGCTGTGCTGCGGGCGCCAACCCAGTTCCTCGCGGGCGCGGCTGGCGTCGATGGCGTAGCGCTGATCGTGGCCCGGACGGTCCGTGACGAAGGTGATGGCCTCGGCATGCGGGCGCTCGCTCGGCAGAAGCTCGTCGAGCTGCGCGCAGATTGCGCGCACCACGTCGATATTGCGACGCTCGCTGTCACCGCCGATGTTGTAGTCGCGGCCGACGCGCCCGTGCTCCAGCGCCGTCAGCAAAGCTTGGGCGTGGTCCTCGACGTGCAGCCAGTCGCGGATGTTCTCGCCGTTGCCGTAGACGGGCAGCGGGCGGCCGTCCACCGCATTGAGCAATGTCAGCGGAATCAGCTTCTCCGGAAACTGGTAGGGCCCGTAATTATTCGAGCAGTTGGTGATGATCGTGGGTAGCCCGTAGGTGTGGTGCCAGGCGCGAACCAGATGGTCCGAACCCGCCTTGCTGGCGGAGTAGGGAGAGCGCGGCGCGTAGGGCGTGCTTTCGACAAAGCGACCCTCCGCGCCGAGGCTGCCGAAAACCTCATCGGTGGAAACGTGGTGAAAGCGGAAGCGCTCGCGCGCCGGCGCGGAAAGTGCCTCGTAGTGCTCCAGCGCTGCTTCCAGAAGCACGCAGGTCCCCACCACATTCGTCGTCACGAAATCGCGCGGGCTGTCGATGGATCGGTCCACATGCGATTCGGCCGCCAGATGCATAACGGCGTCGGGACTGTGTCGCGCGAAGACCTCCCGAACGGCCGGCGCATCGCCGATATCAACACGCTGGAAGCGATAGCGCGGCGAGTCGGGGATATCCTCCAGGGCCTCGAGGCTGGCGGCGTAGGTCAGACAATCGAGATTGACGACGTCATGCCCCGTGTTGCGGATCAGGTGCCGAATCACGGCCGATCCGATGAACCCGGCGCCGCCGGTGACGAGAATCTTCATTGCGCAGTCGGGGATCAGTGAGAATGTGCAGGGGCAGGCCGCGGCTGACGGATCGCGGGCATTCGCTCGCGCTCGGATTATCCGCGAAGTCGGCGCGCGGCGCAGTGTCCGCCACTGCAGGCGGCCGCCGGACCGGGAAATGCGCGCGAGTATTGTGGCCAGTGCTCATCGGACGTGCGGGGGGCCAGCAGGTCGAGCTTCAGCCCCACAAGCAGCGGTTGCCAGGCGGCGAGTCGGATGAAAGCCCGACCCGTCGGGGCTGACCAGGGCGAGGGATGTTGCTAGACTTCCAAAGCATTCCGCAATTTCCAGGGAGCCGCTGCCGAAAAGGGTTCGACCCGACCGGCATCAGAGCGCATGGTCGCCCATCTCTTTATCGTCATTTTTTGCAGCGCCGCGCTGGCCGGGGGCCTCGTCTTTGGGCGTCGTTGGCACCTCCGTCTGACCGGTGATCGGGCGCAGGACGGCGACCATAAGATGCACAAGGGTGTGGTTCCGCGCGTCGGCGGCATCGCGATCTTCGTATCCATGATGCTCGGCGTGGCCCTGGTGACGCCGCTGCTCTATCCGGAAGCCACAGCAACCTATTGGGCGCTGCTGGGCAGCACCTCCCTCATCTTCGGCATCGGGTTGATCGAGGACCTTACCCGCGCGGTCATGCCAGCGATCCGCTACAGCGCCTGCATCGTGGCGGCGCTTATCTTCAGCCTCGCGCAGGAACAGTTCGGTATCAGCACGGTGTCGGTCCCGCTGATCGACGCCGCGCTGAGTGTGGCGCCCGTTAGCATGATCTTCTTCGCCTTCGCCGTTGCTGGCATGTCGCACGCCTCCAACCTCATCGACGGCGAGAACGGCCTCTGCGCGGGCTTCAGCCTCCTTGCCTTCGTCGCCCTCGGCATTACGGCCGGACTGACGGGGCAGGCCACCATCGCCATCCTTTGCGAGATTGCAGTTGCGGCGAATCTCGGCTTCCTGCTCTTCAACTTCCCGTCCGGGCGTCTGTTCCTGGGCGATGGCGGCGCCTACTTCAACGGCGCATTGATCGCCATCCTCGCCGTCATGGTGGTGGAGGGCTCAGCCAGCGTCTCCCCATGGTTTGCGGTGCTGCTGCTGAGCTACCCCATCACCGAAACCCTGTTCACGATGTACCGGCGTTTGAGGATGGGGCGTGCCTTCTATCAGCCGGACAGCGAGCACCTGCATCACCTGGTGCAGCGCTTCGCCAATAGCAGAGGGCAGGGTCTGGCGCGCTATTCTGCGGTTCTGCCGCTGGCCCTCGCCGCGCCATTCGTGCTGACCGCGCCATTCATCCAGGGCGCTACCGCTGCCCTGATTGCCTACAGTGGAATCTATCTCGCGCTTTATCTCGGCGTCTATACCGCTCTCAGTCTGCGCGCCAGGCGCGAGGTCGCGCTGACGCAGTCAGCGGACTAGGAAAGGGCTGATCCAGCGCCAGCGGTTTCGCGCCCGCAAGTTTCGTATCTCGCTGCCGGGCTCAAAGGGGCTAGACGCGACTGCTTTGCAGTTGCCGTCGACTTTCTTTCTTGTGGGATTTCGTGCGTGGCTCACGGCTTCTGCCAGAGGCAGGCAGCCATGACACTCAGCCCCTTTTCGGCAAGCTCCGCGTCGTACGCCAGTAAGTCCGAGAGCAGGACTTCGTCTTCTTCAGTGAAGTTCGTCAGAATGCCGGATAGAGCGACGTGGTAGATCACGCCTCCAAGTTGGACGATATCGGCACCGGGAAGCCGTGCCTGGACCTGTCCAAGAATCTCTTCGCTACAGGCCGATTCGGTTGGGTCGGCTTTGGCAACGGCGTCAGGGCTCGGCCGGGGCATCACTCGGGGGAATCGCTTCTCGGGGGCCTCCGGAATCACCAGGTGCCGTTCCTCGAGACGATCTCGCGCCGCCTTGGCTGCGCGTAGCATTTCATCCGTCCATTGAAATCGATTCGGGCCGACGAACTCATCCATTACGAATACACCTCCGCTCTTGAGGTGCGCGATGCTCCAATCAATCGCTTCGCCGATATCGAACATGTGGTGTAGTGACTGGCTCCAGAAGACCATGTCGTACTCGGGGCAGGCCGCTTGAAAGGCATCTTCCTGCCGGAAGCGCATGTTCTCCCCGAAGCCCTTCTCTTCTGCCTTCCGCCGCCCGGCTTCGATGCGCGCATTGCTGAGATCGAAGCAATCCCAATGTGACACGTAGCCCGCCATGGCCAGGGAGAGTTCCTTGGAGGCTGTTCCAGCACCGATGGAAACCGCGTGCTGCAATGGGAAGGCAAGCTCGTATCGCGTCTGGGCCCGTTCCAGCAACGCCCCCGAGATGGAGTACATCTCCCGATCGGCGATGCGTGTCGTGATGTGATGCCGAATGGTGCGGAAGTCGCCCCAGCTAAGGCGTCGTCGCTTTGCCAAGGTCTGCTGCGACCAATAGGTGGCGGCCTGCTGACGAGCGGGATCTTCCATCCATGACGTCGGTGGCTTCTTGGACGCGACAACTTGCTCGTGGGAGATCTTGTCGGCGACCCGCCGTAGGAGGTCTGCAACATTTTTTCTCATCGGGACTCATTCTTCTATTGAGGGGTTCTGTGACGCCATGCGCTAGACGCCACTTGCGGTAACGGTACCGCTATTTGGTCCGCAGCAGCGGCCTAGTGCCGCGTCCGCCTAGCTCGGTATCGCGCCGGGCCCGAGAGTAGGTAAAACTCAATGCAGGCGGTGCCATCACGCTGTTTCAGTCACGTCAATGGCGCGAGCCGGCTCGTTGTGCCAAGGAGTCGCCGCTACTGCTTACCGTTACAATTCCGGGCCGCAAATGTGACGGAGCGGTGTCGCGTGAGCGGCTTCCCGCTTGTCTCTTTTAGCTCGGGGCTACAACTGGGTCATAGAAGTTTTTCGTCTATATGAATAACCGAACCATCGTATTCCTTCATGTGCCAAAGGCTGCTGGCGCAACTCTAAGGAAACAACTTCTTTCGATCTATGGAGCGGGCCACGTTTTTTGGTTCCGGCCTGGGCACGTTCATGAGGACCGCGAAAAGCTCAAGAAGATGGATTCGGTAGAACGCTCAGCATTGAAGGCCGTAACTGGCCATATCCGTTTCGGGTTTGTTGATCGCTTTCTGCGGCAGCCGCTGGCTTATATCACGCTCCTGCGGGATCCGATTGAGCGGATTCGCTCTTACTATCAGTTCGTGCTTGATACACCGAGTCATCCTCATCATGCGGTTTCGCGTGAGAAAGATCTTGCTGGTTTTGCCGGCAGCGATATTCCCGGGTTACATGACTTGCAGACGCGAATGATTAGCGGGAAAACGGGGCATCGTCTCATTGGTAAAGATGTATATGAACTGGCGGAAGAAAACCTGGCGCAGTTCGCGTTAGTGGGCGTGCAGGAGCGCTACGGCGACTTCCTTCAGAGGTTGGCTTTATGGGCGGGGTGGCAGGAACTCGCGCCGGTAGAAAGCGTCCATCAAGTATCGCAACGTGCGGACGTGAGTAATGCCGCCCGAGACGTCATTCTGGAGCGTAACCGTTGGGACCTGGCGTTACACGAGAGGGCAAGGGGTGCGTGGGTAAAGGATGACCCGGTCTAAGCCCTACTTGTAAGCGGTAGTCACTTCCGACCATTCGTTCTGCACGAACATCGCCTTGAAACGATCCGAGTCGCTCTTGCGCAGGGTGCCGGTCGCCTGCTGGAGGAAGTGATAGAGCTTGGCTCGGTGCGTATAGATGATGCGCCGGCCGGCGATTCGGCGGACCGCTTCGCAGTAAAGGCGGTCGGACCGGTAATGCGGTGCGCTGACATGGTCCAGCGGGCCGAGGCTCTGCAGCGTCTCGCGCGGGATGTAGACGCAGAAGAAAGGCGCGAAGCTGAGCTCCGTGTAGTCGCTGTCGCCGCCCGGGGCGGGATCGATGATGTTGTCGTGATGGCGTGACAGATTGACATCGGTCTCCAGCTTGTCGTCACACATCGGATTGTGGGTGCGCATGGTCTTGGTGCCGGGCAGCAGCACCTGCCGCGTTACGGCCAGGCCAGCGTCCGGGAAATCCGCGAAGACTTGCTGCAACGCTTCGATCCATCCCGGGGTCACCACGGCATCGTTGTTGAGTAGCACGACATCGGCATCCTCCGGCGTGACGGCGATGCCCTGATTGACGGCGTAGGTGAAGCCCAGGTTCTCCTCGTTCTGGATGACGACGGCTTGCTCGGTGGCGGCAAGTTCGGCGAGATAGCGCCGCACCTCCCGGGAAGACGCGTTGTCCACGATCGTGAGCTGGGTCCGGGCGAGGCTGAATTGCTTGACGGCGTCCACGCACAGCTTCAGATATGGCAGGCACTCGTAGCTGGGGATGATGATGTTGACGCGCCGGGCTTCTGCCTCCGGGCGGGCTGCGACCATGCTGGCGGGCGCCAGCGCGTGCATGGCCTTCAGGCCGCGGATACGGGCGTGCTGGGGCAGTGCGTCGACGAGCCGTTGGGAGCCCAACCCGTCGTGGATACGTTGCTTTGCGCTGGCCATCGCGCGTGTCGAGGCGGCGTCTTCAGCTGCGCGGTCGGTTTCGCAGAGCACGCAGGGCACGGCTACAGGGGCCTCGCCTTCGGTCAGGCGAAGCAGGAAATCCCAACCGGAGAGCGCGGGCAGGCTTTCGTCGAAGCGGCATTCGTCCAGCAGCGCGTCGCGCCGGAATAGCACTGCCGCGAGATCGATTGTCGGCCGGTTCTCGAACAGCGCGCGCATGAAGGGTACGTAGCGCAGTTCGTGCCAGTCCGAGCTCGCGCCGGCATCGAGCGCGGACACGGCCTGCGCGCAGTAGGCCATGCGGCGTGCGGGTTGCTCGGTGAAGGTGCCCAGAAGAAGGCGCAGGAAGTCGGGATCGAGGCGGTCGCCGCCTTCTAGGAAACAGAGGTAGTCGCCGTTAGCCGCGACCAGCCCGAGGTTGCGCTTGGCGGCCAGCGACTGGCCCTCGGCGGGCAGGCACTGCGCCGTCACGCCGAGTGCGGCTGCGCTGGCTGCCGCGGAGGCTGGACCGTCACTGACAATGATCGGCTCAATATGCAGATGGCTTTGGCCGGAGATGCCAGCGAGCGTGGCGCGCAGACGCGCGGGATCGCGCGCGTCGTCGGTCACGACGATCGATACCGTGGCCGTGCTGGATCCGGCCGGGTGTTGCGCGGAAAGATGGCGATGCACTGCACGCATGTGCCCCATTACCCGCTTGGCGGGCTCGGAGAAGGGAGCGCTTGGCGCCGGCACGAAGGCGGCGCGCCGCAGGTAGCTGTCGAAATCCTCGAAGTCGGAAGGCGCGGCTTCGGTCGTTTTGCTCGCCGCCGGAGCGCTGACGCTGCGGCTCGGGGCCGGCGCGCTAGCGGGCGGTGCAGCGGGTTGCGCGTGGCTGGCCGCGGCGGCCTTGCGGCGGATCGCGGACTCGTTGCTGGCCAGCGATTCGGTCAGCGTGATGTTCGCCAGTTCGGGGGCGATGTGGTAGTCGCAGAGGGTGTAAGGGATGAACAGCGGCGCGCGCGTTTCGGTGTAGCGCAGGATCAGGTCCCAGTCGACCAGCCGCCGCAGGGTTTCGTCGAAGCCGCCCTTGTCCTCGTAGACGCTGCGGTGGTGGCTGAAGATGTTCAGGTCGATGTAGTTGCCGCGTTCCAGAGCGTCGCGGTCGAAGGGTCGACAACGGATGAACTCGCGCGGCTGGGCCGCGTCATGCACGTGCAGACAGGCGTAGGCGGTATGGCTTTCGGGGTCGTCGCTATAGGCTTCCGCGGTCAGCAACAGATAGTGCGGGTGCCAGGCGTTGTCGGAATCGAGATAGGCGATCCATTCTCCGCGCGCTGCGGCCAGCCCCGCGTTGCGCGCGGCACAGACGCCGCCGTGGGGTAGCTGCAGATAGCGAATGCGCCCGGTGGCTATCTGGTCGGCATAGCGCTGGCGCATCAGCTTGTCGGTGCCGTCGGTGCTGCCGTCGTCGCAGACGATCAGCTCCCAGTTGTCGTAGGACTGAGCAAGGATCGAGTCGATGGCCCGGGGCAGGGTGTCCCGCCGGTTCCAGGTGGGAATGACAATGCTGAAGGTGCCGAAGCGGGCATCGCGTAGCTTTGCCTGAGCGCGAGCGATGTCGCTGTCTCGCACTTGCAATGCAGCCGCCAGGTCGCTGTCGGGCGCCGTGGTGGCGGTGCCGCCCGGCACGTGCAGCCGCTGCGTGCCGGCTTCGCCGGGCCCCTTGCTCAGAAAATGGTGCAGCGGGTTGAGGCCCGCGAGGCGGATTTCGGGGTACTTGCGCAGATAGGCGTCGCTCTTGAAGCGCGGGCTCGGGTCGCGCCCTTCGTCGCCACCACACAATAGATAGTGGTGCAGCGGCTTGAGCCCGGAGTCAGCGACGTCGGGGTACTGCTTGCGGTACCAGGCCGCGTCGAAATAGCTGTTCGGGTTGCGGTCCTCGTGGATGCCGTGGCGCAGGAAGTGCAGCAGCGGATCCATGCCGGCTTCGGCGACGTCCGGGTAGCGTTCGAGGTACCAGTGCGGCTGGAAGAGTGGGCCCGGCGCCCGCCGTTCCGCGGCGCCGAAGCGAAGATAGTGGACGACGGCGCTCATGCCGGCGTTGCGGACGTCTTCGTGACGCTCCATGTACCAGTGCGGCTCGAACAGGGCGTTCGGGCTGCGCCCCTCGCTTTGCCCGTGCAGCAGCCAGTGCCACACCGCGGCGCCGCGTGCGAAGGCCGTATCCGGGTAGCGCAGCGCGTACCACTCGGTGTCGAAGAAGCCGCTGGCCAGCATCTGCCGCGCCAGCAGCGGCAGGCGCAGGCGGTCACTGGCCGGCATGGGCGCGCGCAACAGGGTGCGTGCCGGCGGTGCGCCGGCGTGGGGCCGCGCGGGGCGCGCCGGCTTGCCGCTGCGTTGGCGCACGCGGTTGATTATCGCCGCGCTGACGGGGCGCTCGGCCTCGAGCGCCAAGCGCTGACCGCGCAGCTGACGCTGCAGGGTGCGCAGGCTTCTCTGCCGTTGCGCCTTGACGAGGGCGGTGCCTTCGGCTTCGGCGTTTCTCCGTTTCTCCGTCTCTTCGCGCAGGCGCTTCTCGGCCTGCTCGCGCTTCGCCTGTTCCGCCTGCGTGTGCTCCTCGCGCGCGGTCAATTTCGCGCGCAGATGGGCGGTCTCTTCCTGCAGAGCGTCGCGTTCGCTAATGAGGGCGTCCCGTTTGTCGGCCAGGATGTCGCGCTCATCCGCCAGCGCACCGCGCTCTTCGGCCAGCGCCTGCTTCTCGGCGGCGAGCTTGTCGCGCGCTTTCCGTTCCGCCTGTACCTCCTGGCGCAGCCTGGCTTGCCGCTGCTTCGCGGCATCGGCCAGCATGCCGATGTTCTCGCGTGCTTCCGTGAAGCGCGCGCGCAGCGCGTCCAATTGAAGCAGCGCGTTCTCGTCCGGCGCGTCGCCTGTACTCGAGAGCGCGAACAGGCTCTGGTAGGCGGAATTCACCCACGCTGGCGGTGCTTCGTCATTCGGCACCGTCGCCCGTTCTTCCGCTACTTGATGCCGCAGGTCGGGCCGCAGAAAGGCGTCGATATCGGGTGCGGCGGCCTCGGTGGGGCGCGGGTAGCGCAGCCCGAGTTCGGCGGCGACGCGCGTCGTCTCGCCGCGCCAATCGTCCAGCAGTTGCTCGTAGCTCACGAAGCTGCGCGGCAGCGCGCGGCTGTAGTGCTCGGCATCGAGCACATAGCGCAGCCAAAGCGCGTGGCTGTGGGCGGGGGCGAGATCGTCGCGTTTCTGCAGCGAAGCCGCGATTTCACGCGGGTCGCGAAGCGGAAGCACGCATTGCACCGACGCGCCGAAATCCGCGATG
The DNA here is from genome assembly GCF_000733765.1 of Algiphilus aromaticivorans DG1253. Taxonomy (NCBI): domain Bacteria; kingdom Pseudomonadati; phylum Pseudomonadota; class Gammaproteobacteria; order Nevskiales; family Algiphilaceae; genus Algiphilus; species Algiphilus aromaticivorans. Next base: position 2,251,962 of record NZ_JPOG01000001.1, on the reverse strand, counting down.
GCCTGCTGCCAAAGCGGCAGCAGCAGGCAGATGCGCGGGTCCTTCAGCACGAACATTTCGCTGCCGCGGAAGTGCGTTCTCAGAAGCGCGGCGGCTTCGTCGACGAAGACCGCACGCTGTGCGTCGTCCAGTGACTCCAAGCCGTCGATCTGCCAGTCGTGCCAGGCGCCGCCGATGGCCGTCAGCACGCGGTCGTTGAACTCGAGGATATCCGTGGATTCCCAGAAGCCCGTTTCGTTGGAAGGCTTGGATGGCAACAGATTGCCGGGGAGGGCGGCCCCGAGCAGGCTCAGTGTGCGAGTGAGCGCCGACGTGCCGCTGCGGTGCATGCCGAGCACCACAATGGCGGTCACCACTCGCGATGCCTGCTGGGGCCGAGGGCTGGGGCGGTCATCCATGGGGGGGCGAAGAAGAGCTTGGTCTAGCGTGTGCGGATTGAAGAGCGGGGCACTGCACATGGTCGGTACGCGGCTCGCTGCGTCAGCTGTGCTCCGCAGCCCGACGAGTGTATGCGATTCGCCGCGTGGCACCCAGCGAAGTTAAGGTGTCTGCGTGCGCTCTCGTTACGTGCCCCGCGAGCCTTCGGGGCTGCCCCTGATTTTGGGGACGTTCGCCGTTCGGGGCAGTCTGACGGTTTTACACCGGTTGGCGACGGCGGGGGGTACACGCTACATTCGAAGGGTCAGTGAAGTTGTTGCCGTCCTTCAGAGGCGGTCTCGTTCGATTCGCAACTGCTGGCAGGGATAACCTCGAGAAATGCTTGTAGGAAATCGCTTGCTTGACCACAGGAGGTGGGGCAGAATGCAAGTCGACGGCGCACAGCCCATCGGGTAAAAGCGACAGGGGGGTGCCGTTCAACATACTCTCGACGAGTCCGGCGCAGTGGCGGTTCGTGGGAAGTGTTCACTGATTTATTTGCAAATCAATCAAGTTAGTAACAAGGAGAGTGACCATGGGGAACTTCCTCACTAAATCCAGGCTTTTGGGGCTGGGTGCAGCACTCGGGGCAGCGTTCGCGCTGCAGCCGGCGGCCGCCCAGATCGAGGTCTCGGATAGCAATACCGGTACTGCCGTTGTCGTGCCGTATTACACCGTCAACGGTGGCTGGCGCACCCTGATCAACCTGACCAACACCAGCGACAACTCGCTGGCCGTGAAGTTTCGTCTTCACGAGTCCCGCAACTCGCGCGATGTTCTCGACTTCAACATCGCCCTGAGCCCGCGCGACGTCTGGACCGCCTTCATCGAGCAGAGCCCGATGGGCCGGCCCTCGCTGCAGACGACCGATCGTTCCTGCACGATCCCCATCGGTGTCCGTGACAATGGCGCCGAAGCGAGTGAGCTGGCCTACTCGAACGAGTTCGCCGATCACACTGCCACCGACGGCGACATGACCCGTACCCGCGAGGGCTACATCGAAATCCTCGTCATGGGTGAGACCGAGGGCAATGGTGAGGCGCTGAACAATGCGCAGCGCAACTCCACCGCCTATCTCGCCGAGCACGTCGATGGCGAGCCGCGTGACTGCGGTCGCGTCCAGCTCGACTTCGTGCGCCGTACGGCGCAGTTCGAAGGCGACGATCCGAACGAGACCATCTCGGGCCAGGACGCCGGCGGCGTTCAGGTCGGTTCGGGCAGCCCGCTCGCGCGCCTCGGCTCTGTCGACGGCGGTGGTGCCAACGAGAGCACCATCGGCTACGGTCCGATCGTCACGCCTGATCCGCTGAAGGTGAATGCGAGCCTCGTCAACCAGGATACGGGCCGCGCTGCCGGCATCGAGTCTCTGCACATCGCCGGTTTCGGCGTTGATGCGAACCTCGTTACCGCCCAGCAGTTCCCCTGGTTCCTTGAGCCGACGATCGCTTCGTCGGATGGCCTCTGGTCGACGAGTGCCCTTCCCGCCATCGGGGCCGGCATCGCTTCCTCGCAGGTCAAGAACGAGTGGACCAGCAACGACAACACCGGCGGCACCGCCGAGTGGGTCGTGACCTTCCCGACCAAGCGTTTCCAGGCGGACTTCGACAACGATAACGTCCAGGCTGCCTGCAACGCATGGCGCAATGACACCGGTACGGTGGGCGGCGTGTCTGCCAACCCGGTCGTGGCTGGTGACTGCCCGGATGAGGGCTTCCCGACGGTGTTCCAGGACGGGGACAACGGTCGCGCTGACATCGTGGCGCAGTACGACATCTACGACCGCGAGGAAGGCACTGCTCAGGTGCAGGTCGACGGCCCGATCGTTTCGCCGGCCCCGCCGCCCGACATCGAGATCGACAACCTGCCCTACGAGTCCAACGTGATCCGTATCGGTCGCAACGCTTCCAGCGCGGCTTCGACGCTGGAATCGCCGGTGGCGCTGGCTGTCGATACCAACCAGCTCGTTTCCAACGCGGATAGCGGCTGGCTGGAGATGACCTTCATCGACGACGATATGGTTACCGCCTATCCGGTGACCGGCTTCGTGTACAAGCAGCGTGACTTCGGCAACCCGGGCCTGAACTTCGGCCAGGCGACCGAGCACGCCTACACGATCGACAACTAAAAGGGTCGGACGACCCGGTTTCGAGAAGCTTCGAAGCCAGTTGTTGACAAAGGGCCACTGCCTTCGGGCAGTGGCCTTTTTTTGTGGGCGGAGTCCAGTGACTCACCGTGTTCCTGTTGCCAGCTGCCGTAGAATGGCGCCCGATTGACTCACCTTCTTTACGGAGATTCCTTGATGCGGCGCTCCATTCTGTTCGTCATTTCCCTCCTCCTGGCGCCGCTGTCGGTGGCCCACGCTGATGACGTACCCGACAGCGCGGTACTGGCTTCCGGCCAGCAGGTCCAGGTATCGATGGCCGATGTCCGCAACGAGCTGAGCCTGCTGTCGAAGAAGCGCCGCGAGCAGGTGCTTTCGGACAAGAAGCAGTTGCAGAGTCTGGTAACGCGCATCTACTTCCGTCGCCGCATGGAGCAGATTGCGCACGAGCAGGGCTATATCGACGAGCCCCGCCTGCAGGCACGCCTCCGGCGCGCGCGAGAGGAAGCGCTTGCCGAAACGGTACCAGCGCGCTTCCTGGATGAGCTCGACATGCCGGACCTGAGCGAGCCTGCGCGCACGTACTACGACGAGAACATCGAAGAGTTCACCCCCGAGGAGCGCATTCGGGCGGCGCATATCCTGCTCCACGCGCCCAAGGCGGAGGACAAGGAACGGCGGCGCGAGGAAGCGGAAGCGCTGTTGCAGAAGCTGCGCGACGGCGCCGACTTCGGCGAGTTCGCCGCCGAGCATTCGGACGATGGCTCTCAATACACAAAAGGGGATCTCGGCATGTTCGCGGCCGACGATATGGTCCCCGAGTTCTCGGAAGCCGCCTTCGCGCTGGAAGAGCCGGGCGAAATCAGCGGTGTTGTCGAGACACGCTTCGGCTTCCATATCATCAAGTTGCTGGAGCGCCCCGAGATCGAGCCCACGCCCTTTGAAGAGGTCGAGGAGCAGATCGTTGCCAAGCTGCGCAAGGAGCGTCAGCGCGAAGCGCTCGGCGCGTGGCTGGAAGAGCAGGTTTCCCGGGAGGCCGCGATGGTTTCGGAGACGCGCCTTGAAGAGGCCTTCTCGTCGCTCAGCGAAGCCGAAGAGTTGGCAGAGCCGCTGAACGAGAAAGCCCTCGACGGTGCGGGTGTTCCGAAGGCGAAATAGCTTTTAATCTCATGCTTCGATTCATGGGGATTGGTGCGCAGAAAGCCGGCACGAGCTGGCTGCATGCTCAGCTATCACGCCATCCCCGGATCGGATTCCCAGGTGGCAAGGAGATGCACTTCTGGGATCGCATGAAGGCAGCGGAGGAAATTCCGAAGTACCTGGCAACCTTTCGGCATCCCGAGCGGCTGGAGGGGGAGATCACTCCCGCCTACGCGATTCTTCCGGAAGTGCGCATCGCTCAGCTGCGCGAGGTCGCGCCGCAACTGCGCTTGCTCTATCTGCTGCGCAACCCTGTCGAGCGTGCTTGGTCCTCGGCGCTCATGGCCTTGGGGCGCGCCGAGATGCGACGCGATGAGGCGAGTGATCAGTGGTTCATTGATCACTTCCACTCGCGTGGCTCGTTGGCTCGGGGCGATTACGCACGTTGCCTGGAGAACTGGCTGGCGCATTTCCCGCGCGAGCAGCTCCTGATCCTGCGCTATGAGCATATCGAGACCCAGCCGGAAGCGCTTCTCGATTCGGTTTGCGTGCATATCGGGGTCGAGACGCCCAATGAGGCGATGCGCACGGGGCTGAAAGAGCGCGTGTTCGCGGGTTCGGGGGAATCGCTGCCGCCGCATCTGCGCGCGCATCTGGTGACCTTGTATCACGATCGTGTCCGGGCTCTGGAGGCGATGCTCGGTGACTCTCTCGACGAATGGCTTGCGGTCCCCGAATGATGCGGATGCGGCGTGGACGAGCAGACAGCCCTTCGCGAGCGACGCAGAGTCAATGACACGGTCGGCGGAGGCAATGTGACGAAGCGCCGGACTCTGGAGCTTCTCGTACTCGGCGCGGGGCGTGGGGGTACCAGTCTGCTGGCAGCGTTGCTGGACAGCCATCCGCGGGTTTCGGTCGGGTTTGAAAGGCATGTCAAGTCGACGTTGCTGGCTGACTCGCATCAGGGCCATCCAGACGCCCGTGCCGCAGCCTTCCTGGCCGCATGTGCGACAGAGGCAGTGAGTTCCGACACCCGGATCCACGGGAACAAGATCACCACGGAGCAGTTGGCGCGGCTGGAAGATATGGCCGGTTTCCCGCAGACGCCGACCCCCGCTACCTTGCGCATGTTCTTTGACGAGATGCTGGCGGATTGTCGCTTCATTTTCATTCTGCGCGACGGGCGGAGCTGCGTTCGTTCGAAGATGGCGCGGGCCGGGCTGGATCTCGAAGGGGCCTGTCGGCGCTGGCGTTACGCCGCCGGCGTCTATCATTTCCTGGCGCGTCATCCGAGGGCGCTGTGCCTTCGCTACGAAACACTGCTGACTGCTCCGGAGACCGAGCTTCGGCGGGCCTGCGCCTTTCTGGAAGTGCCGTACGCGCCGCAGATGCTGGACGGAACGTTGCACCCACGGATGAACCCGGACTACCGGAACGCCGGGTTCGACGCCGCCAAGGCTGGTCTGGATGATGTGCCCGAAGGTTGCGAGGCCATGCTGGCTGCGGAACTCGAGCGTTGTGGATACGCTTTGCGGGCATCCGCCAGGGATTGAACCGCCGCTGCGAAGCGGATCAGCGCTTGAGCGCTCGGTAGGCCGGAGAGCGCCACAACCGAAGCAGGCCTTGCACATGCCAGAGCAGGTGGTGCGGATGCTTCAGGGTCTGGCGCCGCGCCGGATGCGTGATCCGGGCGCGTGGAAGCAATGCGACGCGCAACCCTTCCTGGGTTCTCGCCCGCAGACAGAGATCGGTATCCTCGCAGTAGAGGCGATAGCGGGCATCGAAGCCGCCGAGCCTGACGAAGGTCCCGTGCCGCATCGCCATGAACAGGCCGGCAAGCCAGTCGACGGGCATTTCGTCGACATCGGGCGCTTCGGGCGCGCGCCGGTGGGGCCATCGTTCGACGCTGTAGCGGCGAATCAGCGAGCCGGGCGTTATCACGGGGCGCCCATTGTCTTCCATGCGACCTTCCGGCGTATAGGCGAGCGGTGCGACGATGCCATTCGTCGGGTCGCCGAGCGCGCTTTGGACCGCCTCCAGCGTGCGCGTACCGAGCCGCAGGTCCGGATCCACCATGACCACGAACTCGGCATCGGCTTCGAGCAGGGCCTGATTGTGGTTGGCGCCGAAGCCCAGTGGGCGTGCGTTGCGAATGACGATCAGGGCTTCGCGGACCTTGGGCGGCAATTCGTCGAGAAAGTCGGTCGCCTCGCCGGTATTGAGGGTCAGGAAGTACTGGGTCCGCCCGGCCGGAGCCTGTGCAGCGAGATCCTGCAGGGCACCCAGCACGGCGCGGCCGTGTCCGTGGCTCACGATCGATATCGCCCAGAGGTGCTGCGGTGTGTTCGTGACCACGATGAAAGAGAGAAGCCGGAAGGAGTGCCCCGCGGGGAAGGCATTCTACGGGTCTGGCCTGTTCGGCGTGCCGCGCTCCGCGGCCGGATGCCGAGGAGATCGCGGGCGCGGTCAGGGCGCTGCTGTCTGCTGCCTGCGGCCAAGGGGCGTATCCTGTGCGCGCCTCCGACGCCGCGCGCGCCCGATCAATCAGGTGGGTGGGCTGGCGCATCCGGTTGGTAGACTGAGGAAGCGTCACTCATGGCGGAAGACCCCCAATCAGAGCACCAAGGCCCCGTGACGGGGCCGGCGATCCGGCGGGAGCGCTCCAGCGCTCACGTCTTTTTCGTGTCCGTCTGGGCCTTCCTGTTGCGCGAGATGAAGAACCAGTTCGGCCAGTCGCGGCTCGGTTATTTCTGGGCCGTCGCCGAGCCGGGAGCCGTCGTGGCCATCCTGACCACGCTCCACGCCTTCATTCGCGGCAATCACGCCACGCTGTATGGCGAAAACCCCGTCGTGTTCTTTGTTTTCGGCGCGGTCCCCTATTTCTTGTTCATGAACAGCGTCACGAATGCACAGGGAGTCTGCTCCTCGCACAAGGGTCTTTTTAACTATCGCCAAGTCAAACCCATTGATGTGATCCTGGCACGATGCCTCATTGAGGCGCTGACCATGACCGGTGTTGGAATTCTCTTCCTTGTGGGCTGGTGGTGGATTGGCAAGGATCTCGAGCTGGACAGCGCGCTTGGCTTGGCTGCCGCGATGTTCGCGTTGTTTCTGCTCGGAACTAGCACCGGCCTGGCCTTTGAGGTCTTCGGCACTATTTTTCCCGACATGAAGCGAATATTCGGCGTGATCATGCGCCCGATGTTCTTTATTTCCGGGCTGTTTTTCACGATCGACATGATCCCTGTCGAGTATCGGGCCTACCTGGTGTGGAATCCCGTGTTGCACGGTGTGGACTTCGCCCGGGATGCCGTGTTGGTGGGTTATACCTCGCCGGGCAGTGTGGTCTATCTGGTGGGCACCATAGCCGTGCTGCTCTTCGTGAGCCTGTCGGCTTATCGCCGTTATCTCTTTCAGCTCATCTGATCCCCGGCCGCGCTTTTCGTGATCGTCCTTCGCAACGTTACCAAGTCCTACCCGCTGCGCGGCTTCGCACGCCATTTCGTGCTTCGCGATTTCAATCTCGAGCTGCCTTCGCGTACGCATGTCGGCATCGTCGGCCGCAATGGGGTGGGTAAGAGCACTCTGATGCGACTGCTGGGGGGCATCGAGCTGCCGGATCGCGGTTCGGTGCGCTCCGATGGGCTCATCTCGCCACCGCTGGGCTTGACGAGCGGCTTTGCCAAGAAGCTCTCCGGCCGTGACAATGCGCGCTTCGTGAGCCGCATCAGTGGCGATGACCCGCGCACGCAGCGGGAGCGCGTTGCCTTCGTCGAGGAATTCTGCGAGCTCGGCGCTTTCTTCGACCACCCGGTGGAAACCTACAGCTCAGGCATGAAGGCGCGCCTGGGCTTTGCCATCAGCATGTCCTTCGACTACGACTACTACTTGATCGACGAGCTGACAGCGGTCGGTGACAAGCAGTTCCGGGAGAAGGCCAAGAAAACCTTTGCCGAAAAACGGGGGCGCTCCAGCGTCATCATGGTGAGCCACAATCTGAAGCAGCTTGAGCAGGACTGCGAAGTCGGCGTCTATCTCCGCGATGGAGGGGCGCAGTACTACCCGGACGTCAAGGACGCGATTGCGGCATACGGCGCCGACATGAAGGAGAAGGCATGACGAATCTATTGGGGCAGCAAGGAAAGTTGCTGCGCTATGCCCTACTCGTTGTGCTGCCGACGCTGGCGGTTCTGGCCTATAACGGCTTGATCGCCTCTGAAGGCTATGTCAGCCGCGCGCATGTCATGATCGAGCACGACACTCCTGTTCCGACGCCGGAGCTGGCTATCGGCGATCTTCTCGGCAGCGCGCCGAGCAAGGTGGACGCCCTGATCGTGAAGACTTTCATGGAATCGCGCGCCATGTTGGAGTACCTGGAACAGGAGCTGGGCGTTCGAGCGCATTTCAGCAGTGAGCAGATCGATTGGTGGAGCCGTTTGCCCGCCGATGCATCACGCGAGAGATTACTGAAGTATTTCCTCGATCATCTTGAGGTGACGGTGGATCAGGAATCCTTTGTGGTGGAGGTCGCCTTTACGGCCTACGATCCCGGGTTCGCGCAGAAGGTCGCTGACATGCTTGTCGCCCGCAGCGAGACCTTCGTCAACGACGTCAGCCACCATCTGGCGCGCGAGCAGTTGGCTTTCATCGAAGGCGAAGTCGAGAGGGCGCAGCAGAAACTGAAGAAGGCTTCACGCGATATGGTCGAGCTGCAGCGCAAGTACGAGGTCTTCAGCCCGGAGAAGGAATCCGAATCGGCCGGCATGGTGATCGGGGGCTTGATGCAGCAGCTGGCTCAGCAGCAGGCCACGCTAAAGGCGCTCGAGAGTTACATGAATCCAGGGGCTCAGCAGGTTGTCGAGGCGCAGCGGAAGATCGCGGCGCTCAAGAAGCAGATTGCCGAGCAACGCGCCGAGCTCGTCGGTAGCGATGACGAGGAGGGCCTCAACGAGTTGATGCTGAACTACCAGGACGCTGAGGTGAATCTCAACGTGGCGACCGAGGTGTACAAATCCGCGATCGGGACCTTGGAGATGACCCGCCTGGAAACGGCGCGCAAGGCGAAGTATCTGGTTTCCCTGTCCGCGCCCAGCCTGGCCGAGGAGGCTTATCATCCCCGTATCGCTTACTGGACGCTGACGGTGTTCGTGTTTCTGAATCTTGCCTATTTCGTTCTGGGTCTGATCATCGCGACGATCCAGGATCACAGGGAGTGAGCATGGGAGTCTGGTCGAAAAGGGCGCTGCTGGGGCTGCTGCTTGTGGCCCCCGCGCTCTCCGCGCAGCAGCCGCCTCCGGGGATGATGGGCGGCGGTAGCTCGGCTCTGTTGCCGACGACGCCGTCGGCCGCGGTGGCGCAGCAGCAGCAACCACCCCAGTCGCTCCGCCCCCTCGAGGACAGCGAGGAAGTGCCCGAGGATGCCGAGTTGGAGTCCTATGCGTCCGGGCCAAACGCGCCCTTCGGGAGCCGCCTGTTCCGCGGACGCTTCGCGCATCAATCCTTCGCGGGCTTCAATCCGGATTACGTTGTCGGTGTCGGCGACCTGGTCAACCTGACTCTGTGGGGCGGGGTCGATATGGCGCAGCGCCTGGAGGTGGACTCGCAGGGCAACATCTTCATTCCGGGCGTCGGGCCGGTGAATGTGCTCAACGTGCGCAACGAGGACCTCAACGAGCTTGTGCGCGAGCGAATCGAGAAGGTCTATCGGGAGAATGTCGGGGTTTATGCGGCCCTGGCGAGCGCTGATCCGGTGCGGGTCTTTGTGGCGGGCAATGTCGAGGCGCCGGGCTTGTATGCGGCGCATGGATCGGACTCGCTACTGCACTTTCTCGACCGCGCTGGCGGGATCGATCCAGAGAGCGGCAGCTACCTGGATATCCGCGTGCTCCGCAACGGCGAGTTGCAGAGCACCGTCAATCTCTACGACTTCCTGCTCGACGGGCGCCTGCCGATGCTGCAGTTTCGCGACGGCGATACGATCGTTGTCGGAGCCCGCAAGTCGACGGCCAGTGTGACGGGGCTCGTCAACCGCCAGGCGCGATTCGAGTTCGAGGGGGCTATTCCGCTTTCCAGGCTGCTGGAGTACGCCAGCGTCAGCAAGCGCGCGACTCATGTGCAGCTGATCCGCAATCAGACCAGGCAGCGCGAGGCGGAAGTGCTGGCGCTCGGCTCCGAGCTGGAGGGCGTTTCGGTCGTTTCCGGTGACAACGTCAATGTCTTCGAGGACCGCCGCGTTGGTGCCATAACAGCATCCGTAGAAGGCGAGTTCGAAGGCGTCAGTCAGTTCGTGCTGCCCTATGACGCCACTTTGGCGGATCTGCTTGATCGGGTGCGGCTCACCGATCGCTCCAATATGCAGGGGCTGGCGCTCTACCGGGAAAGTGTGGCCCAGCGTCAGAAGGAAGTGCTGGACCAGATGCTGCGCAAACTGGAAGAAGCCGTGCTCAGTGCGCGTTCCGGCACGCGCGAGGAGGCGCAGCTGCGCATCCAGGAAGCGCAGCTGATCTCGCAGTTCATCGAGAAGGCCGAGAAGATCCAGCCCGATGGTCAGGTGGTTCTGCACGACGGTTTCGATCCTTCCGATGTGGATCTGGAGGACGGTGACCGCATCCGCATTCCGCGCCAGAAGAACACCGTGGCTGTGCAGGGCGAAGTCTTTCTGCCGACGGCCTTCATCCATCAGGAGGGGCGTAGCGTCGATTACTACCTGGAGCAGGCCGGTGGCCTGACACAGGCCACCGACAGCGACCGGATCTACGTCCGGCGCGCCAACGGCGAGATCGAGATGGCGCAGGGCGGGCTGTTTACGCGAACAAGGGTGCGGCCGGGTGATGAGATCATGGTTCTGCCCAGGGTTGAGCTGAAGACCTTCCAGTTCACCAAGGATCTGACGCAGGTCATGTCGAATATCGCGCTGACGGCAGGTGTGGTGCTTGGCATCTGAATCGGGGCCGGGCGCCAGTGACGCGCTGCGTCGCCCGCTCGGCCGCCGGCCGTGACAAGCCGGGATCGTCGTGTCCCTGGCTGAGAGCGTTGTAGATGTCACGGTTCTGATCGTTGCTTATCGAAGCCGTCGCACCTTGCCGAAGGCGCTTGCTGCCCTGGAGCACCAGACTGTTTCGCCCCGGAGCGTGCGGATTCTGGAGAACGGCTCCCCGGAGGGCGAAGGCGTGGAGGGAGCCCAGGTGCCGGCCGGTTATGAGCTGTTGGAAAGCCCGGTCAATCTGGGGTTCGCTGGTGGCAACAACCGTCTCGCCGAGGACGCCTCCGGCGAGTGGCTCCTGCTCATGAACCCGGACTGCTATCCGGAGCCGGACTGGCTGGAGCGGCTTATGCAGGCGGCGGCGGCCTATCCCTGGGCCTCGCTTTTCGGCAGCACGCAATATGCCGACGGGGGCGAAGGGCATCTCGATGGTCTCGGTGATGTTTACCATCACAGCGGCTTCTTCTATCGCGGAGGCTACGGTCGGGTGCTGCCGCCGCCCACGGACGGCGAAGTTTTCTCGCCGTGCGGGGCAGCGATGATGGTTCGCCGCAGCCTTTTCGAGGGGCTCGGCGGCTTCGACGCGGACTACTTCTGTTATGGCGAGGATGTCGATCTCTGCTTCCGAGCACGCCTTCTCGGTCATCGCGCCGTGCAGGTAGCCGGTGCCGTGGTCGTGCACGAAGGTTCCGCATCGAGTTCCCGCTACTCGGATTTCGCCGTCTATCACGGCGTGCGCAATCGAGCATGGACCTTCTTCAAGAATATGCCATGGCTGTTGCTTCTGTTTTCGTTGCCAATGCATGCGGCCCTGACGCTCGCGCACGGGTTGGTCTGCGCGCGGCGCGGTCAGGGCCGTTTGTACCTCCGGGCCTTGCGTGATGCCTGCCGCGCCTGGCGCAACGTGCGCGCGAAGCGTCGGCGCATTCTGAGCGGCCGTCGGGTAGCGCTCGGTACGCTCGCGAGGGCCATGAGCTGGCGTCCCCTCGATCCGATCCGTCGCCGTCCGGTGATTCGCGAGATCCCTGCCGGTGAATGATGGGCGCTACTGCCGCAGTTGATAGCTGATCGCGAGATGCTGCTGGATGCTGCGCGCTTCGCGCAGTGCCGCGCAGACCACCGCCAGATCGAAGGTGGACATCCGCGCCGGGATCAGCTGGTTGTCCATCGGGCTTCCGGATACGAAGCAATGCATCTGCCGATCAAGGCGGAACGTTTGCAGGCTGTTGAATGCGCGACTCCAGCCTTCGACCTGACGTTGTTCGTTGGCAGTCCGCGCCCAGCTACGAAGTCTTTCTGTTGTGCTGGTGGCACTGAGGCCGCGGGACAGAGCGAGGACCCGCGCAGCATCGGAGAATGGCGACACGCCGCGCAGCTTGATGTCAAAGCGGTTCTCGGGCCTCAGCCAGCGCTGTAGCGGCCGGAAGGGGCCGAGCCGTGGTTGATTTCGCAGCGCGTTCTCGCTCATCTGCCGCAGGAAGAGCGGACGCTCGGCGACATAGGACGACAGCCAGTCACGCAGGTCCTCGGCCAGGCGGGCGTTGCCGTGCAGGGCACGGAAATCGAAGAAGATCGCACCGTGCAGCAGCGCCTCGGGGTCGCCGGTGTCGACCCAGTCCGCGAAACGCCCGCGCCATTCCTGGCTCGTGAGGCACCAGCGCGGGTTGCCCGCCATGATGTCGCCGGGGCACAGGCGGAAGCCGCAGCGCGCCAGCGCGTGATTGACCTCGCGGGCGAAGGTGAGCAGGCGCTGGCGCGCATCCTCGGCGTTGTCCGCCTCGAAGATCAGCGCGTTGTCCTGGTCGGTGTACAACGTCTGTTCGAAACGCCCCTCGCTGCCAAGCGCCATCCAGCACCAACGGATGCCGGAGAGATCGTGCTTAACGGCGATGAGGTCGATCAGCCGCTGCGTCATGACGTCGTTGAGCTCGGCGACGATGCGCGTCAGATGCACTGCCGCCATGCCTTCGCTGAGCAGATGGAAGCCGAGCTCGCGTGTGTCGACCGCGCGCTGGGCGACGACGCTGACGGCCGGTGCCTCGGCCAGCGCTTCGGCGAGCGCGTGGACGCGGTCGCGGGTGCCGCGGTACATGCGCACGGGTTCGGTGGCGCTTGGCTTATCCGTAGTCGAGGCGGGCATACCAGGTCTCCTGTGAGGCGCGCAGCGCATCGCCGAGGGTTTCGATGCCGCGTGCTTCCAACAGCGGAATGAGGCGAACGAAGACCTCGGCGGTGACGATGGCATCACCCAGCGCGGTGTGCCGGCCGATGACCGACACGCCCACTCGTTCGGCGATGGCTTCCAGTTGGTGGCCGTCACCTTCGGGGTAGAGCACGGCCGACAACAGCAGGGTGTCCAGCACGGGTTGCGTGAAGCTTGTCCCCAGCGCGCTGCCTTGCCGGCTGAGGAAGCTGAGGTCGAATGCGCCGTTGTGCGCCAGTAGCACCGTGTCCTCGCAGAAGTCCGCGAAGCGTGGCAGTACCTGCTCGGCCGGCGGTGCATCTGCGAGCATGGCGGCGCTGATGCCGTGGACTTCCTGGGCACTGCTTGCGATTGGGTGGCTCGTGCCCACGAAGGATTCGAAGACCTCCTGACTCAGAATGCGACCGTTGACGACGCGGATGCCGCCGATAGCGATGATCTGGTCTCCGCCGGCCGGGTCCAGGCCGGTGGTTTCGGTGTCGAAGGCCGTGCAGATCAGCTCGCGCAGGCGACGGTCACCGCGATCGTCCTCCGGCGAGGCGCTGGCAAAGAGATTGAAGTCGTAGAACTCCGGGCGCGCTCCGATCACCGCCGTGGAATCGGTGTGCTGGCCCGGTGGCTCGGCCAGCGGCAGCAGCCAGCGCGCGCCGGGCGTGTCGCCTCCAAGCGGCCAGCATTCGCCGCCGTGGCGCTGGGCGATTTCGCTCAGGGTGTAGGGCAGGGCGCCGTCACCTTCCTGCACGGGCTGGTGCTCCCACCGGCTCCACAGGCTCGGCGGTACCGGCGCACCGGCCCAGAGCAGGTCGATGGCAGCGTGGCCGTCGCTGCGTGTCAGGCGCAGCGAGAAGGCGCCGCCATCCAGCTCGCGCCCCACCTGCGTCGTGACGAAGCGCAGTGCCGCCGCCATGGCGTAACTGTCCGCGCGCAGCCAGTCCTCCGGGCGCTCCAGGCGAAGCGCTACGGTGGCCCCGGCAGCGTCGGCAACACGGCGTTGCAGCATGGTGCAGAAGGTCTCGGCGGCGATTTCCTCCAGCGGCCAGCGGGCCTGCTGAGCGCTTTGGTCGAGCTGGCGGCCTCGCGCCAGACAGTTCCCCAGTACCGCGCTTTCGTCGTCGATCATTGCCAGGAAGCGCTCGCGCTGTTCCTCTTCCATGTCCGGATAATCGCGCAACGCCTCGATCGCTGTGCGGACGTGCGTTAGCCGGCGCAGAGCGGCATCGGTGACCTTGGCGCGCTCTTCCTCGGGCTGTAGTGCGCCGGAAGCGACGCTGTCGGCCGCGGTGAGGGTCAGGAAGAATCCGGAGAGCCGGCCTTCGCGCAGCGGACTGAAGCGCGCACGCAGCAGGCGGCCGTCGCGCGTGCTGATGACCGCCCGCACGGCCGGTTCGTTATCGGCCTCGCGGAGGTCGGAGAGGCGGTCCAGACAGTGCAGGATGACGCTGCGTCGGAACAGGCTGAAGATCGAGCGACCGAGGCCGACGAAGGCTGCCTGCTCGCCGCTGAGCAACGCGCGTGCGGGCGGGTTGTAGAGCAGGATGCGGCCGTCGTCGGCACAGACGAGCACGGCCTCGCGCAGCTGTGCGAGCAGGGCGGCGAGAAGATCGCGTTCGGTGGCGAGTTCATCGGTGGCCTCGCGGATGCGGCTTTCCACCGTGCCGATGCGGTATTGATAGTCGGCGGCCAGCGCGTTGACGGCGCGCGCCAGCTCCGGTGGTGCTTCGCGCGTCAGCCGGAAGGAGGCGTTCGCTTCGCGCAGAATGTCGAGCGCGTGCACGACGCGCGCCACCATGCCGATATGCGGGCGCAGCAGGCGCCAGGCCCCGATGGCCGCGACCGCGGCGGCGGCGAGCAGTAGCAGGACCAGAAGCGGTGCGCGCGCGTCGGCACCGATCGCGGCGCGCGCCTCTGGCCCCAGCGCGAGCCAGCCCAGCGTTGCTGCCACGAGCAATGCACCGGCGGTGCAGGCACCGGCGGTCAGGGCAGCGCGCGTCAGTGGCGAGGGCCTGAGCTTCACGCTGCCAACAGCTCCTGGACGCGCGCGACCAGATCGCGCGTCGAGAAGGGCTTGGTGATGTAGTCGTCGGCGCCCAGCGCGAGGCCCTTGGCCTGCTCGGCATCGCGGCTGCGCGCCGTGAGCATGACGATCTTCGTGTTGGCCATGGCGGGGTCGGCACGCAGCGTCTGGCAGACCTCGAAGCCGTCGCGTCCGGGCATCATGATGTCGAGCAGGATCAGGTCCGGTCGCTCGGCCTGTGCCTTCTCGAGGCCGCTGTCGCCGTCGGTGGCGGTACTGACCGTGAAGCCGGCCTGTTTCAGCAGGAACTCCAGCGAGGTCACGATGCCGGGCTCGTCGTCGACGACGAGCACGCGAGCGGGGGGTGTCGTGCTGTTCATGCAGCGTCTCCGGAGTGGGGCAGCGGCAGCCTGAAGCAGAAGCGTGCGCCCTCACCCGGCCGGCTGTCGACGTCGAGGCTGCCGCCGAAGTGCGCGACGATCTGCCGGCTGATGGGCAGGCCGAGGCCGGTGCCGTGCGGTTTACCGCCGCGCGGATCCCGGCTCTGATGGAATTTGTCGAAAATCAGCTCGTGGTCCTCCGGTGCAATGCCGGGGCCATTGTCCTGCACGCAGACGCGCGCCCAGCCGGCGTCGCTGTCCAGCGTCACCGTCACCCGGCCATCCTGGGCCGGTGTGAACTTGAGTGCATTTGCCAGCAGATTCAGCAACACCTGGGTGATGCGGTCGCGATCGGCCTCGACCACCACCTCGTCAGAAGTTCCTTCGTAGCGCAAGGCTACGTCGGCGTCGTCGAAAAGATGACGCATCGATTCGATGCCGGTGGCGATGGTCTCGCCGAGCTCGAAGCGGCTGGGCTGCCAGTCCATGCCCTGGGATTCCAGGCGCTGCATGTCCAGCACCTGATTGATCAAGCGCGTCAGTCGCTCGGTTTCGCCGACGACGATATCCAGGAAGCGCGAGCGTTCGACGTCGTCCAGCGCCGGGTTGTCGCGCAGAATCTCGGTGAAGGCCCGGATCGAGGTCAGCGGGGTGCGCAGCTCGTGGGTGACCGTGGCCAGGAATTCGTCCTTGATGCGGTCCATTTCGCGCAGCTGCTGGTTGCTGCGCTCCAGCATTTCGGTCGTCCGCGCCAACGCCCGACTCTTCTGCTCCAGTAGCCGGTTCTGGTAGTGCGCCTGCGAGGTCTCGCCGAGAATGTCGAGCACTTCCTCCATGCTCAGCGGCGCTTCGCGGGCGATGGAGGCCACCATGATGCGTGCAGAGGCCGAGCCGATGGCCGCGGCCAGCTCGGATTCCACTTTCTGCATCAGCCGTGCGTCGGCGGAGCCATCGTCGCCAGCGCGGCCGATGATGCGCTCGGCCTGTTCCTGACCGAGGATGCGAGCGACCAGTGCGCGCAGTTCCTGTACGGGCGCGCCGCCGCGCCACATGGCGACGCTGGCGTCGCGCTGGCCGGGTGTGAGTGCGTCCACGAAGAGCGCCGCCTGGGCCGATTCGGCGGCGTCCTGCCGGCCGAAGAGCGAGATGATGACGAAGACCGCTGCATTCACCAGCAGGCTCCAGAGGACGCCATGGCTGAGCGGCTGCAAGCCCTCCATGCCGAACAACCGGTGCGGCGACAGCCAGGCAACGCCCAGCGGCCCATCCGCGATCAGGCTCGCCGCGAAACCGAAGCTTGGCAGTAGCAGCGTGTAGCCCCAGATGAGGAAGCCGGCGAGCAGACCAGCCATGGCGCCGGCGCGGGTCGCTTCCTTCCAGAACAGGCCACCGAAGAGCGCCGGCGCCAGCTGTGCCACGCCGGCGAAGCTGATCAGCCCGATGGAGACCAGCGAGCGCGTCTCGCCGGCGATGCGGAAGTAGGCGTAGCCGAGCAGCAGCACCGCCAGGATGGCCAGACGCCGGCTGAGCAGTAGCTGGCGGCTGATGGCGCCGCTGCCGGCGTTGCCGAAGGCGCGGGCGCGCAGCAGGCCGGGCAGGACCAGATCATTGGAGATCATCGTCGCCAGCGCAGTGGTTTCCACGATGATCATGCTGGTGGCGGCTGACAGCCCGCCGATGCCCACCAGCAGCGTCAGCCACTGTGCGCCAGCCTCGCCCGGCAGCAGCAGCACGTAGCGGTCGCCAGGCACGTCGGCGCCTAGCAGCAGCTTGCCGGCCAGGGCGATGGGCAGCACGAAGAGATTGATCAGCAGCAGATAGAGTGGGAACAGCCACATCGCCTGCCGCACGTGGCCGGGGTCGACGTTCTCCACCACGGCCACCTGGAACTGTCGCGGCAGAAGCAGGATCGCGAACATGGCCAGTAACAGCATGGTCAGCCAGTTATCACTCGCGGTGCCGGTGAAACCCGCGCGCAGCTCCGGGTGCTCGGCGGCGCGGGCGAAGATCTCCAAGGGTGAGCTGAACAGGAAGAAGCAGACGAAGATGCCCAGCGCCAGAAAGGCGAGCAGCTTGACCAGCGACTCGAAGGCAACGGCTGCCACCAGGCCTTCGTGCCGCTCGGTGGCGTCGATCCGCCGCGTGCCGAAGATCATTGCGAAGGCAGCCATGAAGAGCGCGATGTAGAGCGCGCTGTCGGTGAGCAGGCCGGCGCTGCCGTCCAGTTCCGGCCAGTCGCGGGCGGCGACCGAGAAGGAGATGGACACCGCCTTCAGCTGCAGCGCGATGTAGGGAACGATGGCGACGACGGCCATGACCGTGACCAGCGCGGCGATGGGCGCGCTCTTGCCGTAGCGTGCGGCGATGAAGTCGGCGATGGAGGTGATGCGTTGGGCGCGCGCGACGTGCAGCATCTTGATCAGCACAATCGGCCACAGCACGGCCATGAGGGTGGGCCCGAGGTAGGTGGGCAGAAAGGCCATGCCGGATTCCGCGGCCAGGCCGACGCTGCCGAAGAAGGTCCACGCCGTGCAGTAGACTGCCAGCGACAGCGCGTAGACGAAGGGCGAGGCGATCAGCGAGCGTCCGGTTGCGGCGCGGTGGTCGCCGTACCAGGCGATGGCGAAGAGCAGGCCGACATAGCCCAGCGCGACCGCGATGATGGTTTCCGATTGCAGCATCAGCGTCCGCGCCGGCTCATCCAGCCGATGGCGATGATGATCAGCGCCCAGACGGCGAAGAGCCAGACGGCAACGCCGGGTAATCCGCTGCCGGTCAGGCTGCCGTGGAAGATGCCCAGCAGCGGTTCGTTGAACAGCAGCCAGCCCGCGATGAAGAGCGCGATGAGACGCTGGCGGCTGCGCGGATCATTCAGCATGAGAACCTCCGCGTGAATAATGCACGGCATGAACGCAGACGGCCGGCGAAGCCATCGCTGGCTCCGCCGGCCGTTGCTCCTGCGTTTCGCGGTGCCGGTCAGAAGGCGTACTTGGCCGAGAACTGAAAGCGGCTCAGGGAGCCGTCGGCGCCGCTTTCCAGCTCGCGGTCGCTGTAGATCAGTTCGCCACCCACGACGAGGCCGGCCACCGGTTCATGCAGCAGGTTGAGGTTGAGGCTCTGCGCCTGCTTGGTGACGCCGTTGCCCGTCAATGCGGCATCGTTGTCGGCGCTGAAGTAGCCGTAGCTCAGGTTGGAGCGCCAGCGGGCACTCCATACCTGCCGGTAGGAGACGTAGCCGCCGAATGCCTCGATGCTTTCAAGCTCGCCGTCGTTGTCAATGACGGCGCCGTTGGCGGTGTTCAGGCCGAGATAGCGGCCGATGCCGTCGCCGTAGTTGACCTGGAAGCGGATGTCATTGGCACCCAGCATCTGCTTGCCGGAGATATTGACGCCGTAGCCGACGGTCTTGTCGCCGCTCGCGCCCGGGCCGCCGCCGTCGAGCTGGCGAAGCAGGCCCGAAAAACTCAGCAGGTTGCCGCTCTGCGTCTTGAGGCTGTACTTGACCACGGCATCCGGCAGGTTCTCGTTGTCATTGCTGATGCGGCCGCCGCCGGTGGGCGTGATGGTGCTCTGCGGATTCTCCAGTGCGATCTGCAGCGGGCCGTTGGTGTAGCGCACCTGGGCCTGTCGCACGAAGGTCATGCCTTCGGAGGGACCGATGAAGTCCAGCAGTTCGGGGTAGGCGCCGAGATCCATGAAGGTCGACCAGGTCTGGCCGAAGAGCCAGCTGCCGCCCATCGGCGTTTCCCACGACACGAAGGCGTGGCGCAGGCGCGGGTTGGAATCATTCACCAGTCGCTCATTGCCGCCCAGACCGCCGTCGAAAGCGGGGTCGAGGAAATCCAGCTCAATGAAGGTCTTGAGCGTGTGCCCGCCCTTGCTGGTGCTGGTACCCAGGTTGAAGCGCGATTCGCGCGCCGTGAAGTCGGTGGCGCCGTCGCGATCGCTGCCCGCGCTTTCCACCGGAATCAGGGCCGGGATCGTGAAGGTCCGACCGCGGTCTTCGGGTGCGTTGCCGCCCGCCGCGTCCGAGTAGCTGGAATACATGGCGTCCAGCTTGATATAGCCGCCGAGTGAGACCTCGGTGTCGCCGATGGTGGTCGATACGGCCGCCGCGGGTCCGGCGACCAGCAGGCAGGCGGCTCCGAAGCCGGCGGCATACAGACGGTTGCTACTGCGCATGGCGTGTCTCCTCTTTATGGTCTTGACCTATATGTGCTTATCCAGCGGCGTCAGCATCGTCTGCACAAAAGGGGTGCGTCCATTAGCCAAAGGTCGAAAGGCCTGGCGATCGCGATGCTGCAGCGCGACGAAAGTGGGATAGCCCGCCGCGCTCACAGCTTGTATAAATGACGCAATCAGATGCACACACAGGCCATGCGAAGGAGACCACCGCCGATGAGCAGCAATATTCACCCAGTGAAGCCCGAATGGCGCCAGGGCGCCAAAGTCGACGCCGCCGGCTACGAGAAGATGTACGCCGATTCGGTGCGCGATCCCGAGACCTTCTGGGCCGAGCACGGCAAGCGCATCGACTGGATCAAGCCCTTCTCGAAGGTCAAGGATGTCAATTTTGACGCTTCGGATCTGCATATCCGCTGGTTCTATGACGGCACGCTCAATGTGGCGGCGAATTGTCTGGACCGGCACCTGGCCGAGCGCGGCGACCAGACCGCGATCATCTGGGAGGGTGATGAGCCGGATCAGGACGCGCGCATCAGCTATCGGGAGCTGCACGAAAAGGTGTGCCGCCTGGGCAACGCACTGCGCGACATGGGCGTGGCGCGCGGCGACGTCGTCACCATCTACATGCCGATGATTCCCGAAGCGGCGGTGGCCATGCTGGCCTGCGCGCGCATCGGCGCGGTGCACTCGGTGGTCTTCGGCGGCTTCTCGCCCGAGGCGCTGGCGGGACGCATCGAGGACTGCGGCTCGAAGTGGGTGATCACGGCCGATGAGGGCGTTCGCGGCGGCAAGAAGATTCCGCTCAAGGCCAATGTCGATACCGCCTTGGGGCTCCCCGGTGGCGCCAGCGTCAAGAAGACCGTCGTGGTGCGCCGCACCGGCGGCGATGTCGACTGGAGCGAGGGCCGCGACCACTGGTATCAGGACATCACCGAGGCGGCTTCCAGCGATTGCCCACCCGAGGAGATGGGCGCTGAAGATCCCTTGTTCATCCTTTACACCTCCGGATCCACCGGCAAGCCCAAGGGCGTGCTGCATACCCAGGGCGGTTATCTCGTGCACGCTTCCATGACGCACGAGTACTGCTTCGACTATCGCGACGGTGAGATCTACTGGTGCACGGCCGATGTCGGCTGGGTCACCGGTCACAGTTACATCGTCTACGGGCCGCTGGCCAACGGCGCCACCACACTGATGTTCGAGGGTGTGCCGAACTACCCGGACATGGGGCGCTTCTGGCAGGTCTGCGACAAGCACGGCGTCAACATCTTCTACACGGCGCCGACCGCCATCCGTGCGCTTATGCGCGAAGGCGAGGATCCGGTCAAGAAGCACCGCCGCGATACGTTGCGCGTGCTCGGCACGGTGGGCGAGCCTATCAACCCGGAAGCCTGGGAGTGGTATTTCCGCGTCGTCGGCGACAGCCGCTGCCCGGTCATCGATACCTGGTGGCAGACCGAGACCGGTGGCATCCTGATCGCGCCGCTGCCCGGCGCCACGGACCTCAAACCCGGTTCGGCCACCACCCCCTTCTTCGGCGTCCAGCCGGCACTGGTGGACAACGAGGGCCATATCCTCGAAGGCGAGGCCGATGGCAATCTCGTCATCCTCGATTCCTGGCCCGGGCAGATGCGCACGGTCTACGGTGACCACGAGCGCTTCGTCCAGACCTACTTCAGCACCTATCCGGGTCGCTACTTCAGCGGTGACGGCGCGCGTCGCGATGCCGACGGCTATTTCTGGATCACCGGCCGCGTCGACGATGTGCTCAACATCTCCGGCCACCGCATGGGTACGGCCGAGATCGAATCGGCGCTGGTGGCGCACTCGCAGGTGGCCGAGGCCGCCGTCGTCGGCTACCCGCACGATCTCAAGGGGCAGGGCATCTACTGCTACGTCAGCCTGGTGGTGGGCGCCGAGCCTTCCGAGGCGCTGAAGAAGGAGCTGGTGCAGCACGTGCGCAAGGAGATCGGTGCCATCGCTTCGCCGGACATCATCCACTTCGCGCCCGGCCTGCCCAAGACGCGCTCCGGCAAGATCATGCGCCGGATCCTGCGCAAGATCGCCGAGGGCGAGTACAGCAGCCTGGGCGATACCTCGACGCTGGCCGACCCGGGCGTGGTCGATACGCTGGTGACGGAGGCGAAGGCAAGGCAGACATGAGCCACGCCGCGCCGCGTTCGGCAGCCGCCTCGGTCATCATCGCCGATGACCATCCGCTGTTCCGCGCCGCGTTGCGCGAAACGGTGGGGCGGCTGCTGGCCGGGGCGGAGGTCGTCGAGGCGCAGGACATGGCCTCGCTCGAGCGGGCCACCGAGCAGCACTCGGAAGCCGATCTGACGCTGCTCGATCTGCATATGCCGGGGGCCCACGGCTTCTCCTCGCTGATCTACCTGCGCAGCCATTACCCGAGCATGCCGGTGATTGTCGTCTCTGCGGCCGAGGGTGGCGATATCGTGCAGCGCGCGGTGGATTTCGGCGCGGCTGGTTATATCCCGAAGTCATCGAGCCTGGATGCCATCGCCGATGCGATCACTGCCGTATGCGACGGCAATCTCTGGTTCCCGGCTATTGACGCCGATAGTGACGGTGGCGACGCCGAGTTGGCAGAGAAGTTGTCCAGCCTGACGCCACAGCAGTTTCGCGTACTGATCATGATTGCCGATGGTCTGCTCAACAAGCAGATTGCCTATGAGCTCGACGTTTCCGAGGCGACCATCAAGGCCCACGTCACGGCCATCCTGCGCAAGCTGGGACTCTATAGCCGTACGCAGGCCGCGGTCATTGCTGAGCGGCTGCAGATTCACCCGCCGCGCGTGAGCGACGACGCTTCGGCAGCATCCGGCTGAGCAGCGCGCGCAGTGCCGCCGGCTTGACCGGTTTCGGTAGGAAGCGCATACCGGCAGCGGCTGCGGCCTGACGGGCCTCTGCGGAGTGGTCGGCGGTGACGAGTACCGCTGGCGGGTTGGCGTCCCAATGTGCGCGCAGTACTGCCATCACGTCGGTGCCATGCCCTTCGTCCAGATGGAAATCGACGAGTACAGCCTGCGGCGGCTGCGGGCAAGCCTGCAGGGCCTGCTCGGTGTCGGCGGCGCAGATGGCGCGGCAACCCCAGCGCGTGATTAGTGCCGCGGTGGCGGTCAGCGTGTCGGGGTCGTTGTCGATGTAGAGCACGCTCGCGCCGCCGAAGTCCTGCACGGCGGTTCCCGATGTGGCCGCTACGGGGGCCTTGCCGGCGGTGGCGCGCGGCATGCGTAGCCGAAACACCGAGCCCCGGCCGGGGCGCGAGTCCAGTGTCAGCTCGTGGTCGAGCAGGCGCGCAATGCGCTCGGCGATGGCCAGGCCGAGACCCAGACCGCGTTCGGCGTGTGGCTCGCGCGGTTGCAGGCGCCGGAACTCCTCGAAGATCTCGCGGCGCTTGTCCGCCGGAATGCCGGGACCGGTGTCCCAGACTTCGATAAGCAGATCCGGCCCGCGGCGTCTGCAGCCCATCAGCACGCGTCCGCGGCTGGTGTAGCGCAGGGCGTTGGCCAGCAGGTTCTGAATGATTCGGCGCAGCAGCGCTTCGTCGCTCGCCACCCAGGCCGAGCAGCTCACCGTGTGCAGCTCCAGGCCGCGATCGGTGGCGATGGCACGTGCCTCGGCGGCGAGGTCGTCGAGTAGGCGCTGTACGGGGAATGGCCGGGGATCGGTCTTCTGGGTGCCAGAATCCAGTCGCGAGATGTCGGAAAGGCCTTCGAGCAGGGCCTCCATGGCGGCCAGCGAGCGACCGATGTTCGTCGCCGCCGCGCACGTTGCCTCGTCGGTGGCGTTCTCCAGACCATGATTGAACAGGCGCGCGGCATTCAGCGGTTGCGCCAGGTCGTGCGTGGTGGCGGCGAGGAAACGCGTCTTCGAGCGGTTGGCGGCCTCGGCCTCACGTCGGGCATGGCGGGCGTCGGCCTCGGCCTCGGCGCGCGCGGCATTCTCCTGCTGCAGCGCCTCGTTGGCGGCGACCAGCTCGCTGGTGCGCTCGGCGACACGCTGTTCCAGCTCCTCGTTGACCCGCTGCAGCATGCTTTCGGCGCGCTTGTAGGCAGTGACATCCGAGAAGGTGCTGACGAAGCCGCCGCCGGGCATCGGGTTGCCGGTGATCTCGATGACGCGGCCGTCCGGCATGCGGCGTTCGTGCCGGTAGGCGGTGCCGCGTTCCAGATGCGCCATGCGGCGCGCCACCGGCTCATCCTCGTCGATCTCGTCGCCGAGCAGGCCTCTGCGGGCATTGTGGTGCACGAGCTTCTCTACTGGTGTGCCCTCGCGCAGCAGTTCGTCGGGGTAGTCGAAGAGCTCGGCGTAAGCATGGTTCCAGGCAGTCAGCCGCAGGTCGCGATCGACGACGGCGACGCCCTGGTCCATGTGATCGAGGGTCGCGTGCAGCAGGTCGCGATTGAAGCGCACCGCTTGCGAGGTCTGCTCGATGATGTCGATGACCTCGCCGGTCCCCGGATGGCGTAGGCGCTCGATGAGCACGCGTGCCGATGAAGCACCCAGGGCGCTCGCCAAGCAGCTCTCGCAGAAGCGGATGAAGTCGGCGTCGGCGGCGCCGCGCATGCGCCAGGCGGTGCCGCGCTCTTCGCCATAGTCGGCGATGAAGGCGCGCGTGCGCTCGGTGCCGAAGAAGCGCTCCAGCAGCACGGTCAGGTCGCTGACGCTGATACTGCCTGGGCGTGTGCCGTTCGTCTCCGGCTCGCGCAGCCCCATCAGTCGCGCGGTGTGCACCTGCTCGGTGAGCGAGGGCGCGCTGGTCAGCGACACGGCGATCAGCAGCACGATGTGGACGGCTAGGCTCCATGCCGTTCCCTGGATAAGAATGTCCTGCGCACCGGTATCGGGCGCCAGGGTGGGCACGGTGGCCGGTAGCAGCGTGGTTACCAGCCAGGTCACCATGCCGCCGATCAGCCCCGCCACGGCGCCGCTGCGGTTAGCGCGCGGCCAGACGATACCGGCCAGCACGGGCGGTGCCAGGTGGGCGATGGCCGAGAAGCTCAGCAGGCCGATCAGCGCCAGCGGCATCTGCGTCAACATGAGCCGGTCGATCAGCCAGGCGGCCAGCAGCAGTGCCACGATGGTCAGGCGGCGTACGCGCAGCAGCAGAGCGCCGAGATTGGCCTCGGCGCGCTGATAGCCGCGTCCGCGCAGCATGCCGGGCAGGATCAGTTCGTTGGAGAGCATGGTCGCCAGCGCCACGCAGGAAACGATGACCATGCCGGTAGCGGCCGAGAAGCCGCCCAGGAAGGCGAGCAGCGCCAGCCAGGACATATCGAGGGCCTGCGGCAGTGCCAGCACGTAGCGGTCCGGCCCCCCGCCGCCGACTGCCGCCATGCCGGCGGCCGCCATGGGCAGCACGAAGAGCGCGAAGGTGAGCAGATACAGCGGAAAGACCCAGCGCGCGCGTCGAAGTTCGCTCGGCCCTGTGTTCTCCACCACCATCAGATGGAACTGGCGCGGCAGCACGATCACTGCGGCGCCGGCCAGAAGCGTCTGCAGCCAGAAGGGTGCGGTCAGGAATTGCATCGGATCCACGGCCGGTAGCGAGCGAGCGGCGTCAATGCTTGGTGCGATACCGCCGAGGCTCCAGACGGCGGCGACACCCACGGCCAGGAAGGCGGTCAGCTTGAGCACGGACTCCACTGCCACGGCCAGCACCATGCCGTGATGACTCTCGGTACTGGCAATGTGGCGCGTGCCAAAGAGCATCGTGAAGGCGGCCAGCAGCAGCGTGATCAGTGTTACACCGTGCAGGCCGTCGCCCATCACGCCCTCGTCTACGGCGAGTACTTCGAAACCCAGCGAAATGCCGCGCAGCTGCAGCGCCAGATAGGGCAGGCCCGCGAGCAGCGCGATGAGGGTGGCGCCGGCGGCCAAGCGCGCATCGTTGCCAAAGCGGGCACCGATGAAGTCGGCCACTGAGGTCAGCTGCGCCTTCTTGCACGCCGCGATCAGTCGCCTGAGCAGCGGCATGCCGAGCAGGAAGACCAGCGCCGGCCCGAGGTAGATGGGCAGGTAGCTCCAGCCGTCGTCGACGGCGCGGCCGACGGCGCCGTAGAAGGTCCAGGCCGTGCAGTAGACGGCCAGCGCCAGGGCATAGGTCCAGGGACGCTCGCGACGCGGACGCTGTCGCGCCGCCCGGTCGGCCAGCCAGGCAATGACGAAGAGGGCGCCGACGTAGGCGCCCGCAATGCTGAGCAGCTGCAAGGAGGTGAACACGCAGCCCCCGTTCTAGTGTCTCCCCGTGCCGCGCGAGGGCGCGGCCGCGTAACCAGTCTAGCGCTCGTCCCGATTCGGCGACGAGCGCGCAAAAAAATCCCCGCCGAGGCGGGGAGAACCGGTCTGTCACCAGGGGGGAACAGTGACCGGAGTCTGGAGAGACACGTGATGGGCAAAGCGCCTATCACTGCATCTGACGACAGTTGTCTAGCTGAGTTCCGGGATAATCGATTTTTATTTGGGGAGGCCCGTTATTCCGGGGTCAGGGACGGATGCCGCCGGGCAGCGCCTCGGGCTGGGCGCGCTCTCGGTGCCAGTCGGGGCCCAGGTCGCCGCTCAGCATGCGCCAGTAGAGCCAGGGCAGATAGCGGTGCTTGATCCACCAGTTCATGCGCCTCGGCTTGCGCGGGTCTAGCGGAAAGCTCGGCATGATGGCGCCGTCGTAGCCGAATTCCGCGAGCATTACCTTGCCGCGCGAGGTGGTGATCGGGCAGGAGGCGTAGCCGTCGTAATGCGCCTCCAGTGCGCGATCCTCCATCGCGGCCAGCAGGTTCTCCGTCGCGATGGGCACCTGCCCGCGAACGGCTGCGGCGGTCTTGCTGTTGGGTGTGTTGCTGCAGTCGCCGAGGGCGAAGACGCGTTCGTAGCGCGTGTGGCGCAGGCTGTGCCTGTCCACATCGACCCAGCCGGCGCTATCGACCAGCGGCGTGGCGCGCAGGAAGTCTGGCGCCGACTGCGGCGGTACGACGTGGATCATGTCGAAGGCCTCTTCCACCTCGTGCGTGCCCTTGTCGTCGCTTACGCGGAAGCGGGCCTTGCCGCCGGGGCCGTCGACGGCTATCAGCTCGTGCTTGAACATGGGCGTGATGCCGTAGTCGGCGACGATGCGGTCGAGGGCTTGGGAATAGAAGGGAATGCCGAACATCGCCGGGCCGGGCGGGTAGAAGCGGATGTCGGCCTGGATGCCGCGACGGCGGAAGCTGTCGGCGGCCAGGTACATGGCCTTCTGCGGGGCGCCGGCGCACTTGATGGGCATTTGCGGCTGCGTGAAGAGCGCGCGGCCACCCTTGAAATCCTGAATGCAGCGCCAGGTGTAGGGTGCGGTGTCGACACGGTAGTTGCTGGTCACGCCATGATTGCCCAGTGACTCCTTGAGGCCTTCGATAGCGTCCCAGTTGATCTGGATGCCGGTGGCCACCACCAGCCAGCCGTACTCTATGCGCGTGCCGTCGGCGAGGGTGATCTGGCGCGATTCGGGATCGATGTCGGTGGCGGCTTGCTGGATCCAGCGCACCTTCTCCGGGATGAAATTCGCCATCGGCTTTTGCGTGTCGTTGACGTCATAGGCGCCGCCGCCGACGAGGGTCCAGGCCGGCTGATAACTGTGAGTGTCCGAGGGCTCGATCAGCGCGATATCGAGATCGGGGCGCGCTTTGCGCAGCTTCGAGGCGACCGTCATGCCGGCGGCGCCACCTCCGATGATGCAGACGACGTGGGATTCGGGCATTTGGGACTCCATGATGATCTGGCTTAATTATAGCAAGAAGAATAACGATATACCAATATTGATATATACTTCTGCCATCCACGCAAGCAGGAGCGCTGCCCATGCTCTTTCGTCAGTTCTTCGATGCGACATCCAGCACCTACACCTATCTGCTCGCTTCCGGCAAGGGCCGGGAAGGCCTGATCATCGATCCGGTCAAGGAGCAGGCGAATCAGTACCTGACCGCCATAGAGCAGCTGGACCTGAAGCTGGTGCGCGCCATCGATACGCATACGCACGCCGATCACGTCACCGCGCTGGGCGATCTGCGCGAGGCCACCGGCTGCATGACGCTGATGGGGGAGTTCACGCAGGCCGAATGCGTTTCGGCCCACGTCTCGGAGGACGACATTGTCGACGTCGACGGCATCAAGCTTCGCGCGATCTATACGCCGGGGCACACCAATGAATCCTTCAGCTTCCTGCTCGACCCGGACAAGCCGAAGGGCGTATTTACCGGCGACGTACTGCTGATCCGCGGCACCGGCCGCACGGATTTCCAGGGCGGCGACCCGCACCGCAGCTGGGATTCCATCGTCAATAAGCTCTTCTTTCTGCCGGAGGACACGCTGCTCTGGCCGGCGCACGACTACAAGGGCTGGACGGCCTCCAGCATCGGGGAGGAGAAGGCGCACAACCCGCGACTGGCCGGCAAGACCGAGGCCGAGTACGTGGAGATAATGAGGAACCTCCATCTCCCGGATCCGAAACTAATGGATGTTGCCATTCCCGCCAACCTCGCCTGCGGGCGCGGCTGAGCCGGCCGGATCGCTGCGCGTGCGCCCGCCGCTGATTGATGACCTGCGCGCCCTTACGCCGGCGCGCGCCGGCGGTGATCTGCTCGCCGGCAGCATCACCGCCGTGCTGCTGGTGCCGCAGGCGCTGGCCTACGCGCTGCTCGCCGGGTTGCCGCCGGAAATGGGGCTCTACGCCAGCATCCTGCCGCCGGTGGTCTACGCCTTTCTCGGCAGCAGCCGTACGCTGGCCGTTGGCCCGGTGGCGGTTGCCGCGGCGATGGTGGCTTCGGCGCTGTACGGCTGGGCAGGTGATGATCGCGAGCTCTATATCCAGGGCGCGATCCTGCTGGCGGCGCTGAGCGGCGTACTGCTGCTGGCCATGGCGGCGCTGCGCCTGGGGTGGCTGACGCACTTCATCAGTCATCCGGTGTTGTCGGGCTTCGTCACCGGTGCCGCTATCTTCATCGTTGGCACGCAGATTACCGCCCTGATCGGCGCTCCGGGTAGCGGCCGTCACGACTTTCTTGGCGAGATCCGGCATCTGGTCGCCGCGCTGCCGCAAGCCAATGGCGCAACGGCAGCCTTCGGGCTCGTCAGTCTGTTGCTGCTGGCGCTCGCGCGCAGTCCGTTGCAGCGCCTGCTGACGCGGGCAGGCATGGCGGCGGGGGCAGCGGCCATGGTGTCGCGGCTGGTGCCGCTGGTGGTGGTCATCGTTGCAACATTGGTCTCGGCACTGATCGGTGCCGAGGCCATGGGCGTGCGCACCGTGGGTGGGATCTCTGCTGATCTGCCTATCCCTGATCTCGGCATGTTCCGCAGCTCGGGCTGGTGGCAGCTGCTGCCTTCGGCGCTGCTGATCGCGCTGGTCGGCTACGTCGAGAGTGTATCGGTGGCACGTTCGCTGGCGCTGCGCCGGCGCGAGGCCATCGACGCCAACCAGGAGCTGATTGGCCTGGGCGGGGCCAATATCGCGGCCGCCCTTTCCGGCGCCATGCCGACTGCCGGTGGCTTTTCGCGCTCGATGGTCAATTTCGACGCAGGTGCGCGCAGCCAGCTCGCCGCGCTGGTTACCGCCGGTTGGGTGCTGCTGATCACGCTCTTCTTCGGCGGCCTGCTCGCGCCGCTGCCCTATGCCGTGCTGGCCGCGATCATTGTGGTGGCCGTCTGGCAGCTGATCGATCTCGGCAGCCTGGCTCACACTTGGCGTTTCGATCGCGGCGACGGTGTGGCGCAAGCGCTGACCCTCGGCGGCGTGTTGGCGCTGGGCATCGAGGGCGGGTTGGTGCTGGGTGTGGCCTTTGCGCTGGCGGTCTTTCTGTACCGCACCAGCCGGCCGCACATCGCGGTGGTCGGGCGCGTTCCCGGCACGGAGCACTTCCGCAACATCCACCGGCATGTGGTCGATACCTGGCCGGAGCGGCTCATCGTGCGCATTGACGAGAGCCTGTATTTCGCCTCCAGCCCGCGTGTCTACGCCGAGCTGCAGGCGCTGGTAACCGGCCACGATTCCGCGCTGGCGGATGTTGTGCTCGTGCTGTCCGGCGTCAACGCCATCGACGCCAGTGGTCTGGATATGCTGGCGGCCTTCCACGACGAGCTGCAGCGCCTCGGTATCCGCCTGCATCTGGCCGAGATCAAGGGACCGGTGCAGGACCACCTCGAGCGCAGCGACCTGCTCGCCAGCATCGGTGCCGAGCGCCTGTATCTGTCCACTCAGGCGGCCGTGGAAGCGCTGGCTTCGGATTCACGGGCTGGCTGAGCGGTTGCGGCTCGGGCTTCAGCCCGACAGGCAGGCTGCAAAGCCCCCGGTCCCCGGGTGTGCCGGTACACTGCGCGCCCCATGATCACCGCCTCCCAACTCAGTCTCCGCCGCGGGAGCCATCTTCTCTTCGCCGAGGCCGGCTTCACGCTGCACCCGGGCTGGCGCGTCGGGCTGGTCGGGCGCAACGGCTGCGGCAAGTCCAGCCTCTTCGAGATGATGCTGGGCCGCATCAGCCCGGACCAGGGCGAGCTCAGCCTGCAGCGCGGCATCGACATCGCCACGGTGGCGCAGGAGACCCCGGCGCTTTCGCAGTCGGCGCTGGATTATGCGCTGGACGGCGACGTCGAGCTGCGCAAGCTGGAAGCCGAACTGGAGTCGGCCAACGAGTCCGGCGACGGCGAGGCCATCGGCCGCATTCACGAGCGGCTGCACGCCATCGGCGGCTACGCGGCGCGCGCTCGGGCGGCACGTCTGCTCGACGGGCTGGGCTTCGACACGACCGTGCAGTCCGAGCCGGTATCCGCTTTCTCGGGCGGCTGGCGCATGCGCCTGAACCTGGCGCAGGCGTTGATGCGCCGCGCCGACCTGATGCTGCTCGACGAGCCGACCAACCATCTCGACCTGGACGCCGTGCTCTGGGTGCAGGACTGGCTGCGCCATTTCCA
Source organism: Algiphilus aromaticivorans DG1253 (assembly GCF_000733765.1). Lineage (NCBI taxonomy): Bacteria > Pseudomonadati > Pseudomonadota > Gammaproteobacteria > Nevskiales > Algiphilaceae > Algiphilus > Algiphilus aromaticivorans. The sequence goes on along the minus strand of NZ_JPOG01000001.1, from coordinate 2,221,584 downwards.
GGGCACGCTGGTGGTGGTATCGCATGACCGCGATTTCCTGGACGCCGTCACCGATCACACCCTGCACATCGGCAACGGCGTGGTCAGCCTCTACGACGGCAATTTCTCCAGCTTCGAGCGCCAGCGCGCCGAGCATCTGTCCCAGCAGGCGGCCCAGCACGCCAAGCAGCAGGCACAGCTGGCGCACATGCAGGCCTTCGTCGACCGCTTCCGCGCCCAGGCCACCAAGGCGCGCCAGGCGCAGTCGCGCATCAAGGCCATCGAGCGCATGCAGCAGGTGGCGCCGGTGCGCGCGGAGAGCGAGTTCCGCTTCACCTTCCCGAAGGCGGACAGCGTGCCGTCGCCGCTGCTGCGCATGGACGGCGTGCGCGCGGCCTACGGCGACACCACGGTGCTGCGCGAGCTCAAGCTCGGCCTGGAGCCGGGCGACCGCATCGGCCTGCTCGGCCGCAACGGTGCCGGCAAGTCGACGCTGGTCAAGCTCATGGGCGGCCGCCTGAAGGCAGCCGCCGGCCAGCTCATGCACGCGCCGGGCCTGCGCGTCGGCTATTTCGACCAGCACCAGGTCGATACGCTGGACCCCGAGGCCTCGCCGATGCTGCTCATGCAGCGGCTGGATCCGGCCGCGCGCGATCAGCAGCTGCGCGGCTGGCTGGGGCGCTTCCATTTCCAGGGCGAGCGCGTCTTCCAGCCCATCGCGCCGCTGTCCGGCGGCGAGAAGGCCCGCCTCGGCCTGGCCATGCTGGTCTACCAGCAGCCGAATCTGCTGCTGCTCGACGAGCCGACCAACCACCTCGACATGGATATGCGCGCCGCGCTGGAGGAAGCGCTGCTCAGCTTCGAGGGCGCGATGGTGCTGGTCACCCACGATCGGCATCTGGTGGCAACGACCTGCGACCGGCTGTGGCTGGTTGCGGGTGGTACTTGCCGCCCCTTCGACGGCGATCTCGACGATTACGCCCGTTGGCTGCTTTCCACCGAAAGCCGCGACGTCGACGGCAGCGGCAAGCCCGCGCGCAGCGCCCAGGACGCGCGCGCGCTGCGCGCCAGCATCAAGCGCGCCGAGCGCGACATGCAGCGCGAATCCGAAAAGCTGGAGAAGGTCGAGACCCAGCTCGCCGATCCGGCGCTCTACGACGGCAGCCAGAAGCAGAAGATCGCCCGCCTCGAACGCGAGCGCAGCGAGCTGCGCGCCAGCCTCGCCGAGGCCGAGGCCGTCTGGCTGGAAGCCGCCGAGGCACTCGAGAGCGGGTGAGTCGCGAGCCATCTCCTGACCTGTTTTTAACCGCAGATTTCGCAGGTTTCGGGATTTTTAAGTGGGGCGTGCTGACGAAGTCAGCGCGCATCAAAGCAAAAGAATCTGCGCAATCTGTGGTTCCCTTCTTTCGAAACGACGCCCTCCATGCTTCAAGCCCAACAACTCGAGTTGTTCTTCGGTACCACGGCGATTCTCGACGGCGTCGATCTCGCCATCGAGCGCGGCGAGCGCGTCTGTCTGGTCGGCCGCAACGGCACCGGCAAGTCGACGCTGCTCAAGGTGCTGGCGGGCGAAGTGGCCGTGGACAGCGGCGAGATCCGGCATCAGGGCAGCCTGCGCGTGGCGCGGCTGGAGCAGAGCCTGCCGGCGCGCGAGCCCAAGCCGGTCTACACGGTGGTGGCCGAGGGATTGGGCGCCGCCGGCCGTGCCGTCGCCGAATACCACCGCCTGATTCACGAGGCACCGGACGATCTGGATGCGCTGGCGCGCGCCCAGGCGGCGCTGGAAGCCGCCGACGGTTGGACACTGGACACGCGCGTGGCGACGGTGCTGTCGCGCATGCAGCTCGACGGCGACGCGCGCTGCGACCAGCTTTCGGGCGGGCAGCGCCGACGCGTGGCGCTGGCGCAGGCGCTGGTCACCGAGCCTGATCTGCTGCTGCTCGACGAGCCCACCAACCATCTGGATATCGACGCCATCCGCTGGATGGAGGATTTCCTCATCGAGTGGCCCGGCACGCTGGTCTTCATCACCCACGATCGCGCCTTCCTGCGCCGCCTGGCGACGCGCATCGTCGAGCTGGATCGCGGCCATCTGACGAGCTGGCCCGGCGACTACGACACCTATCTCGCGCGCAAGGCCGAGGCGCTGGCCGCCGAGGAAACCGAGCGGGCGCGCTTCGACAAGAAGCTCGCCGAGGAAGAGGTCTGGATCCGCAAGGGTATCCAGGCCCGGCGCACGCGCAACGAAGGCCGCGTGCGCGCGCTGCAGGCCATGCGTGCCGAGGCCGCGCAGCGGCGCGAGCGCCAGGGTAGCGCCAAAATCAGCGTCTCCGAGGCCGAGCGCTCTGGCAAGCTGGTGGTCGAGGCAGAGGATGTCGCCTTCGCCTGGGAGGATCAGCCGGTGGTGCGCGACTTCACGGCCACGATTCTGCGCGGCGAGAAGATTGGCCTGATCGGCCCCAACGGCGTCGGCAAGACGACGCTGCTCAAGCTGCTGCTCGGTCAGCTGGAGCCGCAGTCCGGCCGCATCCGGCTGGGCACCAAGCTGGAGACGGCCTATTTCGATCAGCTGCGCGCCAGCCTCGACCCGCAGCGATCGGTCGTCGACAACATCGGCGAGGGGCGCGATTTCGTCGAGTTGCCGAGCGGCCGCAAGCACGTCATCGGCTATCTGCAGGACTTTCTCTTCACGCCGGATCGGGCGCGCAGCCCGGTGAAGTCCTTGTCCGGCGGCGAGACCAGCCGCGTGCTGCTCGCCCAGCTCTTCGCCAAGGCCTCCAACATGCTGGTGCTCGACGAGCCCACCAACGACCTCGACGTCGAGACGCTGGACCTGCTCGAGGAGCGGCTGATCGAGTACCAGGGCACGGTGTTGCTGGTCAGCCACGACCGCGCCTTTCTCGACAATGTCGCTACGCGCAGCTTCGTCTTCACCGGCGACGGTCGCGTCGAGGATGTCGTCGGCGGCTACAGCGACTGGGAACGCCAGCGCGCGCGGCAGGCCCCTGACGATGCGGATAGCCGGGTGCAGAAGCGCGGCCCCGCGCGCCAGCCGAGCAAAGACAACAGCCGCGAGATCCGGCGCCTGACGCGGCAGATCGAGACGCTGGAAGCCGAACAGGCCGAGCTCGGCGAGCAGCTCGCCGACGGCAACCTCTTCCGTGATAGCCCGGAGCGCGCGGGTGAGCTCCAGAAACGGCTCGCCGCCATCGCCGCGGAGCTGGAGACGGCCTACGCCCGGTGGGAAGCGCTGGATCAGTGATCCCGACGGGCTCCCGCCCATGAAAAAGCCCCGCGGCAGGTGCTGCCGCGGGGCCTGGAGAGCGCCGGCCGGGGCCGACGCGCCGCGGGCGGATTATCAGGCGCCCTGCGGATCCTTCTGGGTCGGCGCGATGCCGGCCTTCTGATCGCTCAGCTCCTTGCGCAGCCCGAGCGCGACGCAGAAGGTCAGAATCACCAGAACGACTGCGAAGGGCAGACCCGTGGTAATCGCTGCGGCCTGCAGCGAGGCGAGACCGCCGCCGACCAGCAGCGCGATGGCGACCAGGCCCTCGAAGAGGCACCAGAACACGCGCTGTGCCACCGGGGCGTCGAGCTTGCCACCGGCGGTGATGGTGTCGATGACCAGCGAGCCGGAGTCCGAAGAGGTCACGAAGAAGACGATGACCAGCACGATACCGATGAAGCTGGTGACGGCCGTGAAGGGCAGTGCCTCCAGCATCGCGAACAGCGACAGCTCGGGGGTGTAGTCGGTGACCGTCTTCATGACACCGTCGTAGCCGGTGTTCAGATACTGGCGTACGGCGGTGCCGCCGAAGGCCGTCATCCAGAGCACCGAAACCGTGGTCGGGATCACCAGCACGCAGGTGATGAATTCGCGCACCGTGCGGCCGCGCGAGACGCGGGCGATGAACATGCCGACGAAGGGTGACCAGGAAATCCACCAGGCCCAGTAGAAGGTCGTCCAGCCGTGCATGAAGTCGAGGTCCTCGCGGCCGACCGGGTTGCTCAGCGGGAGGACGTCGCGAGCGTAGTAATAAGCGGCGCCGAAGAAACCGGTGATGATATCGACCACGCCGCCCACCGCGATGACGAAGAGCAGCAGCAGCAGCGCCAGCATCATGTTGAGCTCGGACAGACGCTTGACGCCGCCGTCCAGGCCACGCAGCACCGAAATCAACGCCACCGAGGTAATGCCGATGACCAGTCCCACCTGCGTCGGGATTCCTTCGGGCGTGTTGAAGAGGTAATGCAGACCCGCGCCTGCCTGCTGGGCGCCGAAGCCCAGCGAGGTCGCCAAGCCGAACATGGTGGCGAAGACAGCGAGAATGTCGATGAGGTGTCCGGGCCAGCCC